>LUOO01000002.1 GCA_001626765.1 Maritimibacter sp. REDSEA-S28_B5
AGCCCACGAGGTCAACGATTTCCGCCTCGCCACCCAGCGTATTGGCCCAGAAGTGCTGGATCGTGATCTTGCCGCCGGACCGTTTTTCGATCTCGGACGAGAAATAGGTGTCGATCGCGGATGTGTTCACCACCTCGGGAATGTTCGAGGAATAGCGCAGTTTCATCTCCGGATAGTCCTGCGCGAAACTCGCAGAGCCGAAGGACAGTGCTGCAACCGCCGAGACGACGAGCGTTGAGAATTTCATGGTTTCCTCCCCTGAAGGTCATGCGCAAGGTGGCCTTGCGAAATTCGTTTTTGCCACATTGGCAGTTTGTCATACAACATGACGATATGATAACTCAAGGAAGAATCGCGAGGAGATGAGGAGCGATATGTACCAGGTCTATGCTCTACGCTATGCCACGATGTCCCCGGATCGCCCTCGGCGCGAGAACTTCATGCCCGGAATGGACTTGCACGACGGACCCATGCCGCTGGACTATTTTGTCTGGGTGATCCGTGGCCCAAAGGGCGATGTGGTGGTCGACACGGGATTTGGCCCCGAGCAGGCGGCCAAGCGCGGGCGCATCCTCATAGCCCCTCCAACCGAGATGCTCGCGCGAATCGGGATCGACGCTGGCGAGGTGCGGAACGTCATCCTGACGCATTTGCACTACGATCACGCGGGCACCATGGGCGATTTCCCCAAGGCGCAGTTCCACGTGCAGGATGCCGAGATGGCCTATGCAACCGGACGGCCTATGTGCCACGCCTGCCTGTCCGCGCCTTTCAATGTCGAAGACGTTGTGGACGCGGTGCGGCTGGTTCACGGGGGACGCATGACATTCCACGACGGCGACACTGAATTCGCGCCCGGTATCACGCTGCATCGCGTCGGCGGCCATACCGGGGGGCTTCAGGTGGTGCGAGTGATGACCCAGCGCGGCCCGCTGGTGCTGGCTTCGGATGCCTTCCACTTCTCGGAAAACCGCACCCGTCGCGCGCCCTTCCCGCTGGTCTATCATGTGGGCGACATGCTTGAGGGGTTCGCCCGCTGCGAGGCTTTGGCAGGCGGCGACCCGGATCTCTTGATCCCGGGCCATGACCCGGAAGTGCGCCTGCGCTGGCCCGCAATCAGCACGGACGAACCGGATATCCTGCGGCTCGACCTCGCGCCGATCGCCTGATCGCGTCACGTAGCTTCATACGGTCTGTTGACATATTGTCATACAAACTGATAATCAACGACCAAACACTCGGAGGACCCCAATGCAATTCGACAAGGTTGTGACCGCGCGCGGCCACGATTTTCATCTCACCGGCTGGGTGAAAGATGGGCACGAAGCCGTGGCCGACGCCTTTGCGGAAAACTTCGCGGTGGAGGAAGAAATCGGGGCATCGACGGCCATTTTCGTGGACGGCGAGCAGGTCGCCGACCTGTGGGGCGGCTATCGCGATGCCGACCATTCGAAGCCTTGGGACAAAGACACGATCGTCTGCATGATGTCGGTAGCCAAGGGCGTCTCGGGCATCACCTTCAACGGCCTCATTTCCGAGGGTCTGATCGACCCGCAGGAAAAGGTCGCGACCTACTGGCCCGAATTCGCGCAGAACGGGAAGGAGGACATCACGGTCGCCATGGTGCTCGACCATACCTGCGCGCTGCCGGTGGTGACCGATCCCCTCTACAAGGGCGCGATCTTCGACTGTGACCTGATCGTCTCGGCGCTGGAAAAACAGGCGCCGCTGTGGGAGCCGGGCACTATCGCCGCCTATCACATCCACACGCAGGGCAACTTGCTGGGGGAAATCGCCCGCCGCGTGACCGGGAAGCGGTTCAAGGACCTGATCCAGGAACGGGTAATCCAGCCGCTGGGCGGCGATTACAAGATCGGCGACCTGACCGAGGCCGAGATCGAAGACCGCGTCGCGACGCTGGTTCCGACCCTCGCGGGCACGCTCCTCGAACGCAAGGACACCGAGCCCGACACGCTGCTTGCCAAGGGCTTTGCCCAGCATCCGGACGAGCCCATCGGCGACACGCTCAATTCTCACGGCTGGCGCACGGCGGAAATCGCGAGCGCGAACGGCCACGGCACCGCGCGCACGATTGCCAAGGTCTATGGCGCCGTCGCGCGTGGCGGGTCGCTCGATGGCGTGACGCTCATGTCGCCCGAAACGGTCGAGGACATGATCACCGAGCAACATCATCAGTATGAACAGATGCAGCAGCGCCATTACCATCAAGGGCGCGGCATTCTTCTGAACACGGAAGAGGCTGTCTGGATGGGCCCGAACCCGCGCGCATTTGGCCACCACGGCTTTGGCGGTTCGATCGGCTTCGGTGACCCGGACGCCAAGATCGGTTTCGCCTATTCCTGTAACAAGATGCACGCACGCGGTGACAACGGCCCGCGCGCCCGCCGCATCATCGAAGCACTCTACGCGGGGCTTTGAGAATGAGCGATACAACACGGAATCTCGTGGCTGCCGTGACCGGCGGTGCGGGCGGCATCGGCGCCGCCACTGTCGCCCGCCTTCGGACCGCAGGATGGCAGGTGGCCATTCTCGACCGCGACATGGACCTCGCCCGCAAGATCGCGGATGAGACCGGGGGTGTCGCGCATGAGATCGACCTTGCCGACGGCGCAAGCATTCAAGCAGCTGCTGACTGGGTCGAGGCGAATATGGGTCCGGTCTCGGGTCTGGCCTGCGTGGCGGCGCATCTCGAAAACCCGCACAATCCGCAGGATCAGGACCCCGACGAATGGGAGGCGATCCTCAAGGTGAACCTGACGGGCACCTTCAGGACGCTCAATGCCTTCGGCAACCCGATGCGCCAAAGGGGCAGCGGGTCCATCGTCACGGTTGGCTCGATCACTTCGATGAACTCCAGCCCGCTCATGGCCTATGGCCCGACCAAGGCCGGGATCATCAACATGACCCGGAACTTCGCCGTGGCCTGGGGCCGCGAGGGGGTGCGGCTCAATGTCGTGCATCCCGGTCCGACCCGCACCCCTGCGGTCGAGGCGAGCTATGCCCGCGGCGAGCGCAGTCCTGAGGTAATGATCCGCCAGACCGCGCTCGGGCGACTCGTGATGCCCGAACAGGTGGCGAACGCGATCCATTTCCTGCTCTCGGACGAGGCAGGCGCGATCACGGGCATCGAATTGCCCGTCGACAGCGGCACGCTCGCCACCGGCCTATGGTCGCTCTACGGCGGCGTGCCGGACAACACCGCGGGCTGACAGCCCGCGCCACAGCACACCGCGACGCGGGAGGAAGACATGACGGATATCAACGCAGGCAGACATGCGGGACAGGTTGTCCTGATCACCGGCGCCGGGCGCGGCATCGGCGCAGCGGCGGCGCGGCTTCTCGCTGCACGGGGTGCGGCGGTCGGCGTGCTCGACATTGACGAGAACCTCGCAAGCAGCACGGCGGAAGCGATCTCGGAAGCCGGAGGCCGGGCTCTTCCCCTGGTCGCTGACGCCTCGGATCGGGGACAGGTGATGGAGGCGGCGGCAACGCTCGCTTCGGAGTTCGGGCCGCTGACGGGCATCGTCAACGACGCGATCTGGATCCGCTACGAACCGGTCGAGGAGGTGACGGACAACGTTCTGGGCCGGATGCTCGACGTCGGGGTCAAAGGTCCGTTCTGGGGCGTTCAGGCGCTGCTCGCGCACCGGGCCGAGACCGAGATCGCCATCGTGAACATCACCTCGCCGGTGGCCGAAGTTGGCTCTGCCGGCACCTCGTCCTATACCGCGATCAAGGGGGCGGTGGCGGCGATCACCCGTCAGCTCGCGGTCGAGCTTGGCCCCAAGGGCGTTCGCGTCAATGCGGTGACACCGGGCGCGGTGCCGACACCGGGCGCGCGGACCATCGTGGACGATGCAGGCTACGACAAACGCCGGTCGCAGACGCCGCTTGGCCGTCTCGGCACGGAAGAAGACATCGCCGCCGCGATTGCCTATCTCCTGTCCGCCGACGCGGGCTTCGTCACCGGAACGATCCTGCGCGCCGATGGCGGCATCACGATCAAGTCGGTCTGAGATGACGGTCGCGCCGCCTTTCCTCGATCCGGTCCCGGCAAGGGTCCGCGCCGCGTCAGTCGTCGCGGGCGCTGGCTTCGGGAATGGATTGCAGGGCGGCCTTGGCGGCCATCTGGACATGTTCGAGGCACAGCGTCCAGGCGAGGTCCTCGTCCCGTGCCTCGAGCGCGTCGCAAAAGGCACGAAGCTCCCGGATCGACTGTTGGGCGCGCTCGGCGCTCGACAGCGAGACCACGCGCAGTTGCGAGGCGCGGGTATGGATACGGCGCAGCATGTCGGCGGCGACCTCGTTGCCGGCACCCTCCAGGAGAATGTCGTAGAACCGGCCCTTCACGTCGATGAAATCCTCGGCCGAGAAGTTGTCGTAGACGCCCGCAAGCTCCTCCACGCTCGCGCGCAGGGCCGCCATCTGTTCAGACGTCGCGTTGCGCGCGAACAGCCGCGCCGCCAGACCCTCAAGCATCTGACGCACCTCGTAGATCGAGCGGGCCGTGTCCTGCGTCAGGACCGAAACGCTCATCCCCTTGTTCGGCTTGAGCGTAATCAATCCATCCGCCTGAAGCTCGCGCAGCGCCTCGCGCAACGATGTGCGGGAGACGCCCATCATGTCGCAAAGCTCCCGCTCGATCAGGCGCTCACCGGGTTTGAAATGACCCGTGACAATCGCCATGCGAAGCCGTTGGGCCACCTGTTCGCGAAGGCCCGGAAGGGTTTCGACGCGAAGGTTCATGTCTTGGGACCTGGGTGTGGCTGGCATGAAGTGGCTCCTTCGCATTGGCAACTGAATGGACCGGGACGTTCCGTCACCGGTCAGGATGGGGGCGGTGGCCTGAGTATCAGACGGCCTCCCTCAACATTGTATTTTTGTATGGCAAAAAACAAGGGTCAGACTCCATGACAAACCAAGAAAAAACTATCGGTCAGCTTTTTGATGAAGGTCTGAACCTGCGTCGCGAAGTGCTCGGCTCGGAATATGTCGACGGTTCCATCGAACGGGCGAACGACTTCATGATGGAGTTTCAGCATATCACGACCGAATGGTGCTGGGGCTATGCCTGGGGTCGCGACACGCTCGACCGCAAGACACGCTCGATGCTGAACCTCGCGATGCTCACCGCTCTGAACCGGGCCGCCGAGATCAAGCTGCATGTGCGCGGCGCGGTGAACAATGGGGTCAGCGTCGAGGAAATTCGCGAAACACTGCTGCATGCAACCGTGTATTGCGGCATTCCCGCGGGTCTCGATGCCTTCAAGGCCGCGAACGAAGTGCTCAAGGACATGGGCAAGGTGGACTGACCGATGGCGGGACTCCCACATGTCGAGGTGCTGGGCACCGAGCGGGACGACCTTGATCGGCTAAGTGCCGAAACATGGGCAGTGACCTCGTCGCGGGGGCTCGAAGTGCTGCATTTCGCGCCCGCCGTTGCCGCGCTGGAACACCCGTCGCTGGCCAAGGGCGTGTCGTTCCAGCGAAGGCTCGACGATCTTGGCATCACCGAGGGACCCGCGCGAGATGACTGGGAAAACATGCTGGTCACCACGGAGGGCGCACATCGGCGGACCCTGCGGCGGCCTTTCGCCGTGCTTCTCGCCGGACCGCAGGTCAAGCGGCTGACCGCGGACCTAAGGCAGATCATCGAGGATGTTCTGGACGACATTCCCGCCGGACGGGACATCGACCTCATGGCCGACATCGCGTGGAAAGTGCCGTCCCGCGTCTATTGCCACCTCGTCGCCGCGCCGCTGGATAAGGCGCCATTGGTAGCGAGCCTGTCGGACCGGACGCTCGCGCCGATCCTGACCGGCGACCGCGCCCGGCGTCAGGACAGCATAGACGCCTTCGACACGACACGGGATTTCGTACGCGAACACCTGGGGGCCCGGCGCCGCGAGGGACTGGGCGACGATTTTGCCTCGATCATGATCCGACAGCAGATCGACGGCCTTCAGACCGAAGAGGAACTGATCTACGAAGGTATCGCGCTGTTGCAGGCCAGCGTCGACAACACCGTGCATCAACTGGGTCTCGTGCTGGGCATGCTGCTGTCGGAGCCTGCGCGCTGGAAATCCATCGTGGACGACCCGACGCTGATCCCCGCCGCAATCGAAGAGGCTATGCGCCTAGCGCCGCGCTTCAACACGGTGTTTCGGCAGGCGCATGAAGCAACCGAGCTTAACGGCCATGCCTTGGACGCGGGCGACTGGGTCTTTGTCTCGACCCTGGCGGCAAACCGGGATCCCGAGCGATTTCCCGATCCTCATGCGTTTCGGCTGGATCGCCGTATGGTCCGAGCGTTGCAGTTCGGCGGCGGGCCCTATTCCTGCCTTGGGCAGACGCTGGCCCGGATCGAGTTGCAGGAAGCCGTCGCGGCGATGGCCAAGCGGTTTCCGACGCTCGAGATGCGAGGCCCTTGGACGTGTCACGTCACCAACGCCGTGACCGAGGTTGTGTCCCTGCGCGCCACGACGTGACAGCCCGGTTCCTGATGACGTGTTCGACGGCCTGAGGCCATGCTCCTGCAGGAACCGCTTTCCTGATCAACGCACCCGGCCGCAGAACTCGAGAAGAAGATTCCCTAAGGCTCCTCGCGGGATCCAGTCGACGCTGCTATTGAGTCTTTGTCGCATGCGCTATTGTCCAATCTTTCTCAATGAGTGGTCCCATTGAGCGAGATCGTTCTAGTTGATCCTGAATGCCGCTTCGCCAATCGCGTCAAGCAAGGCACAAGAATCAATAAAGCCAACATTGCCCATACGCTTTTCCCCGATGGTCAGACACCGGCGCAAGAATTCGATCTTGGCAAAGGATGAAAGGGCTGGAGATTACCGACCAAGCGGTAGAAAAACCGAGAAACTCTCTGACTTTCTGGTTTCAGTGGTGAGCCGTGCAGGATTCGAACCTGCGACCCACTGATTAAAAGTCAGTTGCTCTACCAACTGAGCTAACGGCCCACTGTGGCGCGCTGACTAAAGACGGTGAGGGGTGGGGTCAAGCCCCAAATTCCCGGAATCTTGCGTCTTTCTTGCCAGTGGCCAAATCGACGCGGCGCGGGATGCTGGAAAAGCGCATCCGACAGGCGTATATGCGCCCTCATGGACGCAAGCCGCGCTGATATGAGCCTGCCATTCATGAAATGGCACGGCGCCGGAAATGACTTCGTGATCATCGATTCACGGGGCATGTCCGCACGCGTGACGGAACCCTTGGCCAAGGCGCTGGGCGACCGGCATCGCGGCGTGGGCTTTGACCAGCTGGCCGAGATTCGCGACAGCGACACGGGCCAGACCGGGGCGGACATCGAGCTCGATTTCTGGAACGCGGATGGGAGCCGGGCGGGGGCTTGCGGGAATGCGACCCGCTGCGTCGCCCGTTATATGTTCGACCAGACCGGCCGGGACCAAGTCACGATCCGCACCGCGCGCGGCCTGCTCGAGGCGCGGCTGATCGACGGGGCGGTGCATGTGAACATGGGGCCGCCCCAGCTCGACTGGCGCGAGGTTCCGCTGGCGCGGGAGATGGGCGTCGAGCACCTGCCGCTCGACGGCGACCCGATGGCCGTGGGCATGGGCAATCCCCATGCGGTGTTCTTCGTCGAGGATGCGGAAGCGGTAGACGTGGCCAAATGGGGTCGCACGGTAGAAACAGACCCGCTGTTCCCGGAGCGCACGAATGTCGAATTCGCCCAGGTGCGCGCGCGTGACGAGATCCGGATGCGTGTCTGGGAACGCGGCACCGGCATCACGCTCGCCTGCGGATCGGGGGCCTGTGCCACCGCCGTAGCCGCCGCGACCCGTGGCCTGACCGACCGCCGCGTGCGGATGGAGGTCGACGGCGGCTGGCTCACCCTCGACTGGCGCGAGGATGGCGTCTGGATGACCGGACCCACGGCCCATGTGGCCGACGCGGTGCTGACCGCCGATTTCCTGACCAACGCCCTGGAGCAGGCGTGATGGAGGCCAAGGCCCCGATCTTTGCGACGCTCGGCTGTCGTCTGAATGCCTACGAGACCGAGGCGATGAAGGCGCTCGCGGATGCCGCCGGCGTGAATGACGCGGTCGTGGTGAACACCTGCGCCGTAACCGCAGAAGCGGTGCGCAAGGCGCGGCAGGAGATCCGCAAGCTCCGCCGCGACAACCCGAACGCCAAGCTCATCGTCACCGGCTGCGCGGCCCAGACCGAGCCCGAGACCTTTGCCGCCATGTCCGAGGTCGATCTGGTCGTGGGCAATGCCGAAAAGATGGAGCCCGCCACCTGGATGGGGCTCATGGAGCGGACCGAGAAGGTGCAGGTGGACGACATCATGTCCGTCACCGAAACCGCCGGGCATCTGATCGACGGGTTCGGGACGCGAAGCCGCGCCTATGTGCAGGTTCAGAACGGCTGCGACCACCGCTGCACGTTTTGCATTATCCCCTATGGCCGGGGCAATTCGCGTTCGGTCCCGGCGGGGGTCGTGGTCGATCAGATCAAGCGGCTGGTGGATCGCGGCTATAACGAGGTCGTGCTGACCGGCGTGGACCTGACGTCCTGGGGTGGCGACCTGCCCGGCTCGCCGCGTTTGGGCGATCTCGTCATGCGCATCCTGCGGCTCGTGCCGGACCTGCCCCGCCTGCGAATTTCGTCCATCGATTCCATCGAAGCCGACGACAACCTGATGCTGGCGATCGCGACCGAGCCGCGTCTCATGCCGCATCTGCACCTGAGCCTGCAACACGGCGACGACCTGATCCTCAAACGGATGAAGCGTCGCCACCTGCGCGACGATGCGATCCGCTTCTGCGAAGACGCGCGGCGCCTGAGGCCCGGCATCACTTTCGGCGCCGACATCATCGCGGGCTTTCCGACCGAGACCGAGGCGCATTTCGAGAACTCGCTGAAGCTCGTAGGCGACTGCGACCTCACGTGGCTGCACGTCTTTCCCTATTCCGCGCGCGATGGCACCCCTGCCGCCCGCATCCCGCAGAAGGTCAACGGCACAGTCATCAAGGAACGTGCCGCTCGGCTGCGCGAGGCCGGGGACCGCGCGGTTCAGAAGCACCTCGCAGCGCAGATCGGCGTGACCCATGAAGTGCTCATGGAAAACCCCCGCATGGGTCGGACGGCGCATTTCGCCGAGGTGGTCTTTGAAGCCGACCAGCCCGAGGGCCAGATCGTGCGAGGCACGATCACCGGCGTCGCAGGCGAACAGCTGATCGCCTGAACCATGCATCCCAACCGGGCTTTTCGCGGCGAGACCACCAAGCGGCACCTGACCTTTGTCCGCGACCGCGTCTTTGGCACCCTGTCGGTCAACGGGCCGGAGGGGCCGGTCATGGCGCATGTCCCGGTGCTCCTGTCCGAAGATGGCCGGGTCGCCGAGGCGCATCTCGTCCGGTCGAACCCGATGGCCCGGATGCTCGACACCCCGCTTCCCGCCGTGATCGCGGTCACCGGCCCGGACGGCTATGTCTCACCCGATTGGTATGAAAGCGCGGGTCAGGTGCCGACATGGAACTATGTCGCGGTGCATTTGCGTGGCACCCTGACCCGGATGCCGGACGACATTTTGCGCGATCTGCTCGTGCGCCAGTCGGCGGCCTACGAGGCGCGCCTCGCGCCGAAACCTGCGTGGCTCATCGACAAGGTGGATGAGGTCGCGCTGGGCAAACTCCTGCGGGCGATCGTGCCGGTGCGGCTGGACGTGGACCGTGTCGATGGCACGTGGAAACTATCACAGAACAAGACCGAAGCCGATCGGAACGGCGCGACCGAAAGCATCAAGCAAGGTTTCGGGTCGGAACTGCCCACACTCGCGACGCTGATGCGACGTCGCGACGGTGCCAAATAGGCCAAAGCGCCTGACACATTAACGAAGACATGAACGAAGGCTGTTTAACGGTCTGACTAAAAAAAACTTTTCGATTCCAAGATTCTAGAATTCTAGAATCCCGGAATCTCTTCCACCCCCGAACAGCCCCGATTGGCCGAACTCCGCCGCAAACGGATTTCCCCGGATCGAGCCATCAAATTCGTTGGACAGGACCCCCGCCGTCCCATACGCTCGAATGTGAAGGAGACTAACATGCCGCTACCGCTCGTCCCCATCGCCATCGCCGCCGTGACCTATGGGTCCGTCGCCTATACCGCTTATCGCACGGTAAGAAAGATCACGCCGGGACGCCGCTGCCAGAAGGCGGAGGACGGGCTCGACCGGCTCGACGAGGGCATGACCTATCGCCGGGAGCCCGAGCAGGCGAATGCCACCGCGCGGCTGAAGCGGACCTTCACGCTGGGCGAGAATGCCTATGAACTCGACGCCGCCGCTTTGGGCCGCGTGAGGTTTCGCAAGCTCTGACGCCTCACACCCCAGACCCACACATCCAAGGACACCCCAATGATGCAGCTACTGGGCAGCCCCGCCTCGCCCTTCGTGCGCAAGGTGCTCGTCACCCTGCGTGAAACGGATCAACTCGATCAGATCGAGTTCGTCGAGGTCGCCACAACCCCGACCAAATCGGCGCCCGAGGTGACCGTCGCCCATGCGCTCAAGAAAATTCCTGCGCTCGTGCGTCCCGATGGTTGCACGCTCTACGACAGCCGCGTGATCACGCGGTTCTTCGATGCGCGGGCCAAGGGCAACCTCTATCCCGAGCGAAATATCTGGGAGGTCCTGACGCTCGAAGCCACCGGTGACGGGATCATGGAGGCCGCCGTGCTCATGGTCTACGAGAGCCGCGTGCGCCCCGAAGACAAGCAGTTCGACGGCTGGGTCGAAGCGCAGTGGAGCAAGGTCGAGAATGCGCTCGACGCCCTGTCGAAGCTCTGGATGAGCCATCTCTACGGACCGCTCGACGCTGGCCAGATTGCCGTGGGCTGCGCGCTGGGATACCTCGACTTCCGGCACGGCGGGCGCGATTGGCGCAAGGGGCGCGACGGGCTGGCCGGCTGGTATGCCGAATTTTCCAAACGCGACGCCATGCAGGCGACATCTCCCGCATGACCTCGGCTCTCCGGACGGCTTTCTTGCGAAGCCGTCCCTTTCCGCCTAGCGTCCCGGTATGACGACTGCGCTCTATTTCCACGACGATTGCCTCGAGCATGTGAACCCGCCCGGCCACCCGGAACAGGTCGCACGGCTGATCCATATCCGCGACGCGCTCGCCGCGCCGATGTTCGACGCACTCGACCGGCGCGAGGCGCCGCTCTGCGCGGACGAGATGATCCTGCTTGGCCATCCGGCGAGCCACCTCGCCGCCATCAGCGTCGCCGCGCCTGACAGCGGGTTTCGCCAGATCGACCCCGACACCGGCATGTCGCCCGGATCACTGACCGCCGCGCGACGCGCGGTCGGGGCCAATGTGGCTGCCGTCGACGCGGTGCTCGCAGGCGAGGTCTCCAATGCCTTTGTCGCCTGCCGACCGCCCGGGCACCACGCGGAAAAAAGCCGCGCGATGGGGTTCTGCCTGTTCTCGAACGTCGCTCTCGCCGCGCTTCATTCGATCCGCAATCACGGGCTGTCCCGCGTTGCCGTGCTCGATTTCGATGTCCACCACGGCAACGGCACGCAGGACGTGCTCTGGGACGTGCCCGAGGTGCGTTTCGTCTCGTCACACCAAATGCCGCTTTATCCCGGCACCGGCGCTCCGCAGGAACGCGGCGCCCATGGTCAGATCATGAACGTCCCGCTCGGCCCGGGAACCGGGGGCGAGGATATGCGCCTCGTCTGGGGCAACCGCGTCACCCCCTGGATCGAAGATTGGGAACCGGAGCTGATCCTCGTCTCGGCCGGTTTTGACGCCCACCAAGACGACCCCCTCGCCAACCTCAACTGGACGACCGAGGATTTCCGTTGGCTCACCCGCCAACTCTGCGATCTTGCCGCCCGAACCTGCGGCGGGCGCCTGGTCTCGACACTCGAGGGTGGATATGATTTGGACGCGCTGGCAGACAGCGCCGCCGCCCATGTGCAAGTATTGATGGAGCAGGGATCATGACGGAAAAACCGGTCGAGGAAATGAGCTTCGAGGAAGCCATGCGCGAGCTTGAGACGGTCGTGAGCCAGCTTGAACGCGGCGACGTTGCGCTCGAGGATTCGATCCGGCTCTACGAACGCGGCGCGGCGCTCAAGGCGCGTTGCGAGGTGAAACTCAAGGAAGCCGAGGAAAAGGTCGCGTCGATCACGCTCGACCGCGACGGCACCCCCACCGGCACGGCACCTGTCGGGGATCTCTGATGTTCTCGGACACGCTCGACGCGGCCAACCGTATTGCCCGCGCGTGCCTTGAAGAAAACCTTCCCAAACAGGGGCTTATGGCGGAACCCATGGCCTATGCCGTGCAGGGGGGCAAGGGTCTGCGCGGGTTCCTCGTGATCGAGGGTGCGCGGCTCTTCGGTATTCCCGACACGGCGAGCCGCTATCCCGCCGCCGCGATCGAAGCGATGCACGCTTTCTCGCTCGTCCATGACGACCTTCCCTGCATGGACGACGACGACCTGCGCCGGGGCCAGCCCACCGTCCACGTGAAATGGGACGAGGCGATGGCGGTGCTCGTCGGCGATGCGCTCCAGTCTCTCGCGTTTGAACTCGTGGCAAACCCTGCGACCGGACCCGGCGAGGTGCGCGCCGGGCTGGTCGCGACCCTCGCGCGTGGGGCGGGTGGCCTGGGCATGTCCCTGGGCCAGGCGCTGGACATCGCGGCCAAGAACGCGACGGCCCCGGCGACGCTCGAGGACATCACGACGCTCCAGGCGGGCAAGACCGGCGCGCTCTTCGAATGGTCGGCCAAGGCGGGGGCGCTCATGGCGCAAGAGGACCCCGAGCCGCTTCGCAGCTATGGCGCAGCCCTTGGACTTGCGTTCCAGATCGCCGACGACATCCTGGATATCGAGGGCGATCCCGAAAAGGTCGGAAAGGCGGTTCAGAAGGATGACGGCGCGGGCAAGACGACCTTTGTGAACCTTCTCGGCCTCGACGGGGCGAAATCCCGCGCGAACACGCTGGTAGAGGCTGCCTGCGACGCGTTGATCCCCTATGGTCGCAAGGCCGACAACTTGCGCGAAGCCGCCCGTTTCTCTATCTCGCGCGACAACTGACAACCCGAGGCTCCCTATGGCCGATAAACCCGCAACACCCCTGTTGGACCGCATCACGTCCCCCGCCGACCTGCGCGGGATGTCGAACGCCGACCTGCGGCGCCTGGCCGACGAACTCAGGGCCGAGACGATTTATTCCGTCTCGCGGACCGGCGGCCATTTCGGTGCGGGTCTGGGCGTGGTCGAATTGACGGTCGCGCTTCACGCCGTGTTCGACACGCCGCGCGACAAGATCGTCTGGGACGTGTCGCACCAATGCTACCCGCACAAGATCCTGACCGGGCGGCGCGACCGCATGGGCACGATCCGGCAAAAGGACGGACTGTCGGGCTTTACCAAGCGGACCGAAAGCCCCTACGACCCTTTCGGCGCTGCCCATAGCTCGACCTCGATCTCCGCCGCGCTGGGTTTCGCCGTGGCGCGCGATCTGGGCGGGCAGACCGAGCACGGACTGGGTGATGCCATCGCGGTCATCGGCGACGGGGCGATGACCGGCGGCATGGCCTTCGAGGCGATGAACAACGCGGGCCACCTGAAAAAACGTCTCTTCGTCGTGCTCAACGACAACGAGATGTCCATCGCACCGCCCACCGGCGCGCTGTCGACCTACCTCTCGAGGCTCTACGCCGGCGAGCCGTTCCAGGAACTGCGCGCCGCCGCCAAGGGGGCGGTGAGCCTGCTTCCCCCGCCGTTCCAGGAAGGCGCTCGTCGGGCCAAGGAGATGCTCAAGGGCATGACCGTGGGCGGCACGCTCTTCGAGGAACTGGGGTTCTCCTACGTCGGTCCCATAGACGGTCACGACATGGAAAGCCTGCTCTCCGTGCTGCGCACAGTCCACGACCGCGCCACCGGCCCCGTCCTGATCCATGCGATCACGAAAAAGGGCAAGGGCTACAAGCCTGCCGAAGCCGCCCCGGACAAGGGCCATGCACGCGCGAAATTCGACGTGGCGACCGGCGAGCAGACGAAAGCCAAATCGAACGCACCCTCTTATACCGAGGTCTTCGGTCGCACGCTGTCGAAGATGGCCGAAACCGACAGCCGGATCGTCGCGGTGACCGCCGCGATGCCGGATGGCACCGGGCTCGACATCGTCGGCGAACGTCACCCGAACCGGGTCTTCGATGTGGGGATCGCGGAGCAACATGGCGTGACATTCTGCGCGGCCCTCGCCGCGGGCGGGATGCGCCCCTTTTGCGCGATCTATTCGACGTTCCTGCAACGGGGCTACGATCAGGTCGTGCACGACGTGGCGATCCAGCGCCTGCCCGTGCGCTTCATGATCGACCGGGCCGGACTGGTCGGGGCCGACGGGGCGACCCATGCGGGCAGCTTCGACATCGCGTATCTGTCCAACCTCCCGGATTTCGTGGTCATGGCGCCCTCGGATGAGGCCGAACTGGTCAACATGCTGGAAACCGCGCGGCTTATCGACGACCGCCCCTCTGCCTTGCGCTATCCGCGCGGGGCCGGGCGTGGCGCCGACCTGCCGGAAACGCCGAAGCCCGTCGAGATCGGCAAGGGCCGGATCGTGGCCGAAGGCAGCCGCGTCGCGCTTCTCGTCCTCGGTCCGCGGATCAGCGAGGCGGAGCGCGCCGCCAGCCTGCTGGCCGCAAAGGGCATCACGCCCACCATCGCGGACGCGCGTTTCGCCAAACCGCTCGACCACGAGATGATCCTCGGCCTCGCCCGCGACCACGAGGTGCTCATCACCATAGAAGAGGGCGCGATCGGCGGTTTCGGCAGCCATGTCGCGAACCTCCTGGCCGAGAACGGGATGTTCGACACGGGGCTGCGCTACCGCTCCATGTTCCTGCCCGACACCTTCATCGACCAAGCGACGCCCGAGCAGATGTATGAGACCGCCGGGCTGATGGCCGAAGACATCGTGGACAAGGTCCAGACTGCGCTGGGCGTGGCTTCGCTGGACGCGAAACGCGCCTGATCGCGCCAAAGGCGCGTTCAAAGGACAACAGAGTTGCACAAAAGCCACCTGCGACAGTCGCAAGGGTTTACAGTCCCCAGATCACCTGAAGAATAAGGCCAAAGACCCTGAAAAGGAGCTACTGGCCATGAAGAAAATCCTCCTTGGAACCGCCTTTGCCCTGCTCGCCTCCTCCGCCTTCGCGGGTGCCTTGGTCGAGCCGATCGTCGAGCCGGAGTTGATCATCGAACAGACCGCGGCGTCGTCCTTCGATCACGGGATCATCGTCCCGATCTATTTCCTGCTATTCCTCGGGATCGCGGTTCTACTCTGAACTGCCTTCCGCTGTGAGAAGCGCCGCCAGACCTTCGCGGTAGGTCGGATACAGCAGACGCACGCCCAGCTCGGACTTGATGCGGTCGTTCCGCACCCGTTTCGATTCGGCATAGAAGCTACGCGCCATTGGCGTCATTTCGGCCGTCGCAAAGTCCTCGGCCGGTGGCAGAGGCAGACCCAGAAGCTCCGCCGCATGGGCGATCACGTCCTCTGGCGGCGCGGCGAGGTCGTCGCAGACATTGTAGATCCGACCGGGGCGCGGCGCCGCGATGGACGCGGCCAGCACCTGCGCGATGTCCTCCACATGGGTGCGCGAAAACACCTGGTTCGGCTTCACGATTCGCCGCGCCGTGCCGTTCCTGACCTTGGCAAAGGGACCGCGCCCGGGACCGTAGATCCCAGCAAGCCGAAAGATGTGCAGGGGAAGCGTGTGCTCCTTGGCCAGATGCCACCATTCGCCCTCGGCTTGAACCCGCTGCTTGCCGCGTTTCGTCGTAGGGGTCAGTCCGGTCTCTTCATCGACCCAGCCGCCGTCATGGTCACCGTAGACGCCGGTGGTGGACAGATAACCGATCCATCGGAAATTCCCGGCGTTCTCCGCGATGGTGTCACGCCATTCGGCGAGCACGGGGTCGCCATCCTCGCCGGGCGCGGCTGAGGTCAGCAGGAAATTCGCCTCTTCGATGTAGGGCGTCATGTCGGTGCCGGGCCAGATCACCGGCTCGATCCCTTGGGCGGCAAGCGCGTCGGCCTTGTCCGCCGAACGCGTGGTGCCAATGATGCGCCAGCCCTCGGGCAGAAGGCGGCGGGACAGGGCTTGGGCCGAATAGCCGTGACCGAAGGAAAGGAGAACACGTCGCATGGGGCGCACCCTAGTCGGTGATCTCCCCGGCTGCCAGCCGGATCACCCGGTCGATGCGGATCGCGTCGAGAAAGGCCGCGTCATGGGACACCACCATCAGCGCACCGGCATAGTCGGCCAGCGCCATTTCGAGCGTTTCGACAGCCTCCACGTCGAGGTGATTGGTCGGCTCGTCCAATATGAGCAGACCCGGCGGCGATCCTCCGAGCACGACCGCCAACCCCGCGCGGAGCCGTTCGCCACCCGACAGCGTTCCGACGACGCGTTCAGCATCGGCGTTGCGAAAGGCAAACCGGGCGAGTGTCGCATAGGCATCGTTGATGGACAGGCCATGGTGCGCGTTTCGCAGAGCGTCAAGAATACTGATTTCAGGCCGAATGAGAGACATATTCTGATCCAGCAGCGCCGCGCCGCCTTTCACGGGCAGGCGCATCAGTGCGGTGATCAACGTGGACTTTCCCGACCCGTTCGGTCCCGACAGCGCCACATGCTCCCCGGCCCGGATCGACAGATCGAGGGGCCCGAGACGAAAGTCACCCCGTGTCTCCGTCAGCCGCCGTGCATCAAGCACGACCCCATGCGTGTCGGGCACGTCCATCCCGATCCGCAGATCTCGCGCCGGAACGATCCGATCCGCCGCACGTGCCTGAGCCTGTTCCACCACCTCGGCCAGCCGCGCGTCGAGCCTGGCATCCCGGGCCTGCGTCCCTTGGGACCGTTCCCGCGCCTTGTCCATGAGCATCTTGCCATGGCTCCCGCTGGCCCTGAGCGCCCGCCCCTGCCGCGCGCGTCGCTGCGCCCGCGCCGCCCGTTCGGCCATCTCTCGTCTTGTGCGAGCGACGTCCCGCTCCGCTACTGCCAGCGCCGCCTGGTCACGCGCCAGCCGCGCCGCACGCGCATCGGCGTAAGCGGACCATCCGCCACCGGTCACGAGCGCGCCTTTGGGGGTAAGCTCGACGATCCGGTCCATCCGCTCCAGAAGATCCCGATCATGGGACGCGACCACGACGCCCCCGGCCCAGGATGCGATCATATCACGCACCAACGCTCGCCCTTCGTCGTCCAGATTGTTCGTCGGCTCGTCGAGCAAGAGGATATCGGGCGCCTCAAGCGTCACGCGCGCGAGACCGACGCGCATCCGCTGCCCACCAGACAGGTCGCCGATCAACCGGTCATGCAGGGGCGGCAGATGAAATCGAGCCAAGACTGCCTCGACACGCGCCTGCAAAGTCCAGTCGGCAGCGTTCAGATCCTCGGCCGACGCGACCCCTGCCTCGATCCGCGCGATACAACCGAGCGCCTCAGAGACGCCCAGCGCCTCGGTCACCGCAAGCCGGTCATCGAATGACTGTTCCAGCCGCCCGACCGTGCCGGAGCCGGTCACATCGGGATGCCCGGCCGCAAGCAACGCCAGCAGCGTGGATTTACCGGACCCGTTCTGCCCCACGATCCCCGTCCGCTCGCGCCCGAAGGCGAGCGTCAGGTCAGGGCAAAGAACTGTTCCGTCAGGTGAGGTGAGGGTGTGGTGAGACAGTGAAAGAAAGGGGGGCATGAGACATCCGAAGCGACTGCGCGAAAGGGCGAGGCGGGTTCGGAAAATGGTCCATGTCGTCATTCCTTTACGGATCGTCTGCATAGGAACGTAACGACGGCGCAGGCCCGGATCAACGCCACCCCTTGCACACGGGTGAAATCGGCGAAAGATTGTCACATGTCAGAACCATCCCCCTCCCCGCTCAAAACATGGCCCGAAGCCGCCCCGCGCCTGATCGCGGTCGCCGCTGGCCGCGAACCTGCCGACCTCGTCATCACCGGGGGCCGCGTCGTGAACGTGCACACCCGCGAAGTGCTGGACTGGCAGATCGCGGTGGCCGAAGGGCGGTTCGCCTATGTCGGGCCGGATGCGTCCCATTGCATCGGTGAGGCAACTGAAATCATCGACGCCGCCGGGCGCTACATCATCCCCGGCCTTTGCGACGGGCACATGCACATTGAATCAGGGATGCTAACCCCGGCCGAATTTGCCGCCGCCGTGATCCCGCATGGCACGACGACCATGTTCACCGACCCGCATGAGATCGCGAACGTGATGGGGATCGAGGGCGTGCGGCTCATGCATGACGAGGCGGCGCTTCAGCCCGTCAACATCTATACCCAGATGCCCTCCTGCGCGCCGTCGGCCCCCGGTCTGGAAACCACGGGCCGCGCGATCACGCCCGAGGATGTGGCCGAGGCGATGGCCTGGCCCGGCATCATCGGGCTGGGCGAGATGATGAACTTCCCCGGCGTGATCCACGGCGACGCCAAGATGCTGGCCGAAATCGCCGCGACCCAGAACGCAGGCAAAACGGTGGGCGGGCACTACGCCAGCCCCGACCTTGGCCCCGCCTTCCACGCCTATGCAGCCGGTGGTCCCGCCGACGATCACGAGGGCACCTGCGAAGACGACGCGATTGCCCGCGTGCGTCAGGGGATGCGCTCGATGATGCGGCTGGGGTCCGCGTGGTATGACGTGGAAACCCAGATCACCGCCGTGACCAAACGCGGCATGGACCCTCGCAACTTTATCCTCTGCACCGACGACAGCCATTCCGGCACCCTGGTCAATGACGGCCACATGAACCGCGTCCTGCGCCACGCCATTTCCTGCGGGTGCGAGCCGCTGATCGCGCTCCAGATGGCCACAATCAACACCGCGACGCATTTCGGGCTGGAACGCGAGCTTGGGTCCATCGCGCCGGGGCGGCGGGCGGACATGATCCTGACCTCCGACCTCACGACGCTCCCGATCGAGCGGGTCTTTGCCCGGGGCGTGACCGTGGCCGAGGACGGCAGGATCGCGGTCGATTGCCCGCATCTGGACTGGCCCGACCATGCCCGCAATACGGTGCATCTGGGCAAGGCGCTCGTGGCGGAGGATTTCGTCATCAAGGCGCCCGAGGGCAAGAACACCGTGACCGCCAAGATCATCGGCGTCGTGGAAAACCAGGCCCCGACCAAGGCGCTGACCGCCGATATGGACGTGACTGACGGGATCGTCGAGCCGGACGAGGCGCAGGGGATCGCCCAGATCGCGCTGGTCGAACGTCATCAGGGCACCGGGGGCGTCACCAACGGGTTCGTCTCGGGTTTCGGCTACACGGGCCGCATGGCCATGGCGTCGACCGTCGCCCATGACAGCCACCACATGATCGTCGTCGGCACGTCGCGCGAGGATATGGCGCTGGCCGCCAATCGGCTGGGCGAGGTCGGCGGCGGGATCACAGTCTACAAGGACGGCAAGGAAATCGCGCTGGTCGAACTGCCCGTCGCGGGCCTCATGTCCGACGAACCAGCCGCCACCGTCGCGGCCAAGGCAAGCCGTATGGTTCAAGCCATGGCCGACTGCGGCTGCACGCTCAACAACGCTTACATGCAACACTCCCTGCTCGCGCTGGTGGTCATTCCGGAGCTGAGGATTTCCGACCTTGGCCTCGTCGACGTGACGACCTTCGAGCTGGTTTCGCTTTTCGAGGATACCTGATGCCATCTGCCGACCTTTCCCTGCCCATTCAGACCCCGCCGATTGCCCCTGCCGAGTATTTCACCGACGCGAAAGCCGCCGTGGAACGGCTCATCGAGCTTTATGACGAGGCCTGCGGCTTTCTGACCGAGGCCTTCAGCCACGCGGCCCAGGTGACCGAGCAACCCGAGGTGCGCTGGCGCGCCTTCTACCCGGAAATCCGCCTGCGCACGACGAGCCACGCGGCGACCGACAGCCGGCTGTCCTTCGGCCATGTGCCGGGGCCGGGGAATTACTCGACGACCGTCACGCGGCCAGACCTGTTTCGCAACTACCTCGAACAGCAGATCGGACTTCTGATCGAGAACCACGGGATCCCGGTGGCCATCGGCGTGTCCGACACCCCGATGCCCGTGCATTTCGCCGTCGCGGGCCGCCCCGACATCACCGTCCCGCAGGAGGGGGTCATGCCCTTCCCGCTGCGCGACGTCTTTGATGTGCCGGACCTCAACACCACCCACGACGACATCGTGAACGGGCTGGGGTATCTGCACGGCGACGGGTCGTCGCCCTTGGCCCCCTTCACCGCCCAGCGCATCGACTATTCGCTCGCCCGCCTCGCCCATTACACCGCGACGACGCCCGAGCATTTCCAGAACCACGTGCTTTTCACCAACTACCAGTTCTATGTCGAGGAGTTCGAGGCCTACGCCCGAAAGGTGCTGGGAAACAAGGACAGCGGCTATACCGCTTTCGTAACGCCGGGTAATGTGACGATCACCAGCGCAGATGGGGAGATCCCCCTCTTGCCCAAGCTGCCGCAGATGCCCGCCTATCACCTCAAACGCGCCGACGGGGCCGGGATCACGCTCGTCAACATCGGTGTCGGGCCGTCTAATGCCAAGACCGCGACCGACCATATCGCGGTGCTCCGCCCGCACGCCTGGCTCATGGTCGGGCATTGCGCGGGCCTGCGCAATTCGCAAAGGCTGGGCGATTTCGTCCTCGCCCATGCCTATCTGCGCGAGGACAAGGTGCTCGACGCCGACCTGCCGATCTGGGTGCCGATCCCGCCGCTGGCCGAGATACAGGTCGCATTGGAGACGGCCGTAGCCGAGGTCACGGAACTGGAAGGCTATGACCTCAAGCGGATCATGCGCACGGGCACGGTCGCGAGCCTCGACAATCGGAACTGGGAGCTGCGGGATACCTCCGGCCCCGTGCAACGCCTCAGCCAGTCACGCGCCGTCGCGCTCGACATGGAAAGCGCCACCATCGCGGCAAACGGGTTTCGCTTCCGGGTCCCCTACGGCACGCTGCTTTGCGTGTCTGACAAGCCGCTTCATGGCGAGTTGAAGCTGCCGGGCATGGCGAGCGCCTTCTACAAGACTCAGGTCGAACGTCATCTGCTCATCGGGATCCGCGCGATGGAACGACTGCGCGACATGCCGCTGGCCCGCATCCATAGCCGGAAATTGCGCAGTTTCGACGAAACAGCCTTCCTTTGAAGGGGGTTTTTCTGCGCTGCCGCGACGAAAAGACGTTGTTTTCTTGCCGATCGGACATTCTTGCAGTTGTGCCGGGACAAGTGTTTCCCTTAAATGCCCGCCATGAAACCACCCCACACACGGGACAGTGAGGAGATTATAATGGCGAAGCCGATGACCAAGACCCAACTCGTGGCCGCTCTGGCCGATGAAATGGGCGCTGACAAGAAGACCGCTGGTGCGGCTCTCGACTCCATCGTTTCGATCATCACCAAGGAAGTGTCCGGCGGCGGTGCCGTGACCCTTCCCGGCGTCGGCAAGATCTACTGCCGCGAGCGCCCCGAGCGCATGGTGCGCAACCCGGCCACCGGTGAGCAGATCAAGAAAGAAGCCGACAAGGTGGTCAAGATGACCATTGCCAAGGCTCTCAAGGACTCCGTGAACTCGTAAGTTCCGACCTTTGGTTCGAGAAAGGGTCGCCTCACGGGCGGCCCTTTTTGTTTTTGGAGATGAGGGCATGACGACGCCAACCCTTCACATGGTCTGCGGCAAGGCGGCCTCGGGCAAATCGACGCTCGCGGCGGAACTGGGCGCCGCCCCGGACACGGTTCTTCTGTCCGAGGACGTCTGGCTGTCCGCGCTCTACGCAGACCAGATGACGACCTTGCGCGACTATGCCCGCTCGGCCGCGCGTCTGCGCGGGGTCATCGGCCCGCATGTGGCCAACCTTCTCGGCGCTGGCGTCTCGGTCGTGCTGGATTTTCCGGCCAACACGCGCGAGGTGCGCGATTGGATGCGTGGGATCGTCGAAGCGTCGGGCGCGGCGCACATCATGCATGTGATGGATGTGCCCGACACGACCTGCAAGGCGCGGCTTCGGTCCCGAGATGCTGCGGGCAATCATCCCTTCACGCTCACCGACGCGCAGTTCGACGCGCTATCAGCCTATTTCGAACCGGTGTCGGCGGACGAAGGTTTTCACCTCGTCCACCACGTCAGCGATTGACCGGAGGAAGTCCCTCGGCCAGTCGCGCGATCATCCGGGCCATCCGGTTCGCGCGGGTTTCGGGTTTCTTGGCCGAATACAGGTCGTGATAGATCGAATAATGCCACCGCTTTGGCAGCGCATCGAAGGTCGCGCGGGCGGCAGGAACGGCATCCAGCGCGGTAAAGAAATCCTCGGGGATCGTGGCATCCCTGGGTCCGGCATAGGCCGCGTCCCAGCGCCCGTCCGCCTTGGCCGCCGTGACATGCGCCAGACCCGCAGGCTGCATCCGCCCCTCGGCGGTCAGCCGGTCGATGTGCCCGACGTTGCGCAAGGACCAGATCGACTTGGGCTTTCTCGGCGTGATCCGCTGGACATAGCTCACCTCGTCCAGCGATCTTTTCACCCCGTCGATCCAGCCCCAGATCAGGCAGGCCTCGACCATTTCGTCCCATGTGATCGACGGGATACCTGACCTGATCTTGAAAAGCCGGACGACAAGCTCGGTCTCGGTTGCGTGGTTCGCCGCGAGCCAGTGCTCCAGATCGGCTTGGTTTTCAAAGGACTGGTAGTCGGTCATAGTACCTCTCGCCTCGCAGCATAGCCGGGGTTGTGTCGGCCTGTCATTGGGATAGGGTCGCCGAACCTCGCAAGAGGGCCGTCACGGAGGATCATCATGGACATTCGCGCAATCGTCATGGGGCTGGTCTTTGCCCTCATGTGGTCCTCTGCCTTTACCTCGGCCCGGATCATCGTGGTGGATGCCCCGCCCATGACGGCGCTGGCCGCGCGCTTTGTCATCTCGGGACTCATGGCCATGGGGATCGCTGCGCTCATGGGGCAGAAGGTCAGGCTGACCCGTGCCCAGTGGATTTCCGTGGTGGTTTTTGGCGTCTGCCAGAACGCGCTCTACCTCGGCCTCAACTTCATCGCGATGCAGACCATCGAGGCGGGCTTCGCCTCGATCATCGCCTCGACCATGCCGCTGATCGTCGGCATCCTTGGCTGGCTTCTGTTCCGCGACCGCCTGCCGATGCTTGCCGTCGTCGGGCTGGTGGTCGGCTTCGCCGGTGTCGCGCTGATCATGGGGAGCCGGATTTCCGGCGGAGTCGACATGTATGGTCTCGCGCTTTGCGTCATCGCGGCACTGGCGCTGGCGATTGCAACCCTTTCGGTGCGCGGTGCGAGCGGCGGGGGCAATCTGCTCATGGTCGTTGGGCTTCAGATGCTGGTGGGCGCGATCACGCTGGCGCCCTTTGCGGCGCTGCTGGAGCCCTTCGAGGTGAACTGGAACCCGAGGCTCTTCGCGGCCTTTGCCTATACCACCCTCGTGCCGGGGCTGGCGGCGACCTGGATCTGGTTCGAACTGGTGAGCCGGATCGGCGCGGTGCGGGCGGCGACGTTCCATTTCCTCAATCCCTTTTTCGGCGTGGCGATTGCGGCGGTTCTGCTGGGCGAAAAACTCGGCTGGCTCGACGTGCTGGGCGTAGCCATCGTGACAGCCGGTATTCTGGCCGTGCAACTGGCCAAGCAGAAACCGATGAAGCCGGTGACGGCGGACCGTGTGGCAAGCTGAGGATCGAATTTCGCTGGCGCGAAATCCGACCAACTGGGGAGGCTCTGCCTCCCCAGACCCCTCCGGGATATTTTTGAACCGGGGAAGATCAGGCCGCTTTCGGGGCGTGCCGAAGGTCGACCTCGGCCGCCCAGGCATAGGAGGGGCGCGCGTTGATGCGGTCGATCCAGGCACGGACGTTGGCATCGTCGGGGGCGGCGTCCTCGAACCATTTGTAGGGCGACTGGATCAGCAGATCGGCGGCGGTGAACTGGTCGCCCATCAGGAATGGTCGGCCATCCGCGAAAGTGTCGATCAGCCGCTTTTCGACCTCGGGCACGCCGCGGAAAGTGGTCTGGAACACCTCGTGGTTCACGCCGGAGACCATGACCACGTAAGCCGGTTCCATCTGCGCCGAATACCAGTTGAGCCACGAAAGGAACGGGCCACGTGCCCTGTCGCCGATCGCGGGGGCAAGACCCGCATCGGGGAACAGGTCGGCGAGGTAGAGCATGATCGCCGCCGTTTCCGTGATCACCGTCCCGTCGTGGTCGAGCACTGGGACCTTGCCCTCCGGATGCGGATTGGCCGGGTCGTGCCGCCCCGACCCGTCATTGCGACGGATGTCGACATGAACCAGTTTCACCTGATCGCGGATGTCCGCCTCGTGGAGGAAGGCCAGCATCCGCGTCGCGCGGGACCAGTAGGAATGATAAAGGGTGAACATGGGTCGCTCCTGTGATTGCGATTGCGTCTGGATGTCTTATCGTCCCCTCGTGCTGACAGTTTCCGTCAGGAGGTTTCCGTGGCCCGGTCCGACCGTCTTTTCCGCCTTCTGGACGCCCTGCGCCGCCTGCCCGCGCCCGTGACCGCCGCGCGGCTCGCGCAGGAGATGGAGGTGTCCGAACGCACGATCTACCGCGATATCGAAACGCTCCGCGCCTCGGGCGCGATCATCGACGGCGAGGCGGGCTACGGGTTCACCCTGACCGAGGACAGCGCGGTGCCGCCGCAGATGTTCGACCGGATCGAGATCGAGGCGCTGGTGCTGGGCCTGTCCTGGCTTCAATGGCAGGGCGACGCGGACATGATCGAGGCCGCCGAGCGCGCACTGGCCAAGATCGTCGCCACGCTGCCCGAGCGCAAGGCCGCCGAGGCGCGCCATGTGGCGTCGCTGTCCTATGCCTTTGAGCCGCGCCCGGTCGTGCCCGCCTATACCTCGCTGATCCGCCGGGCGATCTGGGACGAGCGCGCGATCGACATGACTTACGTAGACCTCAAGGGCGCATCGACCGAGCGCCGGGTCTGGCCGCTCGCCATCATCTTTACCGACCACAAGCTCTGGCTCATGGCGTGGTGCTGCCTCAGGCGCGATTACCGGCGGTTCCAGATGACGCAGATCGGGCAGGTCACGGAGACGAGCGAGAGCTTTCGCCCCCGCCGCGTGCCGCTCCTGCGCGACATGCTCGACACGATGCGGCGGCGCGACGGCCAAGCCTGAAACAGTCGTTCACGCGCTTGTCTGGTGACGTGAGCCGATGAGGGCGCCATGAAGGAGGCCATGGAACTGATCCTCGGATATGGGGCGGGGCTGCTGACGCTCATCAACCCCTGCGTGCTGCCGGTGCTTCCCATCGTGCTGGCAACAGCGCTGCAAGCGCACCGGATGGGGCCCGCAATGCTGGCCCTTGGCATGTCGGTGAGCTTCGTCATCTTCGGGATGCTGATTTCGACCGTGGGCTATGCCATCGGCCTGACCGAGGACACGGTGGCCACCGCCGGTGCCATCCTGATGATCGCCTTCGGCGTCGTGCTGCTCGTTCCGCAGGCCAATGCCGTCTTTGCCAGCGCCACCGCCGGGCTTGCCGCCCGCGCCGATGGCGGGATCGACGGCTTCGACCGCTCGACCCTCTGGGGGCAATTCGGCGGCGGGCTTCTGCTTGGCGCGGTCTGGAGCCCGTGCATCGGGCCGACGCTGGGCGGGGCCATCGCGCTCGCCAGTCAGGGCGAGAACCTCGTCTGGGCGTTCCTGATCATGGTGTCCTTCGCCGCGGGCGTCTCGACCCTGATCCTGGCCATCGGCTACGGGCTGCGCGCCACTTCCTTGCGCAAATTCGCCAATATCTCGAAACCCGTGCTGGGAGCCGCGTTTCTATTGGTCGGCTTCGCCATCCTGTTTCGTATCAACCACATGATCGACGGCTGGGTCCTGACCCACTTGCCCGCCTGGTTCGTCGATCTTTCCGTCGCCATCTAGGAGGACCACATGGATCGCCGTTACTTTCTCGCCACCGCCGGGGCCGCGCTCATCGCCCCCGCTGCCTTGCAGGCCGCCCGCCTCGACTACGCTCCCGGCGTGATGGAACAGGCGCTGGACGCGGGCCAGCCCGTGATTCTGGACTTTTTCGCCCCTTGGTGCGGCACCTGCCAGTCGCAGAAGCGCACCATCGAAAAGCTCACGCAGGCGAACCCCGCCTATCTGGACAAGATCGCCTATATCCTTGTCGATTGGGACACCTACAAGAAGCAGCCCATCACCACGGACCTGAAGATCCCGCGCCGCTCGACGCTGGTCGCGATCAGCCCTGACCGGCGCGAGATCGGGCGCATCGTCGCGGGCACCGGCGAGGCCGAGATCAAGGCGCTCTTCGACGCCGCACTTGGGTCGGCGACCTCGTAACGGCATTCGCCAGAAAGAAAAACGGTCAGCGCCATTTCGGACGCTGACCGTTTTTGATGGTGGTGCCGGTGAAGGGACTCGAACCCCCGACCCCATCATTACGAATGACGTGCTCTACCAGCTGAGCTACACCGGCACATTCTTGGTGGGCGGGACATAGCACCGGGAATCGGGCATGTGTAGACCTAAAATGCGGTCTTTCGCAGGCTTCGGTTTCCCGGTCTCGTGTCTGGCGCGCGTCCCCCGCTAACTCGCCTTCGCCCGCGGCGTTTCCGGCTCGCTGTCATCCAGAACCTCGGCCGCAGCCGCCTGTGTTTCCGGCTGCATGTCGATACCGGCCTCGCCGGCATGGGCCACGGTTTCGGGTTCCGGCGCGATTTCGGGCCCGCCGACGAGAAGCGCGTCCATCTTGGTCCCGCCCGGCATCTTCACCGCGCGTTCATCGGGTTCTTTCCACGACAGCGTGTCGAAGGCCGCGCAGTTGATGCAGACCGGGGTCCAGTCGCCGTGCACCTGATGGCACTTGTCGCAGACCCACTGGAAGCCGCGCGGCGCGGTCACGGCGCGGGCAAGAATCGCGCGCACCTCGGCGTCCGGGGATCCCATGCCGCGTTCGGCGGCGGCGAGCAGCGACAGGTTGCGCTGGGTCGGATGCACGTCGGGCAGATCGCCCAGCGCCTTTTTCGCTTCCACGAAATCCTCGGCAGCCAGGTAAAGCTCGGCCTTGAGCATCTTGGTCTCGGGGTGATCCGGATGCGCCTTGAAGAAGGGCGCGAAGCGTTTGATGCGCTCATCCGCCGACTCGTTCGGCGCAATCTCGGCAAAGGCTTCGGCGATGTCGGGATGCGGGTTCACCTTCCACGTCTTGGTCAGCACCCGGGCCGCGTAGCGCGGGTTGTCCTGTTCGATATAGCTTTTCGACGCGAGCACCGCACCGGGGATCAGGTCGGGTGACTTCTTGTTCGCCTCGATCGCCGCCTCGCGCGCGCGAATCGAGTTCCCATCCTCGAAAATCCCCTTGGCTTCCTGCAACGCGAGCACCGCGTCGCGCCTTTTGCCCACATCCTTGGGCAGCGCGCCGGTCTTGACCTTTTTCCCCAGCGTCTCGCGCGCGCCGTGCCAGTCGTTCTGGGTCGCCTGAAGCGCGAGCAGCACATCGCCGGTCTCGGCGTGCTGCGGTTTCAACTGGAACGCCTTTTCCGCGAGCTTGAGCGCGGTGTTCGTGTCGCCCTCTTCGAGCTTCTGCTTCATGAGGCCACGCACGCCCACGAACCGCGTCCGTTCATCCGCGAGCAGCCGCTTGTAGACCTCGGTCGCCTTGCGCCGGTCTCCGGCCATTTCAGCCGCCTGCGCGGTGATCAGGTTGGTCAGTTCCGGGCGGCGAAGATACCGCTCGGCCTTGGTCGCCTTGGTGATCGCGACGCGCTCTTCCCCCGAGGCGAGCGCCATCATGCCCTCGGCCAGCGCCTCGTATCCCTTGCGCTCGCGGTTGCGGTCGAAGGCGCGAGAAATCGCGGTCTCGTCGCCGTTGAGAAACCGCACGATGGCCACGATCAGGCTCGCGAGCTTCAACAGCAGGTAAAGCACCACCACCAGCACGATGAGCGCGATGGTCGCTTGCAGCGCGCCAAGGTTGAACTCCTGCGTGCCGATGTCGACGCGGATACCGCCGCCGGTTTCGAGCAGATAGGTCGCACCCATCGTGGCCGCACCGATCAGGACGACGAAGAGGATGATCTTGAACAGGGACCAGAGCATATCGTCTTCCTTACTGATTCAGGCTGTCAGCAAGCGCGCTGCCAGCGGCAATCGCATCGCGACGGGTTTCGGCCATGGCGACCCAGTCGGCCATGGCGGGCTGGGCGGCTTCCGGCAGGCTCGCCACCTCGGTCAGCGCATCGTCAAGCCGCCCGTTGTGGAGGTAAGCCTCGGCCCGCGAGAGGATCGCATCGGGATCATCACCTTCCTTGGGTTCGAGCGACCGGGTGCCAAGCTGGACCCTGAGAAACGCCTCGCCCCGGCCCATGGTGCCATCGGCCACCGCCTGACGCACAGCGGCATCGAGCGCGGCACGGGCAGCGTCCGGGAACGCCTCCTGCAACGCGCCGAGCGTCGGCACACCTTCGTCGGCGACGGCTGCGAGTGCGGGCGGCGCTTCGGTATCCGTCGCCGTCGTCAGGTCGAAGAGAGAATCGCCAAACGGCTGGCCGGTGTCGAGGGCGGCCATGATCCGCGACAGCGCGGCCCGGGCCGACGCGGCCTGCGCATTCTCGGCGGCCTGCGCCTGAAGCTCTTCCGCCGCCGCCTGATTGTCCTGAATCTTCGCGAGTTCCGCGTCGAGCATGGCGATCGAGGATTGAAGCTGCCCGGCCGAATCCGCCGCACTCGTGTCGCTCTGCAGCGTCGCGATTTCGCTCTCGGCTGCCGCGAGCTGCGCACTCAGGTCTTCGATCCGCGTATTCTGCGCTGTCATCGCCTCGCCAACCGGGTCATCCCCCGTGGCAAATGGCCAACCGCCATTGGCATACTGCGCGGCACCGAAACCAAGGATGCCCGCGATCAGGCCACCTGCCACGAGTCCGGCAAAACCGCTCGCCCCGCGCTGCGCACCAGCGGGCGGCGGCGTGGGCGTGTTGTCTGCCGCGTCGTCCTTCGGGCCCGTTTCCGGCTCGGACACTTCACCCTCAGCCAGAAGAACCTCTTCCTCGGCGGCCTCCGTCGCCTCGCCCTCGGGCGCGTTCTCGGTCAGGTCGATGGCATCTGTGGGCGCCTCAGACGCGGCGTCCTCCGTCGCGGGCTCGGGAATATCGCGCGGCGGAACGGCACCGCCAGAGGTCCAGGGCGTGCCCGCCGCAGCCGGACCGCCGGCAGAGGTTTCGCCGATCACCTCTGCATCTTCTATGTCATCCTGTGGGCGATCCGTCGCGGGGGTCGCGTTGTCCAAAGCCTCTTGATCTTCCGATGTCTTGGTCGATTTCGGGGTTTTCGCCACGAGGATCCCTTTCAAATTCTTTGCATCCGGTTCCCTTGCCCGATTCTGGGCGCAAGACCTTACGATGTGCTTCGACCTTAGCTAGGGGTCACCCGAGCCTCAAGCAAGCTCACCCAAAAGAGCCGCGACAATCCGCGCGACCATTTCGTCGCCGTCGGGATTGTCACAGACTTCGGGCGTGCTGCCGATCCGGTCGATCCATGCCTCTGCCACCGCTTCTGAAAGCGCGATGGGATGCACATTTGTTCCAACGCGCGACAAAGACCGCGCGACAATATCGGCAGAACGCGGCGACCAGAGCGGCAGGACCACGGGTCGGACGCCTTCGATCACCTGCACCGCCTCCGTCCTAAGGGGCGTTTCGCGCTGGTCATAGACGACCACCTCGCTGACCGCGATCCCGCGACGAGCAAGCCGTTCGGCGATGTTGCCCCGCGCGTGCCGCCCCCGCAGATGGACGAGCGGTCCGGGCACGTCGAGACGGGCGACGAGGTCATCGGCATCCTGCGCCACGAGCCGAACGGTGCCGCCCGCCCGCGCGGCGGTCTTTTTCCCGACGCAGTAGACGTCGCGCCCCGCGAGGTCCGGCGCAAAAACCACCGCGTTCTGCGAGGTCAGGATCACGCCCGCCTCGGGCGGCAGATCGACGGCAACGCCGGTCCCGACGATCTCGATCACCGGCGAGGTCACGATCTCGACCCCCGGCACCCGCTCCGCCACGATCCCCGCGACGCGGGCCGACTGCTGGGCAGGGCGGGTCAGAACGAGGATGGGAATGGGTCGTCTCGCATGTGGTGGGATGGACGCGGCTTGCCCCCCTTGCTATCCCCTCGCGAAGCCAATCGCAACAATCGGACCATGCGCGACACCTTGACGATCCTCGGACTCGAATCGAGCTGCGATGATACGGCGGCGGCGATCGTGCGCCTGTCGGGTGACGCGCCGGACGAGGGGGTCATCCTGTCCTCGGTCGTTGCCGGTCAGACCGAACTGCACGCCGATTTCGGCGGTGTCGTGCCCGAGATTGCGGCGCGCGCGCACACCGAAAAGCTCGATCTCTGCGTTGAAGAGGCGCTGGATGCGGCGGGTCTCACCCTCCATGACATCGACGCCATCGCGGTGACTGCCGGTCCCGGTCTCATCGGCGGCGTGTTGGCTGGCGTCATGCTGGCCAAGGGGCTGTCGGTCGCCTCGGGCAAGCCGCTCGTCGGCGTGAACCATCTGGCCGGTCATGCGCTGACCCCGCGGCTCACCGACGGGGCACGCTTTCCGTATCTCATGCTGCTTGTGTCGGGCGGGCACTGCCAGTTCCTCATCGCCAAAGGGCCTGAGGATTTCGAGCGTCTCGGCGGCACCATCGACGACGCGCCCGGCGAAGCCTTCGACAAGACCGCGCGGCTTCTGGGCCTCGAACAGCCCGGCGGGCCCTCGGTCGAACGCGAGGCGCAGGTGGGCGATCCGAAGCGGTTCCGCCTGCCGCGTCCGCTGCTCGACCGCCCCGGATGCGACATGAGTTTCTCCGGCCTGAAGACCGCGCTCCTGCGCGAACGCGACCAGTTGATCGCGGCGAAAGGCGGGATCACCCGTCAGGACCGCGCCGACCTTTGCGCCGCGTTTCAGGCTTCGGTGAGCGACGTTCTGGCCGAGAAATCCCGCCGCGCGATCCGGGCCTATCTCGCCCTGTCGCCGGATGCGCCCACCCTCGCCGTCGCCGGTGGCGTCGCCGCGAACAAATCCATTCGGGGCGCGTTAGAGACTGTATGCGCCGAGACCGGCGTCATGTTCATCGCCCCGCCGCTCGCGCTTTGCACCGACAATGCCGCGATGATCGCCTGGGCGGGGATCGAACGTTTGCGCGCCGGACACACCGACGGGCTCGACCTGTCGGCCCGCCCCCGCTGGCCGCTCGACCAGTCCGCCGCCCCCATGCTGGGATCCGGCAAGAGAGGAGCGAAAGCATGAGCCTGTCCATCCTTGGCGCCGGGGCCTTTGGCACCTCGCTCGCCATCGCGATTGCGCGCAGCGGCACGCCGGTCACGCTCTGGGCGCGGGACGCGGGCGACATGGCGACAACGCGGGAGAACAGCCGCCGCCTGCCGGGATACAGCTTTCCCGACGCTTTGGCCGTGACCGAGGACCTCGATGCCGCCATGGCCGACGTCGTGCTTCTCGCCGTGCCGATGCAGCAGCTCGCGGGTTTTCTGACCGAGCATTGCGAGACGCTCGGCGGGCGCACCCTCGTCGCGACCTGCAAGGGGATCGACCTGACCACCCATCAGGGCCCGGCCGAGATCATCGCGGCCCGCTGCCCGACCGCGACGCCCGCGCTTCTGTCTGGGCCGAGCTTTGCCGTGGATGTGGCCGCCGGTCTGCCCACCGCGCTGACCGTCGCCGCCGCCGATCCCGAACCACTGCAAAAGCTGCTGACCGGTGGCAACCTGCGGCTCTACCGCTCGACCGACCTCATCGGCGTGGAGACCGGCGGCGCGATGAAGAACGTGATCGCGATTGCCTGCGGGCTGGCGATTGGCGCAGGGCTTGGCGAAAGCGCCCGCGCCGCGCTGCTGACCCGTGGCTTTGCCGAGATGAACCGTTTCGCGGTCTGGCGTGGGGCCGAGCCCGACACGCTTCATGGCCTGTCCGGCTTTGGCGATCTCGCGCTGACCGCCACGTCGGAGAAATCGCGCAACTACGCTTTCGGCCTCGCGCTGGGACGTGGCGAGCCGATGCCCGAGGGCGTCACGGTGGAAGGCCGCGCGACCGCGAAAGCCGTCTCTAACGCGGCCCGAAGCGCAGGAATCGAGATGCCGATCACCGATATGGTGGTCGCCGTCATGGATGGAAAACTCAGCATCACCGAGGCGAGCGACCTGCTCCTCGCCCGGCCACTCAAGGAGGAATGAATGTTCGCACTCATCTGCACCGACAAAGCCGGCGCTCTGGACATCCGCAAGGCGAACCGCGACGCGCATCTCGCCTATATCGCCGAGACCGGCGTCGTGTTTCAGGCGGGTCCCTTCCTGAACGACGCGGGCGACATGTCCGGTTCACTCGTCATCCTGAACGTGGACGACCGTGCGGCGGCAGAGGCCTGGGCCGAAAATGACCCCTATGCCAAGGCAGGCCTTTTCGACAAGGTCCGCATCGAGGCATGGAAAAAGGTCGTCGGCTGATGCGCTACTGGCTGTTCAAATCCGAACCCAACACCTGGGGCTGGGACCATCAGGTCGCCAAGGGCGATCAGGGTCAGGAATGGGACGGCGTGCGCAACTACCAGGCGCGGAACTTCATGCGTGAGATGCAGGTCGGCGATCAGGGGTTCTTCTATCATTCGGTCGATGAGAAGCGGATCGTCGGCATCGTCGAGGTCTGCGCGACGGTTCATCCTGACAGCACCACCGACGATGCGCGGTGGGAGTGCGTCGATCTTCGCGCCCTGCGCCCCATCGCGCGTCCCGTGAGCCTCGACAGGATCAAGGACGAGCCGCGACTGTCCGACATGGTGCTGGTCAAGAACTCGCGCTTGTCGGTGCAACCGGTGACCGAGGACGAATGGAATATCGTCCTCGAACTTGCCGGGGAATAGAGCCGCGAAAATCAGTAGGGCAAAGCGCGGCCCCGTGGCATTGTGACCCTAGGGAAACAAGCCTAGGGACAAACACATGGGACTTCTGAGCGTTATCGTGGCCGCGCTGGCGGCATGGATCTTTGGTGCGGTCTGGTACATGGCGCTGGCAAAGCCGTGGCAGCGGGTATCGGGCGCGAACATGGACGAAAGCACGCGGACGATGAAGGGCGCGGTGCCCTTCATCCTGTCCTTCATCGCCATGATCGTGGTCGCGGGCTTCCTGCGCCATATCTTCGCGATGTCCGGCATCGACACGGTCGGCAAGGGGCTGGTGTCGGGGCTGGGCGTCGGCCTGTTCTTTATCACCCCGTGGATCGTGATCAACAACGCCTACCCGGACCGCCCGTTCCTGCTGTCGCTCATCGACGGCGGCTATGCGGTCGGTGGCTGCGCGATCATGGGCGTGGTGCTCATGCTGTTTGCATGACGGCATAACGCAACGGTGTAGCGGAAAAAAACAGAAGGGCCCGACCACCCCGATCGGACCCTTCTTCCACCCCACGTGCCCCCTCTGGCACCGCACGTGTCTCTGAAACTGGTCCGACCGTCCTGGCCGATGACTATGTATAGCGCGGCGGCGGCTTTCGCTCAACGCGCATCTCCCTAGAATTTAAGGCAATATGGAACGACCCAAATGCAAAAGGCGGGCACACTGGCCCGCCTTGCAACCGTCTCGGTCCCGCTCAGGCGTAGACGGCTTCCTTGCCGAAATGCTTGACGAGCATGTAGTAGACGACCGCGCGATACTTGTTGCGGTTCGACTGGCCGTAGGTGTCGAGCACCGCATTGAGCGCGTCCATGAGCTGCGGCCCGTCCGTCAGGCCCAGCTTCTTGACCAGAAAGTTGTTCTTGATCGTCTCGAGCTCGGACGACTGCGACGCGGCGACGGTCGAGGCATCGTCGTTGTAGATCGACGGCCCGCAGCCGATCGTCACCTTGGTCAAGAGGTCCATATCCGCGGTCATGCCGCATTTCTCTTTCAAGTCCGCCGCATACTTGGCGATCAGCTCATCCCGTTTGCCCATAACATGCTCCCAGTTCTACCAGAGGTCGAAATCCCTCGCCGGAAGCCTAACCGCTCAACGCCGGAATCCAAGGCTTTAATTGGCCGGTTAATGAGACTTGCCCTGTTCATAGCGCCGCGCCAACATGGCTCCGGACACAACCGTCAGGAGGGTTCAATGGGTCTGTGGAGTTTTGTGAAAGGTGCGGGCAAATCGCTGTTCGGCGGCGAGGACGCCAAGAACGAGGACGCACTGAAGAAAGAGGTCGAGGATCTTGGCGTGTCGACCGAAGGGCTCGAGATCAAGGTCGATGGTGACAAGGTCACCGTCAAGGGCGGTTCGATGACCACCGAGGAAAAGGAAAAGGTGATTCTCGCCGTCGGGAACGTCGAGGGCATTTCCGAGGTCGAAGCCGACGTGGAAACCGAGACGCTGTTCCACACGGTGGTCAAGGGTGACACCCTCTGGGCGATCTCGCAGAAAACGCTGGGCGACGGCAATCGCTACAACGAGATTTTCGAGGCGAACAAGCCGATGCTCAAGCACCCCGACAAGATCTATCCGGGGCAGGTCCTTCGCATACCGACCTGATTTTCAGTCATTCGAACGGACAGGCCGCCGCGAAACCGGCGGCCTTTTCTTTGCCCCTCACCCGATTTCGGCCATCACCTGCGCGAACGTAATGGTCCCCGGACCCTGCCCCTCGCGTGCGAGTCGCGCGCCGATCCTGGCGAAGGCGTCGTTCACCGGGGTCGCCACGCCATGCATCCGGCCGAGATAGGAAATCTCGCCGTTGAGCCAGTCGGTTTCCACGCTGCCCGCACCGCGAAGCAGGCTTTGCGCGGTCGAGGTGCCGACACCCTGAAAGCCCGAAACCTCGCTGCGAGGCATGTGCTCCTGGCGATGCGGATGATCCGCACCCACCTCTTCCCAACCGATGCCGGCGGCATGAAAGACCGCTTCGGCCTCGGCCCGCATGTCCGCCCGCAGCGTCCCGACGTCGGCCCCTGGGCCCAGCGCGGCACCGACGATATTTGCGAGGTTGAGGATCAGCTTGCCATGTTTGGGCGCCATGACGTTCTCGTGCGGGTAGCAGGCAAAGCCCGCCACCGTCAGCACGTCGGCGAGCGCATGATCCGCCGCGTCCGTGCCCCCCGGATAGCGCCCGGTGTAGAAAATCCCGATCTTTGGCGCGGCCTGCACGACGACCTCGCCCGCCCGCACGAAGGTGGCTGGCATAATCACCGTGACGCCATGCACGTTGGGGAACAGGCGCAGCGCCTTGTCCTCGTTCGCGACCCCGTTCTGAAGGCAAAAGATCGGCTGGTCCCGCACCCCGGCGGCGCGGAGTTGTTCAAGAGCGGCCTGCGTATGCTGACCCTTGATCGCCAGGAGGATTCCGTCCCCCGGCCCGATGTTTGCCAGCTCCGGGGTTTCGACGGCGTCAAAGCAGACCACCTCGTCGATGTCGGGCGTGCGCAGATGCAGGCCCCGGTCGCGGATCGCGGCAAGTTGCTCGCCCCGCGCGATGGCGGTCACGTCGCCACCCGAACGCGCGATTGCGGCGGCGACGCCGCCCCCGATGGCCCCGGTTCCAAACACGATCACACGCATGGCACCCTCCTTGAAATTTTTCGGATACTCCGCGGACCGACCCCGGGTTTCAACCCGCAAACGAAAAGGGCGCGCCCCGAAGGACGCGCCCAAGTCTTTAAAAGATCAACGGCTTACTGAACCGTCGCGTCTTCTTCTTCCGTCACGTCGGTTTCCGTCGCGACATCGGTGTCGATGTCTTCGTCGGTCTCCGCAGCGGCGTCATCGGAAGCGGTCATGTCTTCTTCGGCTTCAACGGCCGCGTCGTCCGAGGCCATCGGCTCGTCTTCCGCCATCGGCTCTTCGGCGCTCATGTCCTCCGAAGCGGCGGGCGGGTCGGTCGCAGCCGGCTCTTCGGTTTCAGCGGCAGCCATGAGTTGCGACACCGGGGTCTCGTCCGGCAGGCCCTCGATCGTGGCTTCGTCGATCTCGGGACGCTCTTTCAGAACTTCCTTCTCGGTGTTGAGCTGGAAGCTCATGCCGTCTTCGCGCAGTTCGAGGTCCGAGAGCGGCACGCTCACGGTGTGCTCGCCAAGGCCAAGGAACCCGCCGACGCCAAGGACGGCTTCAGCTTCGGCATCCGCCGACGCCTGGATCACATAGTCGATTTCGGCGATACGGTCGCCATTGGGGTCGTAGGCGACAAAGCCCACCACGTCACCGACCGTCATTTCTTCGAGCGAAGCAAAGGTCGGCTGCATGGCTTCCGCGTCAGCAGCGGGGTCCGCCATGTCCGTGGCCGCGGTGTCATCCGTCAGCATCGGATCCGCGGGAACCACGGGCGCTTCTGCGGAAACGCCGTCGTCCTGCGTTTCAGCCGACATGTCTTGATCTTGGGCGAACGCCCCGCCCGCCACGATTGCGGCGATACCGGCGCTCATGAGAAGTTTGTTGAGTTTCATAACGTGCCTCCTTTTCAGTCACGAATTTGGATCGTCAACGGCAGGGAACGGGGATTGGTTCCCGCCATTTCCGGTCGACGATCCCGCAACGCGGCAGGTGGGCGGAACCATGCCCATGAAACCTTGCAGACTGGCCTTTATTCGCCCGTTGCCAGATAGGCGGGAACCATGCGGATTTCTTCTAAGTGACTACAATTAAAATACAAAAGGGCCAGTCTCGTGACCGGCCCTTTTCGAGAGGTAAGGTTTTCCACCGTCAGTAGCGGTAATGCTCCGGCTTATACGGACCATCCACGGTCACCCCGATGTAGCTCGCCTGATCCGGCTTGAGTTCAGTCAGTTTCACGCCGATCCGATCCAGATGCAGGCGGGCGACTTTTTCGTCCAGATGCTTGGGCAGGATGTAGACCTCGTTCTTGTATTGATCGCCACGGGTCCAGAGCTCGATCTGCGCGAGCACCTGATTGGTAAAGGACGCGGACATGACGAACGACGGGTGCCCGGTGGCGTTGCCGAGGTTCAGGAGACGCCCCTCGGACAGAAGGATGATCCGCGCGCCCGAGGGCATCTCGATCATGTCCACCTGGTCCTTGATGTTGGTCCACTTGTGGTTCTTCAGCGCGGCGACTTGGATTTCGTTGTCGAAGTGGCCGATGTTGCCGACGATCGCCATGTCCTTCATCGCGCGCATATGCTCGATGCGGATAATGTCCTTGTTGCCGGTCGTGGTGATGAAGATGTCGGCGCTATCCACCACATCTTCGAGCACGACAACCTCGAAGCCGTCCATCGCGGCTTGCAGCGCGCAGATCGGATCGATCTCGGTCACTTTCACCCGCGCACCGGCCCCGCGCAGCGACGCCGCCGACCCCTTGCCCACGTCGCCGTAACCGCAGACCACCGCGACCTTGCCGGCCATCATGGTGTCGGTCGCGCGGCGGATACCGTCGACCAGCGATTCCTTGCAGCCGTACTTGTTGTCGAACTTCGACTTGGTCACGCTGTCGTTCACGTTGATCGCCGGGAAGGGCAGTTGACCCTGTTTCATCAGGTCATAGAGCCGGTGAACGCCGGTCGTCGTTTCCTCGGACACGCCCTTGATCTGATCGCGCACCTTGGTGAACCAGCCCGGACTTGCCTCCATCCGCTTCTTGATCTGCGCCTTGATGACGACTTCCTCGTCGGACTGCGGCGCGGGGATGATGTCCTCGCCCGCCTCGGCACGCGCGCCCAGTAGAACGTAAAGTGTCGCGTCCCCGCCATCGTCGAGGATCATGTTCGGGCCGTCCTCGAACAGGAAGGATTTGTCGAGGTAATCCCAATGCTCCTCGAGCGACTGACCCTTGACGGCAAACACCGGTGTCCCGCCGGCCGCGATGGCTGCCGCCGCGTGGTCCTGCGTCGAAAAGATATTGCAGGACGCCCAGCGCACATCCGCGCCCAGCGCGACCAGCGTTTCAATGAGAACGGCGGTCTGAATGGTCATATGCAGCGACCCGACGATCCGCGCGCCCTTGAGCGGCTGGGACGGACCGAATTCTTCGCGACAGGCCATCAGACCCGGCATTTCCGTCTCGGCGATATCCAGTTCCTTGCGGCCATACTCGGCGAGCGAAATGTCTTTTACCATATAGTCTTGCGTCACGGTCGTTCTCCGTCGGTTTCAAAGTTGATTGGTCACTAGCACCGCGGGGTTAACGAGGCAACGACGCCCACGTTGACTTCGCGGCGTGATATCGCGAGTTTGAGCGAAAAAGGCAGGCAGATGACCTCAGAGAACGTGTTTCGGAACGAGTATGGCCGTTATTCCGTGCCCGAGGGGCTGGATGCCCGGCCCGCCGTGCGGCTGGTGAAATCGGGCGAGGTCTATGAACCCCAGACCATTGCCTTCATGCGCGATCAGGTGGGCCAAGGCGACATCATCCACGCGGGCACCTTCTTTGGCGATTTCCTGCCCGGCCTGTCGTCGGCCATGGCCCCCCACGCCCGCATCTGGGCGTTCGAGCCGAACCCTGTCAGCCACGCCCATGCGACCGAGACCATCGCATTGAACGACCTGTCGAACGTGACCCTGACCAACGCCGCGCTGTCGGACCGGAACGGAACGATCCATTTCCGCACCCATAAGGAGGACGGCGAGGCGCTGGGCGGCCATTCCCATTTCGTCGAGGAACCGGGACCGGGGGTGGAGGAGGTCCGCGCGCTGATGCTTGACTATGTCGTGCCACTCGACCGCCCGGTGTCGATCCTGCAACTCGACGTCGAAGGGCACGAAGGCGAGGCGCTACTGGGCGCCTACCACATCATCAATCGCTGGAAGCCGATCATTATGCTCGAGGAATTCGACCGCCCCCGCTGGCTCAAACGCAATTTTCCCCGCGTGAACTACGACCGGGTGAGCCGGGTCCACGGCAACCTCGTCTACCTGCCCGAGGGGCGCGACCTCTGATGGCCCAGCCGCCCCGTGCCTGGCAGCGGATGCTCTCCGGTCGCCGTCTCGACCTGCTCGACCCGACGCCGGTGGATATCGAGATTGAGGACATCGCCCATGGCCTTGCCTTCGTCGCGCGCTGGAACGGGCAGACCAAGGGCGATTTCGCCTATTCCGTGGCCGAACATTCCCTGCTGGTGGAAGAGCTTTTCACTCGTCTGAACCCCGGCGCTCCCGTGAAATGGCGGCTGGCCGCGTTGCTCCACGACGCCCCGGAATACGTGATCGGCGACATGATCTCGCCGGTGAAGGCCGCCGTGGGGCCAGGGTATGGCGAGCTGGACGACCGGCTCACCGCCGCAGTCCACCTGCGGTTCGGACTTCCGGCCAAGATTCCCGTCCCGGTGAAAAAGGCGATCAAGAAGGCCGACAGGATTTCGGCTTGGCTCGAGGCGACGCAGATCGCGGGCTTCACCATCGCGGAGTCCGACAGGTTCTTCGGCCACCCGGACGAGGGACTGATCGACGGGCTGCGGATCGTGCTTCGCCCCCCGGTCGAGGTGCGTCGCGATTTCGTCGCTCGGCACGAGGCGCTGCTTGCTGCGATCTGAAAAACCCCGCCGGGCGCGGGGCCTCGGCGGGTCAGTCGGGGGAGTATTGGCGGCCTGTGATCACAGACTGATCCGGCGGCGAAGCTGACGGTAAAGCTCGGCCTCTTCGTTCCGGCGACGCACGAGATCCTCGTAGCGGATGTGATATTCGCGCTCGAAATGTGTCTCTGTTCGCGCCAAATACCGTCTACCAGCGCGGAAGATACGGGTGAGGACAGGGGTCATTGTCGCAGCCCTCAGCCTTGGTAGCGGTTGCGGAAGTCCCGCATGGATTTGCGCGCCGCATCACGCTCACGTTCCTCGAACGCGATCCGACGCTGGCGGGTTTCGAATGTTTCGTCGCGCCGAAAGCCGCCGGTGGCGATGCGGACGACGTCGCTGAAGATGCCCAACATGGTGTTTGCTCCTTCCGGTCTGGGTTGCTGAGACCACCATGCCTGTCCGCTCCGAGTCGGGCGAGTTTCTAATGTTTCAGAATTGTAAGCTGTGCTAACATATGCGCATGGACTGGTCCCGCCTCCCCTCGCTCGCTGCGCTTCGCGCTTTCGACGCGCTCGCCCGTCACGGCTCCCACTCTGCCGCCGCGCGGGAGCTGAACGTGACCCATGCCGCCGTGGCGCAGCACCTGCGAAAACTCGAAGACCATTTCGGCGAATCGCTCGCCGCCCGCGATGGCCACCAGATGCGCCTGACCGAAACCGGGGCCGAGTTGGCCGTGGCCCTCGCCGAAGGCTTTGACCGGATTTCCGAGGGCGTGACGACGATACTTGACCGCAGCACGATCCGACCGGTGACCGTCACCATGACGCCGAGCTTCGCCGAAAGCTGGCTCATCCCCCGTCTTGGCCGCTTCTGGTCCGAACACCCCGACATCGAACTGCGGCTTGTCCCCTCGATGACCCTCTCCGACCTGCGCCGGGACGGGATCGACGTGGCCATCCGCTTTGGCGACGGCGATTGGCCGGGGGTCGATGTCGAGCCGCTCGACGTTTCGCGGTTCGTGGTCATCGCCGCGCCGGGATATACCAAAGCGCGCAGGCTCGAGGACCTGCGCGACCTGTCGCAGTGGGATTGGTATTTCTCGGAAGCCGCACGGGAACAACGGATCTGGGGCGCGGCCGTCGGCGTGGATTTCGCCAAGGTGGGCGCTACCGAGATGCCCAACAACTCCATGGTGCTGTCGGCGGTACGCAACGGGCTCGGCCTGTCAATCCAGTCGCGCGCGCTGGTCGAGCCCGATCTGTCCAGCGGACAGCTCGTCTCCTTGCACGAGGGCGACGCGGCGGGCCTGGGCTATCACATCGTGACACGACCCACCGTCCTGTCACCCGGCGCGCGGACGTTCAGGACGTGGCTGAGGCGCTCGGCCGGGCAGAAATAGTCACTGTTTCGGCCCAGATCGGCGCTAGGCGCAGGCCTGTCCCGCCGTCGCACCCTCCTGTCGCCAGCCGACAAAGCGTTCGGCGGTGAAGAGCAGTTCCAGACCGTCGTAATCCACCCGACGCACGACCCCCGCCGGACAACCGGTCAGGGCCATGTCGGCGCCACGCCCGACCTCGCGCTCCAGCACCGGGATCACGCCCTTGGGCGAGCGGCCAAAGTCGATACGAGTCGCGCGCCCCTGGACCCCCAGTCCATTCGCATCAGGCACAAAGCTCACGCCCTGCCGCGCGGGCGGGACAGGGCCGGGCGCTGCTGCGCCACATCCGGCGAGAACGAGCAGCCCGAGCACCGCCATCCTCATTTCGGGGACCGCTTCGCGAGGATGCGCTGGAGCGTGCGCCGATGCATCCCGAGCCGCCGCGCGGTTTCCGACACGTTCCGGTCGCACAGCTCGTAGACCCGCTGGATATGTTCCCACCGCACCCGGTCCGCGCTCATCGGATTGTCGGGCGGTTCGGGCAGTTCGTCGCCCTTGGCGAGCAGCGCTTTGATCAGGTCATCGGCATCGGCGGGTTTCGACAGGTAGTCGGTCGCCCCGATCTTGACTGCCGCCACCGCAGTGGCAATCGCACCGTAACCCGTCAGCACCACGATCCGCGCGTCGGGCCGCCGTTCGCGCAGCACCTCGACCACGTCGAGCCCGTTGCCGTCTCCCAGGCGCAGGTCCACGACCGCATAGGCGGGCGGACGCGCCATCGCTATGGCCTTGCCCCCCGCCACGGTATCCGATGTTTCGACCTTGAACCCACGTTTTTCCATCGCGCGGGCGAGCCGCTTCAGAAAGGGCTCGTCGTCATCGACAAGCAGGAGAGAGGTATCGGGACCGAGGTCCAGCGTTTCGTCTTCGGACATTGGTCCACCCTGATCGCTGTTCGCATTCGAGAAACCTTATGCATCAGCCGGAAGCGGGTCAAATTGATGCACGTCAAAACGCCGCGGCAAATCCGCTCAGGCAATGCCTTTCACGCGCCGCTCGAAGGGATTGTCGTAGATGCCTTCGAGTTCCGCGTATTCCGGGGCGAGGCGTTCGCGCAGTACCGCCACGGTTTCAGGCTTCAGCCGGTCGAGCGTCAGGCGTTCGCCGCTCTGGTTCAACTTGGGCATCGTGACCTCGTGCCCGGCCCGTTCGGCCAGGTCGTCGATCAGGACCGGAAGCTCATCGACCCGGTAGACGCGCTCGTATTGCAGGGGGGCCGGGCCGGTGAACAGGTAGGTGGGCAGGGCGTGATGCTTTATGACCGAGGATTTCTCGATATAGCCCTGCAAGTTCTGAAAAAAGAAGTCGGGATCGGGTTCGACGGTCAACTCGTCCGCGGCCCGCACACCGGGCGAGTTCTTCAACTCGTTGAAGTCCGCGACCCGGTTCGAATAGACAGACAGCAGGCGCCGGAGCGGATCGCGCACCACGGTGAAACGCCACCAGTCGCCAGCCGAGAACCGTTCCCAGCGGTGCGGCCGAAACCGCCGCGTGGGATAAAGCGCATGGACATAGTTCGGATCGCGTCGCGCCCGCCGCCAGCGATAACTGACGTCGGGGTCCACCTGCGCGAGCGCCGCCTTGACCGACGAACAGGCGGCCTTGGGCACGGGCATATAGGCGATCTTCAGTTTTTCCAGCGCCACGCTCATCGCTGGCTCCGTCTTGGCTGCATCGGACCGGGGCGATTGTCCCCGTCACTGGCGCCTCTGTCAAACCGGGCCGGACCCGCCCGCCTCAGCTTGATGCGTCGATGAAACAGGCGGTCGTCTCGGCGATCTTCTCAGCGCTGTCATCACGCTTGAAGAACTCGACGAATCCGACCTCGGGCAGCACCAGATAGGTAAAGGTCGAATGATCGACGAGGTAGTATTCGGGGTCGCCTTCCTGCTTGCGGTAATAGGTCTTGTAGGCCTGCGACGCCGCGCGCACCTGTTCAGGTGACCCGGTCAGCCCGATCATGTCCTCGTGCAGATAGGAGGCGAAGTCCTTCATCTGTTCGGGCGTGTCGCGCTCCGGGTCGACAGAGATCATCGCCATCTGTGCATCCTCGCCGCGCTCCTCGAGCAGGTCGAGCGCCTCGGCGTTGCGGGCATTGTCGAGCGGGCAGACATCCGGACAGAAGGTGTAGCCAAAGTACAGAAGCGTCGGCTTGGTAAAGACGTCCTGATCCGTCACCGTCTCGCCGTCGCCGTTCACCAGCGTAAACGGACCGCCGATCGACGCCGTCCCGGTGCCGACAGTAGACTCGCGGCACTGCGCGAACTGGTCGTCGGTCGTGTTCATCCCGACGTATAGCGCCGTTCCACCGATCAAGAGCGCGATCACCGCCACGCCGCCAAGTGCCATCGTCCGCGTCATTGTCTTCTCCTGTCCAAGGCGCCGCATTGATCGGCCAGTCGCCCCCCACTAACAAGGGGAGAAATCGACGCAACCCTTCACGATCCAGCCAACAGCAGCCAGGACAGGCGCCCGCCCATGCCCGACACCGCCGATCTTTTCTCCAAGAACCCCGGCCGCCATTGGGTGCGTCTGGAAACGCTGACCATCCTGCGATGGGTCGCGGTCGTCGGTCAGGCGGGCGCCATCGCCGTCGCGCTCTGGATCTTCAGGCTCCAGATCGAACTGGGGTTCGCCGCCGTGGTCGTCGGCCTGTCGATCATCGCGAATATCGTGATCCATTTCATCTTTCCTGCGACCAGACGGCTCAATGAACGGGAAGCGGCGCTCATGCTGCTGTTCGACACGCTGCAGCTTTGCCTGCTGCTCATGCTGACTGGCGGTCTGAACAATCCCTTCGCCGTGCTTGTCGCCGCGCCCGTGACCGTCTCGGCCACCGCGCTGTCGATGCGCTCCACCGTGACCATCGGGGCCGCCGCCATCGGGATGACCAGCCTCATGGCCTTTGTCCATCTGCCGCTCGTCACGCAGGGCGGCGATATCCTCAGGCTGCCCGAGGTGTTTCTCTTCGGCATGTGGGCCGCGATCGTAGTGGCCATCGGGTTCATCGCCGGCTACGCGCGGCAGGTCGCCAAGGAGAGCCAGACCATGAGCCAGGCGCTTCTCGCGACGCAAATGGCGCTGGCCCGCGAACAGAAGCTGACCGACCTCGGGGGCGTCGTTGCCGCCGCCGCCCATGAACTCGGCACGCCACTGGCCACGATCAAGCTCGTCTCCTCCGAAATGGTGCGCGAGTTGCCCGAGGGGAGCGAGCTGCGCGAGGATGCGGAACTCCTCCGCGATCAGGCGGACCGCTGCCGCGACATCCTTCGGTCGATGGGCCAGACCGGCAAGGACGACCTGCACCTGCGTCAGGCCCCGCTGTCCGCATTGATCGCAGAAGCCGCGGCACCGCACCTCAGCCGGGGAAAGACCGTGGTGCTGGAACCCGGAACCGAGGACGAGCCGGTGCTCCTGCGCCAGCCCGAGCTGGTCCACGGCCTGCGCAACCTGATCCAGAATGCCGTCGATTTTGCGAGCACGACGGTTTGGGTCGACACGATCTGGACCGAGACATCGCTCACCGTTCACATCGTGGACGACGGAACGGGCTATCCCCCGACATTGCTCAGCCGCATCGGTGACCCCTTTATCCGCCGTCGCCGCACGACCCCCGATGCCCGGCGACCGGAATACGAAGGCATGGGGCTGGGTCTGTTCATCGCCAAGACGCTGCTGGAACGCACCGGCGCGGAACTGACCTTTGCCAACGGCCGCGATCCCTATGACGGCGAGCCGCGCCCCGGTCTGCGTGAAGGTGCCATCGTCGAGGTCGTCTGGCCCCGCCCCTCGCCCATCGAGGCCGCGACCCGCAACCCGGTGCTGCCGGAAAACCAACGGTTCGGCGCCTGACGGCGTGGGCCCGTTCATGAGGGTTCAGCGAGGGTTAAGGGTTCATTAACCAAACGGACGTAACGCTGGTCGCGCAACGAGACGTTGTGAAGTTGAACAAGTCGAACCCGCATGACGCCGATCCTCGCCACTCTCATCCTGTGCAACGCGCTTGCCGTCGCGGTTCTGTGCCTCGTGCTGATCGGCTGGCTGGGTGGGCGCGGGTCGTCGGATCTCTACCGGCTCACGACGGCCGAGCAGGACGGGCTCGTGTTCCTGTTTCAGGACGAGGTGCTTCTGGATGCCTCGCCTTCTGCCCGATCCTTGATCGAGCTTGGACCGGGACGTGGCAAGGACTGGTTCCGTGTCGCCTTTCACCTCGAGCCGCTCTTTCCGTCGCTGCAAAGCTGGTTCTCGGATCTCGCGAGCCTGGGCGAAAAGGAACGTGTGTCGAGCGACGGTTCCACCATCCTGCGCGCGGTCTGGCGCGAAGGCGTCGCGCGAATCTCGCTCGTCCCACGGTCCTCCGCCCTCGCCTCGCCCCTGCCGGACCGGATGACCATCGCGGCCCTGTCGCACGAGGTCGAGGGGCTGCGAAGTGTCGCGGACAACACGACGATCCCCATGTGGCGCGAAACCTCGTCCGGCATGGTCGTCTGGTGCAACGATGCCTACCTCAACCTGTCCGAAGAGCTCGAGGAGGCGAGCGTGCGCACCTGGCCACCCGCGCGCCTGTTCGACTTGCCCACGGCGGGCAAGGCCGAGGCGCCCGCGACCCGACGCAAATCCATCCTCCTGCCCGACAGCGGGGACACACGGTGGTTCGACATCGACATCGTCGCGGAACCGGGCGGACAACTGTGCATCGCGCGGGCCATCGACACCCTCGTGCGGGCCGAGAAGTCGCAACAGGATTTTGTGGCGACCCTGTCCAAGACCTTTGCCACCCTTCCCATCGGTCTCGCCATTTTCAACCGGGACCACGAGCTGACGGTCTTCAACCCGGCCCTCCTCGATCTCACCGGGTTGAGAAGCGACTTTCTGCTGGCCCGTCCGACGATCAGCGCCGTCTTCGACCGGATGCGCGAACAGCGCATGATGCCCGAACCCAAGGACTACAAGAGCTGGCGGCAGCACCTGTCCGAGATCACCTCGATGGCGCAGGCCGGGACCTTCGAGGAAACCTGGACCATGCCCTCCGGCCAGACCTATTCCGTAACCGGCCTGCCCCACCCCGACGGGGCCATCGCATTTCAATTCGCCGACATCTCGGACGAGATGACCATGGCACGGGACCTCAGGACCGAGCTTGAGGTGGGCGAAGCCGTGATGAACACTCTGCCCGCCGGTCTGGTCGTCTTTTCCCTGTCCGGCCGGGTCGTTTTCGTCAACGCGGCCTATGCCGCCCTCTGGCCGCAGGAGGCCGAGACCAGAACCCTGCAGGACTGCATCGCCGGCTGGCGCAAGGACTGCGCCCCCTCCGGCCTGTGGGACGCCTTGGGCACCTTTGTCAGCGAAACCGAAAGGCGCGACGCCTGGAGCGCGCCGATTTTGCGCCTTGACGGGCGGTCCATGACCCTGACGGTGACCCCGCTGCCACGCGGCAACACGCTGGTCGAATTTGCGCCCCAGACCGGGGTCGAGACGCGCGCGCCCGCGCAGGAACATCCCCGCCTGCCCCCTGATCTAAAACGGGGGCATGGGTCTGGGCATCGCCGACATAACTGACGAACGTCGCGTGGAACTGGACACGCCCGAGGACACGAGCCGCCTTGCCGCCGCCGTCGGGGCGCGGTTGCGCGCCGGGGACCTGCTGCTTCTGAGTGGTCCCATCGGGGCCGGGAAATCCCATTTCGCCCGCGCCGTGATCCAGTCCCGTCTCGCCTCCGACGGGCGGCCCGTCGAGGATGTGCCCTCTCCGACCTTCACGCTGGTGCAGACCTACGCGTTGGACGGGGTCGAGATCTGGCACGCCGACCTCTACCGCCTGACGCACCCCGACGAGGTCGAGGAGCTTGGACTGATCGACGCTTTCGACAACGCGATCTGCCTTGTCGAATGGCCAGACCGGCTGGGGCCGTTGATCCCGCCGCAGGCCATAGGCCTGACGTTCGACGTCACCGGGGACACCCAACGCAGCCTCACCCTGACCGGCCCGGCAACCCGGCTCGCCGCCCTCCTGCAAGAAGACCAGACGTGACCCGTAACCCCCACCGCGCCGACGACTTCCGCTCGCGGGCGATGCCTCGAACCGCAAATATATCCGCCTCATCGCTGGCGAGAAACGCGCCATCGTCATGGATGCGGCACCGGAGGTGGGCGAGAACGTCGAACCCTTCTTCCGCATTGCCGGGCACCTCGCGGGTGTCGGGCTGTCCGCGCCGGCGATCTGCGCGCAGGACATGGACCGGGGCCTTCTGCTGATCGAGGATCTGGGCGATGACCTGTTCTCGACCGTCACGGCCCGCGCGCCCGAGCGCGAGAGGGACCTCTACCTCGCCGCGACCGATACCCTGATCGCCCTGCACGCCGCACCGCCGCCCCCCGCGCCGGACTATGGGACCGCCACGATGACCGAAGTCGCCGGGCTCGCCCACGACTGGTATTTCTTCGGGGCGACCGGCACCCGCGACGGCGACGCCCGCCAGGCCATGCAGGCCCGCCTGTCCGATGCCTTTGCCCGCCTCGATCCCTGGACGCCGGTGCTGGTCCTGCGCGATTACCATGCCGAGAACCTGCTCTGGCTCCCCGACCGCACCGCGCCCGCGAACGTGGGCCTGCTAGACTTTCAGGACGGCGGTCTAGGCCACCCGGCCTATGACCTCATGTCGCTGGCCCGCGACGTGCGCCGCGCGGTGTCGCCCGAGACGACGAACGCCATGATCGCGCACTACGCCCGCGAAACCGGCACCGATCCCGAGGGTTTTTCCGCCGCCTGTTCGACCGTATCCGCGCAGCGCAACCTGCGTATCCTTGGCGTCTTTGCCCGGCTGTCACTGCATTATGGCAAGCCGCATTACGTCGATCTCATTCCGCGCACATGGGCGAACCTCCTGACCGATCTGGCCCATCCCAGCCTCGCCCACCTCCGCGACCAAGTCCGCGCCACGCTACCCGAGCCGACCCCCGAAACACTGGCCCTGCTGAAAGAAAAATGCGGAACCGTCCCGACTCGCTGATGATCTTCGCGGCCGGCTTCGGCACGCGCATGGGCGCTCTGACCCGTGACCGCCCGAAGCCGTTGGTCGAGGTCGCCGGTCGCCCCCTGATCGACCATGCGCTCGACATCGCCACGGCGGCCGATGTCAGCACCGTGGTCGCGAACCTGCATTACCTGCCCGAAATGCTCGCCGCCCATCTTGCCCCGAAGGGCGTCAAACTGTCCCTCGAAACCGACGCGATCCTCGAAACCGGGGGCGGGCTGCGACAGGCGCTGCCGCTGCTTGGGCCGCACCCGGTGTTCACGCTGAACTCGGACGCGGTCTGGACCGGAGCCAATCCGCTCGATGAACTGCGCGGTGCGTGGACGCCGGAACGGATGGGGGCGCTGCTTCTGCTGCTGGACAAGCATCAGGCGCGCGGCCATCGCGGCACCGGCGATTTCGACCTGGATGCCGAGGGCCGCATCATCCGGGGTTCGAGCTATGTCTATTCCGGCGCGCAGATCATCGCGACCGGGCCGCTTGCCGATGTGCCCGAGACCGCCTTTTCCCTGAACGTCGTCTGGAACCGCCTCATTGCCGAGGGCCGCCTCTACGGCACGATCCATCGGGGCGGCTGGTGCGACGTGGGCAGCCCCGAGGGGATTGCCGAGGCGGAAGCCCTGCTTCAGGCTGCGCCCGATGTTTGAACCACAGGACACACCACGCATCTTTGCCCAGGAACCCGGCGTCGATTTCCCCCGCGCCGTGGTCAACGGACTGCGCGCACGTCTCGCCGGACAGCCGCCAGAGGCGATGGCTCGCGTCACGCTCTTCGTGAACACGTCGCGCATGGGCCGCAGGATCGAAGCCCTGTTTTCCGAAGGCCCCGCTTGTTTCCTGCCGCGCATCCGGCTGATCACCGATCTGGGCGCGGACCTCGCCACGGATGGCGCGGCTCTCGACCTGCCTCCCGCCATGTCGTCGCTCAGGCGCAACCTCGAGCTTGCGAAACTCATCGCGCGGCTGCTGGAAAGCCAACCCGACCTCGCCCCGCGACACGCCACCTACGCGCTGGCCGAAAGCCTGGCCGGACTGTTCGACGAGATGCGCGGCGAAGGCGTCGGGATCAACCGGCTGGCCAACCTCGATGTGGCCGACCATTCCCGCTACTGGGCGCGCAGTCTCGCCTTTATCGAGCTTGCCAACCGTTTCGTGGGCACGATGGAGGATGGCTTTCTCGATGCCGCCACCCGACAACGGCGCGTGGTCGAGGCGCTCGTTTCCCGCTGGGCCGAAACCCCGCCCAGTGACCCGGTGATCGTCGCCGGGTCCACCGGGTCGCGCGGCACCACGGCGCTCTTCATGCGTTGCGTCGCGGCGCTGCCGCAGGGGGCCGTGATCCTGCCGGGCTTTGATTTTGACCTGCCGGCGTCCGTCTGGGACAACCCCGAAAGCGACATGTCTGCCGAGGATCATCCGCAGTATCGGTTTCGCAAACTGCTCACGTCGCTTGACATGTCATGGTCCAATGTCACGCCCTGGCAGGCCACCGAACCCCCCAGCCGCCGCCGCAACGCGCTCCTGTCCCTCGCGCTCCGGCCCGCGCCGGTCACCGATGTCTGGCAAAGCGAAGGTCCGCGTTTCACCGACGTGGGCGAGGCGACCCAAGGCGTCACGCTGATCGAGGCGCCAACGCCGCGCGATCAGGCCAATGCCATCGCGCTGGTCCTGCGGGACGCCGCCGAGCGCGGCCAGCCGGCGGCGCTGATTTCCCCCGACCCGCCCCTGACCCCGCGCTGCTGACCCTGCTCAAGCATCCCCTGACCCATACCGGCGAGGAGCGCGGCGAACACCTGCGGCTGACCCGCGACCTGGAGCTTGGTGCCCTGCGCCGGTCGATGCCCTTTCCCGACCGCTCCGCCCTGCTCGGCTGGGCCGGCGAGGATGACCAGAAACAGCGCTGGGCGCACTGGATCGGCGGGCTGATCGAAACGCTCGCTTCCGCCCGTCGCGCCAGTCTTGCCGACCACGTGGCGCAGACCCTCGACATCACCGAACGGCTTGCCGCCGGGTCGCGGTCCGACGACCCCGCCGAGCTTTGGGACAAGGAGGCGGGGCGCGTCGCGCGAACCATGCTCGACGACCTGCAAGGCGAGGCCGAGCATGGCGGCGAGATGTCGGCGGGCGAGTTCCGCGACCTGTTCACCAGCTTCCTCAACGGCGGCGACGTGCGCGAGACGACCGAATCCCATCCCGGCGTCATGATCTGGGGCACGCTCGAGGCGCGGGTGCAGGGCGTCGACCTCGTCATCCTTGGCGGGTTGCAGGACGGGACATGGCCGCAGACGATCTCGCCCGATCCCTGGATGAACCGCGCCATGCGCAAACAGGCCGGGCTTCTGCTGCCCGAACGTCAGATCGGCCTCTCCGCCCATGATTTCCAGATGGCCTTCGGCACGCGCGAGGTGATCCTCACCCGTGCCCTTCGCGACGACGAATCCGAAACCGTGCCTTCACGCTGGATCAATCGCCTGACAAACCTGATGAGCGGCATGTCCGACGCGGGCCGCGCGGCGCTGGACGGTATGCGCGGCCGGGGCAAGGTCTGGCTCGACCGGGTGCAGGACCTCGAAACCCCAGAACGCGAGGTGCCCAGCGCGATCCGGCCCGCGCCGATGCCGCCGGTGGAACATCGCCCCAACCGCCTGAGCTTTACGCAGGTGGGGCGCCTTGTGCGCGACCCATATGCGATCTACGCCCAGAAGATCCTGCATCTCTCGCCCATAGACGCCCTGCACAAACGCCCCGACGCGCCGCTTCGGGGCACGATCCTGCACGAGATTTTCGAGCGTTTTGTCAGTGACCGGACCCAGAACGAGCCGCGCGACGCCGCCCGCGAGCGGCTTCTGTCCATCGCTCGGGACGTTCTGGAAAACGGCCTGCCCTGGCCCGCCGCCCGCATCCTCTGGCTCGCCAAGATCGCACGCAACGCCGACTGGTTCCTCGATGGCGAGGCCGAGCGACAGGCGCAGGCGACCGACATCCTGACCGAGCTTCGGGGCGAGGCGTCCTTTTTCGATCCGCCCTTCACGCTTCATGGCCGCGCCGACCGGATGGATGTGCGCGCCGACGGGCGCGTCGCGCTGTTCGATTACAAGACCGGACAGATCCCGACCAAGGACCAGCAACGCGCCTATGACAAGCAACTGCTGCTCGAGGCGCTGGTGCTCAAGGTGGGCGGGTTCGACAAGCTCGGGCGGGCCGATACGGCAGAGGTCGCCTATATCGGTCTTGGCTCAACCCCCAAGGTATCGTCGGTCGAGGTCGAGCCGGGGCTGCTCCTGGACGTCGAGAAAGAGTTCGAGGCCCTCATCCAGTCGTTCCGTCAGCCAAGCCGCGGCTATGTCTCGCGCCGGGTGATGTTCAGTGCGGGCGATGGCACGGGGGATTTCGACCATCTCGCCCGCTACGGCGAATGGGACCATGCCGAAGATCCGACGCCGGAACCCGTGGGGGATCACGATGGATAACGCGACCCGGCGGCAGGTCGAAGCCGCCCGACCCGACGCGAACACGTGGCTGTCCGCCAACGCGGGCTCCGGCAAGACGCGGGTTCTGACCGACCGCGTCGCGCGGCTCCTCCTCTCCGGGGTGCCGCCGCAGAACATCCTCTGCCTGACCTATACCAAGGCCGCCGCGCGCGAGATGCAGAACCGGCTCTTCGACCGGCTCGGCACATGGACGATGATGGACACGCCCGTGCTTCTGGACGAGCTCGCGCGTCTCGGCACAAGTGTCGACGAGCGCGATCTGGGCCGGGCGCGCAAGCTCTTTGCCCAAGCCATCGAAACCCCCGGCGGGCTCAAGATCCAGACGATCCACGCCTTCTGCGCGTCGATTCTCAGGCGCTTTCCGATGGAATCGGGTGTGAACCCGAACTTTCAGGAAATGGACGACCGCAGCGCGCTCCTGTTGCAGGACGAGATCCTGCAAACCATGTCGCAGGGTGCGGCGCAGCCCCTCTTCGAACGGGTCGCGCGGTATTTCACCGGCGCCGAGATTTCCGAATTGACCGTCGAGATCGCAGGCAACGCCAAGCTGTTTCGCGAACCCGCCGACCCCGACGCCATCGCGCGCGCCCATGGGATCGCGCCCGGTCTGACGGAACAGGACATCGCGGACAGGGTGTTTCAGCCCGGATCGGGGGACCTGATCCACACCGCGTGCAAGGCGATGATGACCGGCTCCGCCACGCTACAGGCGCAGGCCGCACATCTCATGCGCATGGAACTGAAGCGCCCCGGCCCCGCCGACCTGACCCTGTTCCAGACCGCCGTGCTGACCAAGGCGGGTACCATCGCCAAGAACCTGTCCTCCAAGGCGATCGTGGCCGCGATGGGCGAGGACCACGAGGATTTCATCGAGCTTTGCCAGGCTGCCGAGGCCGCGCTGGGCGATCAACTCGCCATCCGGGCCGCTGAACGCAGCCGTGTGCTTCACGATTTCGCCCATGCCTTCGTGCGCGACTACGACCGGGCCAAGGCTGAACGCGGCTGGCTCGACTTCGACGACCTCATCGACCTGACCTCGCGGCTCCTGAACTCGTCCGAGGTCGCGCAATGGGTGCTCTTCCGGCTCGAGGGCGGCATCGACCACATCCTCGTGGACGAGGCGCAAGATACCTCGCCCGACCAATGGCGCATCATCCGTGCGCTGGCGGACGAGTTCATGTCCGGCGACGGGCTTCACGCCCAGCGCGACTGGTCGGTGTTTGTCGTGGGTGATCCGAAGCAATCCATCTATTCGTTCCAAGGCGCCGATCCGGCCGAGTTCGCACGGGTTAGAGACGAATTTTCTACGCGGCTCGATGCGGTGTCCCGCCCGCTGGCGCAGCTTCCGCTCGAACACAGCTTCCGATCCTCCCCGGCGATCCTGACCGCGGTGGACAGGGTTCTCGCCGATCAGACCGGGCTTGGGGACACCGTGCCGCTCCACCGCGCCTTTCACGACCAGCGCCCCGGTCGCGTCGATCTCTGGCCCGTGATCGAAAAGGTCGAGAAACCCAAGCCAAATGACTGGCACGACCCCATCGACCTGCCATCACCCGACGACCAGAACGTCGTGCTCGCCCGCGCCATTGCCCGCGAAATCGCGCGGATGATCGAGGAAGAGCAACTGCCGCACGGCGACGGCTTCCGCCCCGTCGAACCCCGCGACATCCTCGTGCTCGTGCAGGGGCGCAGCGCGCTTTTCCGTAACATCATCTCGGCCTGCAAATCCGCTGGCATCCCCATCGCCGGGGCCGACCGGCTGCGCATCGGAGGCGAGATGGCGGTCAAGGACCTGACCGCGCTCCTGTCCTTTCTCGCCACGCCCGAGGACGACCTGTCGCTGGCCGCGCTCCTGCGCTCGCCGCTCTTCGGCTGGAGCGAGGACGCGCTCTATCGGCTCGCCCAGCCGCGCGAAGGCTACCTTTGGCGCGCTCTGCGCGACCACGGCGACAGTGCGGCGCGCAGGGTGCTGCAGGACCTGCTCGACCAGTCGGATTACTTGCGGCCCTACGACCTGCTTGAACGCGCGCTCACGCGCCATGATGGTCGCCGCCTTCTCGTCGGCCGGTTGGGGAAAGAGGCGGTGGACGGCATCGACGCGCTGCTCGCTCAGGCGCTCAATTACGAACAGGTCGAGGTGCCGAGCCTGACCGGGTTTCTCACCTGGGTGTCCGCCCATGACCTCGAGGTCAAACGCCAGATCGACAGCCAGCAGAACGAGATGCGCGTGATGACCGTGCATGGTGCCAAGGGGCTCGAAGCGCCGATCGTGTTCCTTCCGGAAACCACGGTGAAACGGCCGATGCCGCTGGCCAAGATCGCCTTGGTCGACGGCGTTCCCGTCTGGCGCACCGCCGCCGCCGACACGCCACCCGCGATGCGCGAGGATGTGGACGAGGCGAAAGCGCGGGCGGCGGACGAAAAGAACCGGCTGCTCTACGTTGCGATGACGCGGGCCGAATCCTGGCTCATCGTCGCGGGGGCCGGGGAAACTGCGGACGAGCCGGGCAAGAGCTGGCACGACACGGTGCGCGCGGGCCTGTCGCAGCTTGATTGCCAACCCTTCGACGCGCCCGTGACCGAACAGGTGGGCGAGCCAGGCCTGCGCTTTCAGACCGGCGACTGGCCGGTCCCCGCGCCACGCAAGATCGAGGCCCGCGCGCAGGGGCCGGTGACGCTGCCCGACTGGATGACCATGCCGCCGCCTGCGCCGCCCGCGCCGCCAAAGGTCCTGTCGCCCTCGGATCTCGGCGGGGCCAAGATTCTGTTTCGGGACCTGGGCGCGGATTTCCCCGACGATCCGGAGGACGCGAAGCGCCGCGGTCGCCAGATCCACCGCCTGCTCGAAGTGCTGCCGAGTCATCGGCCGGTCGATTGGGACCGGATCACGCCGCATCTGCTGGGCGCGGGCGTCGATGCCGCTCTGAAGGACGAGATCGACGGGCTTCTGTCCGAAGCCCGCGCCATTCTGGACAACCCCGACCTCGCCCCACTTTTTGTCCCCGATACCCTGGCCGAAGTGACGCTCTCCGCCCCGACCGCTGTGGCCGGTGCCGCGCGGGTCATCGGCACCGTGGATCGGCTGATTCTGACCCCGGCCCGCGTCACGGTCGTGGATTTCAAGACGAACGCCGTCGTGCCAGACCGGCCCGAGGAGACGCCCGCCGGAATCCTGCGCCAGATGGGGGCCTATGCCGAGGCCGTCGGGAAAATCTATCCAGACCGGGAGGTTGCACTCGCGATCCTCTGGACCCGGACCGCGCGCCTCATGGACATTCCCGTCACATTGGCAGGCGCGGCATTTAGTATGCTTGACGCTACCGACGCCGATACCTAGGTTCCATTCAACCTTCCGAATTTCAGGAGACCAGTCATGGCTACCGTTCCCGTTACCGACGCAACCTTCGAGGCAGAAGTGCTCCAGTCCGACGTTCCCGTCGTCGTGGACTTCTGGGCCGAATGGTGCGGCCCCTGCAAAATGATCGGCCCGGCTCTGGAAGAGCTGTCCGCCGAATACGGTGACAAGGTCAAGATTGCCAAGATCAACGTGGACGAGAACCCGAATTCCCCGGCCCAGATGGGCGTTCGCGGCATCCCGGCGCTGTTCATGTTCAAAGACGGTCAGGTCGTGTCCAACAAGGTCGGCGCCGCCCCCAAGGCCGCGCTGCAAAGCTGGATCAACGAATCGATCTGAGCCACCGACACTCGGTTACGCAGAAGGCCCGGTCATCGCGACCGGGCCTTTTGTTTTTGCCAACAGCTTGGCGGACAAAGAAAAACCCCGCCCAAAAGGACGGGGTCTTCCGGATGCCGGTGAACCGGCGATCTCTTAGCAGATCGTGGTGTTGATCGCGCAGAACACACCCACGCCGACGAGGGCGAGGAAGATCAGGGGAACGATGATGCCGGCGTTCGACGACGACGACGACTGTTCCACGATGATTTCCGGCTCGACGATCGGGTCGATGAGCGTGCCGGCCTGAGCGGCGGTGGCGGCGAGAGCAGCGACGGCTGCAACAAGCATGACTTTTTTCATTTCAATCTCCAATTGTCCTTCCGGCGCTTGCACGCCGGAACAAGGGTCGTTCTGTACCTCGTGCTTCGCAGAAAACAGGATCGCCGAAAAAATGCAATGGTCACGGGTTGAATGTGCCCTGTGTTGTCAAATTAGCAACACCTGTGTTCCCACTTTCGTGAGGGCGAAAAGCTCAAAGATATGCGTGTTGTAGAGCCCGACGCAGCCGCTCGACGACCGCCGCCCGATCTTGCGCGGATCATGGGTCCCGTGGATGCGGTAATACGTCCAGGTCAGGTGGAGCGCATGGGTCCCCAAGGGGTTCGCCGGACCGGGCGGGATCGCATCGGGCCAGTCCGGGTTTTCCCGCTTCATCGACGGGGTCGGACGCCAGGTCGGCAGCTCGACCTTCTGCGTGATCTCGGTCCGGCCGAGCCGCGTCATGTCGTCGGTCAGCGGCACCGAAGTGGGGTAAAGCTTGTAGACCGACCGATCCTCGCTCCAGAAATGCAGGGCCCGCGACGTGATATCGACAAGGATCGCACCGTTTCGCGTATCCTTGAAATAGGGCGCCCAATCCAGCGCGCGGAACGATGAAATGTTGCGTTTCGTCGCCTCGGACAGGTCCCGCTCGACCTCGGTCGAATCCCGCATCGAATCACCCTGCGCCAGCGCCGGCGCCGCGATCCACGCGGCCGCCATCGCGCCGCCGGACCGCAGGAAAACCCTGCGCCCGATCCGGTCAGCCTTGTCCTTTGACATCGCTGCTCTGCCTGTCGTTTTTCTTTGTTGAACGATCTATACGGCGAGAAGCCGCCTGTCGCAAATCAAACGACGGGGATCACGCCGGATTTAGCATCGGCGAAATTGAATGTGGTGCCAAATGTCGCTAGTCAGGGCGCGAAAACAAGGTCGCAGGTGGGCAGAAGATCATGAATCGCAGGGCTTTTATCGTAACGGCTTCGGCACTGACGCTCGCCGCCTGTTCGTCTGGCGAGGGGATGCGGCTTGGCCCGGACGGCAAGCCCCTGCCGTCGGTCAACCGTCTGTCGGCAGCCGAGACGAACCGCATCACCTATTCCATGCTCGACGGGGTCAACGAACTGCGCTCTGCCGCGAGCCTGCCGCCGGTGCAGCTCAACGCCCAGCTGACCGCCGCCGCCGCGACCCACTCGCGTGACATGGCGGTACAGAACCGACCGTGGCACTTCGGCTCTGACGGGTCGTCGCCCATCGACCGGGTGGCGCGCGCGGGCTACGGCGGGACCATGCTGGGCGAGAATATCTCCGAGACCTTCGAGACCGAGCTTGAAACCCTGTCCGCCTGGATGGCCCAGCCCGACACCCGCGACATCATCCTCGACCGCCGCGCCACCAACATGGGCTTCTCCTGGTATCAGGAGGAAAACGGCAAGATCTGGTGGACCATGGTCATGGGCGGCTAAGGCCGGACCCACAGGCCGGAACGAAAAAGGGCGCCCTGTGGCGCCCTTGTTTTTTGGATCTCGTCCCTCTCAGTGCAGCGGGTAGTGATTGCCATAAACCGACACCGGCGCAATCGGGCCGCCCTTGGTCACCATCGTCTCGACCGGCAGCACCTCGTCCAGCGGGCTGACCGGTGGGACCGCGGGATCGGCCATCCGCCCATAGGCGATCAGGACCTCGGGCTTCACCTGCTCGAGTGGCGGCGGTGCCCCGCGACGCAGCGGCGCGATGGGCTGTTTCGCCGGAATGATGTGCACGGGCGTGCCGTTGCGCACCATCGCATAGATATCCTCGATCTCGCGGTTCTTCACCGCCACGCAACCCGCGGTCCAATCCTTTTTCTTCTTGTCCGCCGGGTTGGTCGGCCCACCGTGGATAAAGATGTCGCCACCAGCCCGCACACCACATTCCTTGGCAATCGCGCGGTCCGTATCGTTGGGATAGGAAATCCCGATCGACAGGTGATAGGCGCTGTCGGGGTTGCGGCGGTCGATGTAATAGGTCCCCTCGGGCGTCCGGCCATCGCCATATTGCTGCTTGTGGCCATAGGGCGCGAAACCGAGGTGGAAATCGTATTCCTTCAACGTCTCGCGGTGATGCATGAGATACATCTTGCGGTTTTCCTTGAAGACGAAAATCTCCGTCACCTCGGGGCCATTGTAGGTCTTGAACTTGGAAGAGCAGGCAGACAGTCCGGCAAATGCCGCCATCGAAGCCATCATCATGCGCCTGTTCATCATCGTCTTCTGTCCCAGAACGTTCTGTCCGAATTGGTTTTTACGCCATTTCGCGGGGTCCGGGAAGTGGCGCAGAGGACACTTTCCGCAACAATCCTAGCGTGAGAATTGCGCAGCAAGCTCCACATGCGGCGACCACCGGAACTGATCCACGACCACGAGCCAATCGAATCTATATCCTGCATCGGTTAATATTTTCGCATCGCGGGCGAAAGTGACCGGGTTGCAGGACACGGCAGCAATCCGCCCAACCTTGCTCGCCGCGATCTCGGTCACCTGCGCCTCGGCCCCGGCGCGCGGCGGGTCGATGACCACCGCGTCGGCGCGTAGCTCGTCGGGAAGGAGCGGCCTGCGAAAGAGGTCGCGCGTCTCGGTCGTCACTCGTTTCAGGCCCTGCGCCGTCCGCCAACCGGCCTCGAGCGCGCGCATCATGGCCGCGATGCCTTCCACCGCGTGAACCTCGGCGGTCTCGGCGAGCGGCAGTGAAAACGTCCCCGATCCGGCGAACAGGTCGATGACCTGCGACGCATCGCCCACCGCCGCGCGCACGGCCTCGGTCAGCGCCGTCTCGCCGGACTTCGTCGCCTGCAGGAACGACCCCGGCGGCGGCACGACCCCGGCGCGACCAAACTGCTGGACGGGCGGCATCGCCGTCGCAATCACCTCGTCGTCCCACGTGAGCCGGGCGAACCCCTGCTCACCCGCGATCCGGGCAAGCTCGGTCTGCAACGTCAGATCGAGCGGCTTGCCCCCCGACACCCAGACATCAAGCCCCGCCTCGCTTTCCGACACCGTGATCTTGACCTCGGCCTTGCGCGACCCTCCGGCGATCACAAGCGTCTCTAATCCAGCCAAACTCCCGGAAATTCCGGGCGTTACGAGCAGGCAGCCCGGCACGGGGGTCAGCACGTCGGACCGCGGCGCGTGAAACCCGATCAGGGCGCCCTTTTTCGTGCGCCGTCCCGACAGAACCGCCCGACGCCGCGCCTGCTGGGGCGAGGTGACGATCCCGCGCATCTCGGTCGAAAGGCCATGTGCAGCCAGCGCGGCCTCGACCACCTGCACCTTCCACCCGGCCACGAAATCGTCGCTCGCATGTTGCAGCGCGCAACCGCCGCACATCCGGTAATGCGGGCACGGCGGCTTTACCCGGTCGACAGAGGGGGTCACGATCGCAGGCGCGTCCATCCGTCCGTCCGCAATCTCGCCCGTGACGACCTCGCCCGGCAGGGTGCGCGGAACGAACACGGGACCAGCGGCGATCCCGTCGCCCTGATGGCCCAAGCGGTCGATGGTCAGCTCGGTCATGCGAGAAGCTCCTCTTTCGTGAGGGTGAAATCCGACGCGATCCAGCGGTCTTCGAGCGCGCGAAGCCGTTCGCCCAGCGCAGGTCCTTGTAACGCGGGCATGAGGTCGGCCGCTGAAACGGGAAAGACCTGCGCCGCCCCTCCCACCGCATCGGCCATCGCGTCGGGTGGAAAATCAGTCTCTAACAAGGCCGAATTGATCAGAAGCACGCTTTGACCCGCTTCGGCCCCGACACGGTAGCCCAGCGCCTTGGGCCGCATCGGATCGCCCCGAAGCGACAGCAGGACAGCGAGCCGCTTGTCGTCCGTGTTCGACAGCCGCAGCGCCTCTTTGTGGTCCTCGCCCCCCAACGTGGCAAGCCGCCGGATCGGATCGGGCGACAAACCCGCGCGCTCTTCGAAATGCACGAGCAACGGCACGGCGCGGGGATCGGCGCCCGGGAGGATGCGACCCAGCACGCCGACCTGCGCCATGGTCGCCAGCGCGGGCGCGGGGTCCGGTGCGGCAAGGAGCTTCAGCATTTCGGCCCCGACCCGTTCCCGCGACAGCCCATCGAGCCCCTCAGCCAGTTCGGCAATCGCGGCGAGCGCATCGGGATCCATCCCCTCGCGCGGGTCGCCATACCAGGCGTGGAACCGAAAGAACCGCAGGATACGCAGGTAATCCTCGCGAATCCGGTCTGCGGCATCATCTATGAACCGCACGCGCCTGGCCCGCAGATCGTCCATGCCGCCGAGCGGATCGACCACCTCGCCAGTCGCCGTCGCATAAAGCGCGTTCATCGTGAAATCCCGCCGCCGCGCATCGTCCTCGAGCCGGTCGGCAAAGGCCACCACCGCCCGCCGTCCATCGGTTTCCACATCGCGCCGCCAGGTCGTAACCTCGAATGGTATACCATCCGCGACCACGGTCACCGTGCCGTGCTCGATCCCCGTGGGGACCGGGGTGAGACCAGCGTCTTTTGCTAAATTAGACACGATTTCCGGCGTCGCATTGGTCGCGATGTCCACATCCGCCACCGGTGCGCCAAGCAGGGCATTGCGCACGCAGCCACCCACGAAATGCGCCGCAAAACCGGCGTCCGTGAGCATGGCGCAGACGCCCTGCGCGGCCCCCTCCATCCAGTCACCGGACACCTGCGTCATTGCATCCGGTCCGCGAGCACCCGCAGCATCCGCGCGGTCGCGCCCCAGATGTAATAGGGGCCGTAAGGCACCGTGAAATAGCGCCGCATCCGACCCCGAAACTCGCGTCCCTCGACGATGTAGTTCGCCGGGTTCATCACATGCTCGAAGGGGACGAGAAACGCCTCCGCTACCTCGCCCGGCTCGGGCCGCAACTCGAACGGCGCACGAACGCGTGCCACCACGGGCGTCACGTGAAACGAGGTCACCGTCTCGTGATAAGGCAGCGTTCCCAGCACCTCGACATTGGCGGGGTCCAAGCCAACCTCCTCATGTGCCTCGCGCAGCGCCGCACCGATCACCCCGTCATCGCCCGGATCGACCTTGCCCCCCGGAAAGGCGATCTGGCCCGGATGGTGCTTGAGCGCCGAGGACCGCATGGTGAGGATGAGATCAAGGCCGCGCGCCGTCTCCATGAAGGCGACGAGAACGCCAGCATCCCGCGTCTTGACGTTCTCGGGCCGGAAATCCGGGTTCAGGTCGAAATCGGAGGACGCCTCCGGCGCGCCCACGGCACAGGCCCGCGCGAGCGCCGCGAAGCGGTCAGTCATCGCTGCCCGTCGCGTCAAGCCCCAAGCCGGCCGGATCAAGCTCGTAATGCGCACCGCAGAACTGGCAATCCGCCGTCACGATCCCCTCGTCGGTGGTCATATAGGCGATGTCCTTGCGCGAATAGATAGACAGGCTTTCGCGCACCCGGTCCTCGGAACAAGTGCAGCCGAACATGACCGGCTGAGCGTCGTAGACCCGCGGCTGTTCCTCGTGAAACAGGCGCACGAGCAGTTCCGTGGGCTGCACGGCGGGACCGATGACCTCGTCCACCGTGACGCTGTCCAGAAGGATATTCGCCCGGCTCCAGTTCTCGCGCTCGTCTTCATCCGGCAGAATATCGGCCGCTTCGAGCAACCCGCCCTCGCCCGATCCACCTTCGCCGCTGGCAAAGGGCGAGGCTTTCGGCATGTGCTGGAGCATCACGCCGCCCGCGCGCCAGTGATCCGCCGCCTTGGCGAAGGACAAGGTAAAGCGGGTCGGCAATTGCTCGGACTGGGCGAAATAGGTCTGCGCGCAATCCGACAGGCTGCTGCCCGCGATGGGCGTCAGGCCGGAATAGGGCACTGTGCCCTGCCCCTGGTCGATCAGGATCGCAAAGTAGCCGCGCCCGATCTGGTCGAAACCGCGCCCGTTCGGATCGAGACGATCCTCGTCATAGCTCGCATAGGCGCGGATCTGCGCCGGCTCGCCGTCCGACTTGGGTGCGTAGTAATCCGTTGCGATCAGCCGGGCAGGCCCGTCGCCGCGCACCTGAAGCGACAGCTTCCAGCGCAGCTTGATGGTCTGGCCGATCATCGCGGTCAGAAGCGCCGCCTCGGCCACCAGTTCCTCGATGGCCGGCGGATAGTCGTGTTGCGCCAGAACGCGGTCGAGCGTGCCGTCCAGACGCGCGACGCGGCCCCGGATATCGGAGGCATCGAGCTGAAACGGCAGGACGGTATCGTCCCAAGCGATTTGGGATCCAAGGCTCATGATCGGTTTTCCTCGGTGTTTCTGCGTGGCATATCCTGTTCCCAGATAGGGAGCAACCTGACGGGGAACCAGTGATGCGGCGGTTTGGAGAAGCACGGGTAGCGGGCCAGACCTATCGCCGAAGGCCGGGGGCATACGTCATCTTGCCCCTTGGGGACAAGGTCCTTCTCACACATCAGCGTGAACCGCAGCGCGAATTTCAGCTACCAGGCGGCGGCATCGACCCCGGCGAAACGGCCATTCAGGCGCTGCACCGCGAGGTGTTCGAGGAAACCGGCTGGCGGATCGGCCCGCCCCGCAAGCTCGGGGTATACCGACGCTTTGCCTATATGCCGGAATACGATCTCTGGGCGGAAAAGGTCTGCCACGTCTATGTCGCCCGACCGGTCCGCCCCCATGGCGCGCCGTCCGAGCCGGGCCATTCGGCGCATCTGGTGAACGCAGAGCTGGCGATCGGCCTCGTCGGGTCCGAGGGGGACGCCGCTTTCCTCGCCCGCTGTCTGGCGTCAGCCTAGCGGGTCTCGACCGCGTCGGCGGTGCCCCTGAAGTCAATGAGCGCACAGGACAGGTCATCCGGCAGATCACGCCCCCCGGCGAAATCGTCCATGTCCCATGTCAGCGCCTCGAAGAACGCGGTTGGGGGCAGATGGGCGTTCTTCATCAGAAGCTTTGCGAACCCCCGTTCCTCCAGTTCGTCGCCCGCGGAATCGTGACATTCGGTAAACCCGTCGGAATAGAGCACGAGCCGATCCCCTGGTGCGAGCGTCACGGACCACCTGTCGTATTCCGCATCGGTGATCAGCCCAATGGGCAGCCCGCCCTTGCCGAAATAGCGCACCTGCCCGTTCCTGCGGATCACCGCGGGATGGGGGTGACCACATTGAGTGATGTCCACCTGCCCGGTCGCCAGGTCGATGAACGCGAGGTTCATCGTGAAATAGAGGTCCGATTTGACCTCGGACAGCATGAGTTTGTTCAGCCGCGCCGCGACCTCCTCCGGTGCGAGCGCCCGGACTCCGCCCGTCTCGTCGGACACCAGCGCCACGCTTTGTGCCGCCGTGCCGGGGGACAGGTAGCCCGCCAGTCGTGCCGTGAGCAGCGCCGACGCGACGCCATGCCCCGACACGTCGATGGCGTAGACCCCGACACGCCCCTCGCCCGACTCGAACATGCCGACGAGATCGCCGCCAACATGCCCGGCAGGCTTCAGCATGAGCGACACCTGCGCTGCGCCAAAGTCGCGAAACCGGTCGCGCACCAGCGCCTGCTGCATCTTGCGCGCCTCGATCAGGTCGCGGTCGAGGGAATCGTAGAGCGACGAGATCTCTTCCAGCGTCGCCGTGATCAACCGGTTCTTTTCGTTCAGCTCCCGCTCCATCCTGAGGATGCGATCCCCGGCGGCGATACGGGCACGCAGTTCCTCGCCATTGATGGGTTTGGACAGGAAATCGTCCGCCCCCACGTCCAGACCCTGCGCCACCGCGCCCTTTTCGCTTTTGGACGTGAGGAGCATGAAGTAACCATATCGGTCGCGCGGCAGTTGACGAAACGCACGGCACAGTTCGAGCCCGTCCATCCCCGGCATCATCCAGTCGGACAACACCATGTCGACGTCCGTGCGCGCAGCGATGGCAAGCGCCTCTTTCCCCCCGTCCGCCTCGATCACGTCGTAGCCGAGCTTGGTCAGCGTGGCGACGGTCAGCCGCCGTTGCGCACGGCTGTCGTCCACGACCAGAACGGTTCTGATCGCGGATGCCGTCGTGACGGTCCGCGGCACGGGTTCGATTGGCTTCAGCGTCGGCAATTCCGCCCCCCTGATGGCGATGGTTCCGCTCAATCGCCTGTTGCTACCGCCGCCGCGCTTAAAGGCGCCTTAACGCTAAAAATGTTCCTTTCTTGGTCGGAGCCGTCAGCAGGGCGTAAACCCGAGCAGGACACACTGAACCGGAAAGGAGAGCGCCATGATCGACTGGGACCGTGTTGCCGAACTGCGCGGCGAAATCGGCGAAGACGACTTTGCCGAGGTGATCGGGATGTTTCTGGACGAGGTCGAGGACAAGATCCGCGCGCTTCGATCAAACCCCGACCCTGCGACGATCGAGGGCGACATGCACTTCATCAAATCCTCCGCGCTCAACATCGGCTTCGCCGACCTTGCCCGTGTCTGCTACGCTGGCGAACGTGCAGCCGCTGCCGGACAGTCGGTCGACCTTGCCCCGGTCTTTGCCACCTACGACGCCTCGCGCGCCGCCTTCATGGCCGATGCGCCTTGAGGGGCCGATTTTCCACCTCTCTTGCCCCTGACGGGCCTTGTGGGTAAACCGCGCCGGACAGTGAACGAAGGAGTGTCCGATGTCCGCGCCCAAGAAAGTCGTGCTCGCCTATTCCGGTGGCCTCGACACCTCGATCATCCTGAAATGGCTCCAGACCGAATACGGTTGCGAAGTCGTGACCTTCACCGCCGACCTGGGCCAGGGTGAAGAGCTTGAACCGGCGCGGGAAAAGGCGATCATGCTCGGGATCAAACCCGAGAACATCTTTATCGAGGATCTGCGCGAGGAATTCGTCCGCGACTTCGTGAACCCGATGTTCCGTGGCAATACGGTCTACGAAGGCCAGTATCTGCTCGGCACCTCGATCGCGCGCCCGCTGATCTCCAAGCGTCTGGTCGAAATCGCGGAAATGACCGGGGCCGATGCGGTGGCCCACGGCGCGACCGGCAAGGGCAACGATCAGGTGCGGTTTGAACTGGCCTGCTACGCGCTGAACCCGAACATCAAGGTGATCGCGCCCTGGCGTCTGTGGAACCTGACCTCGCGCACCAAGCTGCTCGAATTCGCCGAACAGAACCAGATCCCGGTCGCCAAGGACAAGCGCGGCGAAGCGCCGTTTTCGGTCGATGCGAACCTCCTGCACACCTCCTCCGAGGGCAAGGTGCTGGAAGACCCGGCGGAAATGGCCCCCGACTACGTGTTCCAGCGCACCAACGACCCCGAAACCGCGCCGGATACGCCCCAATACGTAGAAATCACATTTAGAAAGGGCGACGCGGTCGCGATCAACGGCAACTCCGTGTCGCCTGCCGAGATGCTGACCCAGCTCAATGAACTGGGTCGGGTCCATGGAATCGGTCGTCTGGACTTCGTGGAAAACCGTTTCGTGGGCATGAAGTCGCGCGGCATCTACGAAACCCCCGGCGGCACCATCCTGCTCGAAGCGCACCGAGGCATCGAACAGATCACGCTCGACTCTGGCGCGGGCCACCTCAAGGACAGCCTGATGCCGCGCTATGCGGAACTCATCTACAACGGTTTCTGGTTCTCGCCGGAGCGCGAGATGCTGCAGGCCGCCATCGACAAGTCGCAGGAACTGGTATCCGGCACCGTGAAACTGAAGCTCTACAAGGGCTCGGTGACCTGCGTCGGCCGCTGGTCGGAAAACACGCTTTATTCCGAAGCGCATGTGACGTTCGAGGATGACGCGGGCGCCTATGACCAGAAGGACGCGGCGGGCTTCATCCAGCTCAATGCCCTGCGGCTCAAGCTGCTCGCGGCCCGGAAACGCCGGATCGCGAAGTGACAGGTTGACGTTCGCGTAACGTCAATCTTGCCGATTACGCACCGGGGGCTCTAATGCGGGCGAAACCGCATTGGGGCCCCTTTCCGTTGACCGACATGACTCTCGCCGACATCGCAACCCGCCTGAACGCAGCACTCGCCACCCGTCCGCTCGACAATTCAATCAAGTTCGACTGCGGCGACCATGGCGCGCTGACTCTGTCGGGCACCGAGGCGCGGCTCGCGGATGAACCCGCCGACTGCACGATCCGCATTTCCGAGGCGAACCTCGTGAAACTGCTCTCGGGCAAACTCAATCCAATGACGGCCTTTGCCTTGGGCAAGATCAAGGTCTCGGGCGACATGTCGGTCGCGCTGAAGCTGTCGCAACTGGTCGGCTGACCCCTAGCGGGTCGCGAGAAACGCCTCGACCTCGTCGCGCGACGGCATGGCCGCAGAGGCGCCCATCCGCGTGACCTGGAGCGCAGCGGCACCGGCGGCAAGACGCAGCGCCGCCTGCACCGAAAGCCTCTCGTCCAGCGCGGCGGCGACATAGCCGATGAAGCAATCTCCCGCGCCGGTCGTGTCCACGGGTGTGACCTGGAACCCCGGCTGGACCACATGCTCGCCCCCGCGCCATTCGGCCCCCTCCGGCCCCCGCGTGACCAGCACATTGGGCGCGTCGATCTCGGTTTCGGGCACATCGAGATACGCGGCCATCTGCGCGGCCTCGACCGCGTTCAGCACTAGAAGGTCTATCTGGCCCAGCATCGCAACCGCATCCTCGGCGACAAAGGGCGCGGCGGAATAGATCACGAAACACCCCGCCGCACGGCCCAGTCGGGCGGCGTCCGCCACGAGATCGACCTCGTTCTGCAAAAGCAGGATATCGCCGTTCTGCGCGCCGCCCAGCGCGAATTTCAGGTGCGTTAGAGACTGATTCCGGTTCTCGCCGGCAATGATGACGATCTGATTTTCGGCTTCGTCGTCGACGTAGATGTTTGCGTGCCCGGTTATGCCATCCGTTGTCTCGACAAGCCGGACATCCACGCCAAGATCCGCCATCGCATCGAGCACGGAGCGGTCGCTGCCGACCCGCCCGATGTGTCGAACATCTCGGCCAGCCCGCGCAGCGGCGACGGATTGGTTCGCCCCCTTGCCGCCCAGCCCGCTGGTCATGCCCGATGCCGTGAGCGTCTCGCCGGGCGCGGGCAGATGCGGCACCCGGTAAACGTGATCGACGTTGATCGAGCCGAACGACCAGATCATCAGCCGACCTTGCAGGCTGCGAGCACGGCCATGTTCAGAATGTCGTTCGAGGTCGAGGTGGTGGAGGCGATCTGGATCGGCTTCTTCACCCCGGTCAGGATCGGCCCGATCACCGTCGCACCGGCCATCTCCTGCATGAGCTTGACCGAAATGGACGCCGAGTGCCGCGCGGGCACGACCAGGATATTCGCCGGGCCCGTGAGCTTGCAGAACGGATATTGCGCCAGCACATCGGGGTTCAGCGCCACGTCCACGGTCATTTCGCCATCATACTCGAAATCCACGCCCCGCGCGTCGAGGATCGCGGGCGCCTCGTGCATCTTTTCGGCGCGTTCCGACACCGGGTAGCCGAAGTTCGAGAAGCTGACGAAGGCAACGCGCGGCTCCAGCCCCAGGTCGCGCGCCACACTCGCGGCGCCCTCGGCGATATTGGCGAGGTCCTCGGCCTCGGGCCACTCATGGACCAGCGTATCGGCAATCAGCACGATCTTGCCCCGATGCAGCATCGCGGTCACGCCCACCGCCCCGTCCTGTGGCCCGGCGTCGAAAACGTGGTTGATCAGCTCCAGCACATGCGCCGATTTGCGCGTGGCCCCGGTCACCAGCGCATCGCCATTCCCATGCGCGAGCATCAGCGCGGCGAACACGTGACGGTCCCGCGCGGCGAGCCGGTGAATGTCGTGCCGATCATAGCCCTTGCGCTGCAATCGGTCATAAAGAAACGCCTTGTAGGTCGCGAGGTGCGCGGTGTTGGCCGCGTTCACGACCTCGAGCTCCGCGACTGCGTCCGCCATGCCCGCCGCGCCGAGCTTGTCCTTCACATCGGCCTCGCGCCCGACGACCAAGGCCTTGCCGTAACCGTTGCGCTGGTACTGGACGGCCGCACGCAGGACGTGGGGATCATCGCCCTCCGCGAAGATCATCGTCGCCTGCGCCTGCCGCGCCCGCGCGTTGAGGCCCCGCAGGATCGAGGCGGTCGGGTCCATCCGTGCCTTCAGCGTTGCCGCGTAACGGTCCATGTCGATGATCGGCCGCCGCGCGACGCCGCTCTGGATCCCGGCCTTGGCCACCGCCGGCGGGATCTCGTGGATGAGACGCGGATCGAAGGGCGTCGGGATGATGTAGTCGCGCCCGAAGGACAGCTTTTTCCCGTATGCCAGCGCGACCTCGTCCGGCACATCCTCGCGCGCCATCTTGGCGAGCGCCTCGGCACAGGCGATCTTCATCTCGTCATTGATCGCACGGGCGTGAATGTCGAGCGCACCGCGGAACAGATAGGGAAAGCCCAGAACGTTGTTCACCTGGTTGGGGTAGTCCGAGCGCCCGGTGGCCACGATTACATCCTCGCGGACCTCGTGGACCTCTTCCGGCGTGATCTCGGGGTCCGGGTTGGCCATGGCAAAAATCACGGCGTTTTCAGCCATGTTAGACACCATTTTCTGCGTCACTGCGCCCCGAACGGACACGCCAAGGAACACGTCCGCACCCACCATCGCCTCTTCCAGCGTGCGCAATTCGGTCGCGACCGCATGGGCCGATTTCCACTGGTTCATCCCCTCGGTTCGGCCCTGATAGATGACGCCCTTGGTGTCGCAGACGATGCAGTTGTCGTGCTTGGCCCCCATAGCCTTGAGCAGTTCGATACAGGCGATCCCGGCGGCCCCTGCCCCGTTCAGCACGATCCGGCAATCGGCAATGTCCTTGCCCGAGATATGCAGCGCGTTGATCAGCCCCGCCGCGCAGATCACCGCCGTGCCGTGCTGGTCATCGTGGAATACCGGAATGTCCATCAGTTCCTTCAGGCGCTGTTCGATGATGAAACACTCGGGCGCCTTGATGTCCTCGAGGTTGATGCCGCCGAAGGTCGGCCCCATCAGCCGGACCGCGTTTATGATCTCGTCCGGGTCTTCGGTATCCAGCTCGATGTCTATCGAGTTCACGTCGGCGAACCGTTTGAAAAGCACCGACTTGCCCTCCATCACGGGCTTTGATGCCAGCGCACCAAGGTTGCCAAGGCCCAGAACCGCCGTCCCGTTGGACACCACCGCGACAAGGTTGCCCTTGTTGGTATAGTCATAGGCCGTCTCGGGGTTCTCGAAAATCGCCTCGCAGGGCACCGCGACGCCGGGCGAATAGGCCAGCGACAGGTCCCGCTGCGTCGTCATCGGCACGCTGGGCGCGATGTCGAACTTACCGGGCCGCGGCTCGAGGTGAAAGGCCAGCGCCTCTTCGCGCGTGATCCGGGGTTTGCCTGCCATGTTCCGTCCTCCCATCGTCCCGGCGTCTTTAGCCATGACATCCCCCTGTCTCAACCGAATTGCATGAACGCTGCAACGAGCGCTCGACGTGCGAAATTTTCGCAAAGCTATGGCGATATATTCGGCAATAATAGTTCGCGCAAGGGTGTCCAGATAATTTACACAACACCCTGATGCACTTGTCCGCCGTTCCTCGTAGATTGCACGGACAGCAAGGGGCTTTACATGACCAGGACCATTCTTCTCACCGGCGGCGCAGGATACATCGGCTCGCATACCTACGTGGAACTGAAATCCGCCGGCTTCGACGTGGTGATCGTCGACAATTTCTCGAACGCCCGAGCGGATGTCATCGACCGCCTCGCCCAGATCACCGACGCACCCGTGACAGCGCACAAGGGCGACGTGCTGGACAGGACTTTTCTCGCCAGCGTCTTTGCCCGCCACCCGATTGACGCCGTCATCCACTTCGCCGCGAAAAAGGCAGTGGGGGAGTCGGTCGAAAAGCCGCTCGATTACTTCGAGACGAACTGCACGGGGTTTTCCAACGTTCTCATGGCAATGCGCGACGCGAACGTGTTCAACGTTGTCTTTTCCTCGACAGCGACCGTCTACGGCGAGCCGCAGTCCCTGCCCTATACCGAGGACCACCGCCTCGCCCCCGTGTCGCCCTATGCCCAGTCCAAGGTCACCTGCGAAACCCTGCTCCGGCAGCTGAAAGACAGCGATCCGCGCTGGACCTATGGCATCCTGCGCTACTTCAACCCGGCAGGCGCGCACGACTCGGCCCTCATCGGCGAGGACCCGAACGATATCCCGAACAACCTGATGCCCTATATCGCCAAGGTCGCGACCGGCGAACTCGCGCAGCTCACCGTTTTCGGCGATGACTACGACACGCCCGACGGCACAGGGGTTCGCGACTACATCCATGTCGTCGATCTCGCCCGCGGGCATGTCCAGTCCGTGGCCAAGTTGCTGGACGAACAGGACACGCATGTCCTGAACCTCGGCACGGGCACGGGTTATTCCGTCTTCGACATGCTCAGAAGCTACGAACGGGCCTGCGGCAAAGCCCTTGCCTACCAGATCGGACCGCGCCGGGCGGGCGATATCGACTGTTTCTATGCAGACCCGACGACGGCCCGCGATTACCTCGGCTTCCAAGCGACGCGGGATCTGGACGACATGTGCCGCTCCTCGTGGAACTGGGTCAGCCGCCTGCGCAATTCCTGAAACCGATCGTGGGTTTCGTCCCGCCGCACACCCCGCTAGATTCTGCAGGAACTCAGGACCGGGGAGCCCGCGTGAACACTCAGAATGCCGCCGTAACGCCGATGATGGCGCAGTATCTCGACCTCAAGTCGAAGTACCCTGATGCGCTTCTGTTCTACCGCATGGGCGATTTCTATGAGCTGTTCTTCGATGATGCTGTCGCCGCCGCGCAGTCGCTCGACATCGCGCTGACGAAACGCGGCAAACATCTGGGCGAGGACATTCCCATGTGCGGCGTGCCGGTTCACGCCGCCGAGGGATATCTGCTCACCCTCATCCGCAAGGGACACCGCGTCGCCGTCTGCGAACAGATGGAGGACCCGGCCGAGGCCAAGAAACGCGGCTCGAAATCCGTGGTCCACCGTGACGTGGTGCGCCTCGTCACCCCCGGCACGCTGACCGAGGATTCGCTGCTCGATGCGCGCCGCCACAACTTTCTCGCGTCCTATGCCGAGGTGCGCGACAGCGCCGCCTTCGCCTGGGTCGATATCTCGACCGGAGCCTTCCGGGTCATGCCGGTGGCGATTGGACGGCTTGGCCCGGAGCTTGCGCGGATCGCCCCGCGCGAAGTTGTGGTTAGCGAGAATTTCGAGCCGAGTTTGGACGAATTAGTCACTGATATGGGCGCGGCGCTCACTCCGCTGGGCCGCGCCGCCTTTGACAGCACCAACGCACAGGATCGGCTCTGCGCGCTCTTCAACGTCTCGACTCTGGATGCCTTCGGCAGCTTCGAGCGGGCCGAGATCGGCGCCATGGGCGCCATCGTAGAATACCTCGACATCACGCAGAAGGGGAAACTCCCGCTCCTGCGGCCCCCGGTGCGCGAACAGGCGCAGGCCGCCATGCAGATCGACGCCGCGACCCGGCGCAACCTTGAACTCACCCACGCACTGTCCGGAGGCCGCGACGGCTCGCTCCTATCCACCATCGACCTGACCGTGACGGCGGGTGGGGGACGGCTGCTCGAACGGCGCATTTCCTCACCCTCACGCACCTTGTCCACGATCCACGACCGCCTCGCCGCCGTCGAGGCGATGATCGAGGCACCGCGCCTGCGCGCCAACCTGCGCGAGGCGCTGCGCAATGTCCCCGACATCGACCGCGCCCTGTCC
>LUOO01000020.1 GCA_001626765.1 Maritimibacter sp. REDSEA-S28_B5
CATTTCTTCATCTTCTACTACTGCGTGTTGTCGATGGTGACGCCGCCCGTGGCGCTGGCGAGTTTCGCGGCGGCGGGCGTGGGGAAAACGTCGGCGGTCAAGACCTCGATCTCGGCTTTCGGCCTGTCGCTCGTCGCTTTCTTCGTGCCCTTCGCCTTTGTCTTCGACCCGTGCGTTCTGGCGCAGGGGTCCGCCGGGCAGGTCGTCTTTGCCGCGCTGTCGCTGCTCGTGTCCACCGCGCTCTGGGCCGTGGCCTTCGGCGGCTGGGCGGGACGACCGCTGGGCTGGGCGCTGGTCGTCGCGGTCGCGCTGCTCGCCCGCCGAAACGGGGATGATCCCATCCCCAATCCCGCAGAATAAGCACCGAGAGACACATGCCCTACATCACGCACCCATCGGAGTCCCGCCTCGTCGAGCGCGGGGCGGGGGGAACGCTGCGCCAGGTGACCGCGCATCCGTCGATCCACCACCACCCCTTCTTCTTCGTCGATGCCTGGGATCAGGCGATGACCTTCCTGATCCTGCTGTCCGAGCGCAGCGGCGCGATGCAGATCTATATCGAACCGACGCCCGGGGCCGACCTGATCCAACTGACGGACGAGGCGGCGCTTGCCGACTGGTCGGTGATCCCCTCACGCGACGGGCGCTGGATCTATTTCGTCGCAGGCCAAGAGGGCAAGCGCGTTTCACCCGCCTACGGCACGGTCGAGACGCTGGTCCACTTCGGCTCGAAGGAGATGCGCGAGGCGGGAATGGTCGGTGCGGCGATGGGCACCACGGCGCTCTCTGCCTCGGGCCGCTACTGGGCGGTGCCGGTCAAGGCGGGGGCGGTCAGCCAGTTCTGGCTGGTGGATACCGAGGCCGGCAGCGCGGGTGTGTTTCATGAGGCGCCCACCATCGGCCATCCGCAGTTCTGCCCGGACGACGAGGACCTGATACTCTATGCCGGGCCGATGACGGACCGGGTTTGGGTGACGGATCGTTCCGGCAATGCCCGGCGCATCTACCACCGGCCCCACGACATGCAGTGGGTTACGCATGAGGTTTGGCGCCCCGGTCACCGTTCGGTCCTCTTCGTCGACTGGCCCAATGGCATGCGGGAGATCGACGTGGACACGGGCGCGGTGCGTCCCATCACCGATTTCCCCGTGTGGCACGGGGCACCGGACGCCACCGGGTGCCATATTGTCGGTGACACGAATTTCCCGGACCGTGGCCTGCACCTGATCACCCTCGATGGCAGCGCCGCGCCCAAGTTCCTGCACGAACCAAAGGCCAGCTCTCAGGGCGCGCATTGGGCGCACCCATTCCCCTACAACGATGGGCCGATAAAGGTCCACGCGCCGCAACATACGCACCCGCATCCAAGGTTCTCGCCCGACGGGCGGCAGGTGGTGTTCACCTCGGACCGCACGGGGCACGCGCAGGTCTACGTGCTCGCGCTGGAAGGGTAGGGGGTTGGTCCTTGCGTCCACACGCATCTGTTCGCCAGCCTGCGGCCGGCCAAGGACCAGATCTCGGCGTGGCGTGACAACGAAGCCATCATCGCCCTCAGGCGAAAGCCATCGAGCGGATGTTTCGGGCCGGGCCCGAAGGCTTCGCAGGTGGCCTCAGCGCCGAGAACTACATCTCGATCACCGATATCTCGCGGGCGACGGCGACGCGGGACTTGCAGGATCTCGTAGGGATGGGCGCGCTCACATGCACGGGCGAATTGCGACACAAAAGGAATTGGCTCAATCTCGGCGAAATAGCACGTTAGCCCGTCACGGTGTTCGGAAAGGAACCGGTAATTCGCTTCCGGGACACACTGGCCTGCTTCGTCAAAACGATCGGCTGCGATGAGTGGTAACGAGAGCCTGAGCGGGCCCACGCTTGGAGCGGGAGACGAGCTTTAGCGAGTACGCAAAGCTCCAGTCACCGCCAAGCATTTCACGCTATTCCCATAGCCGGCCTGCAAGACGATTGAGGGGTCCGGAAGTGGAACTCTGGCCGAACCAACGTCCGTTCCGGGGTCGGCTTGGCATCCAGCCCGGCAAGACTGCAAACAGTCTTGCCCACAGAACCTTGATGTCCATCTGATACTCCTCTCGCCACCAATGCCCGCCACGGTGGTAGCGGTTTGGTGGGAAGGCAGTTCATCCCATTAGGTCACACACGAAGACCATGCGAGCCGTACGCCCAGATCAGCTTGGCGGGGCGCTCGCGAAGTTGCTTACTCTGCCGGTGTCACGACTTGCACACCGCCCAGCCGCTTGAGCTTGTTCCAGCCTGTGAGCCGCCCGGTGAGGATCCGCCAGATCGAGCGATAAACGTTGACCATTAGCAGTTGGCGGTAAAATACCCGATTGAGGACGATCAGCCAAAGCAGAGACCGTTTGGCCGTAGGTTCGCATCTTATCGCGAAGCTGGCCATGGCGAGCTCCATGAGAGGCAGTGCGATAAACACTGCCCACATGGCATAGTCCCGGACCGTCAGCGACTGGAAGCTCGTGCCGTCGAAGCTGCCGACGAAGCGGACAAGCATGATCAGAAGCAGGATGTCGATGATCGGCCCAAGGAAGGGCATGACAACCCCGAACAGCAGGAGGTCCGTCAGGCCGATTAGGCCAATGGGTTCCCCGTCTCGGATCGTGCGGCGGTGCTTCCACGCTGACTGCATCATACCGATCGACCAGCGCAGACGTTGCTTCATGAGTGGACCGAGGGTCGCCGGCGCCTCGGTAAAGGCATAGGCGCTGGACACGGACTTCACCCGATAGCCACGCTCGAGCATGCTAATGGTCAGATCAGTGTCCTCTGCCAGCGTGTCGCCGGAATAAAGACCACAGGCCCGCACCGCCTCTGCCCGCCAGGCCCCGAAGGCACCGGGGACGACCATGATCGCGTTGAAGCTTTCATAGGCCTGCCGGTCTATGTTCTGGGCGACCGAGTATTCCAGCTTTTCGAGCTTGGCCAGAAGCGTGCCGGGATTGCCAACCACGATCTTGCCTGCCACGGCGCCGACCTTGGGATCGCGCAGGGGCTGAACCAGCCGTCCGATCGCATCCGGCGCGATGACGGTATCTGCGTCGATCGCCACGACGACCTCGGTGTCGATATAGTCGAAGGCGAGGTTCGAGGCGCGCCATTTGCCGCCGTTCGGCTTCGTCACGATCTTCACGCTGGGATCGTTGCCGTAGCGATCCTGAACCACCCGGTAGGTGGCGTCGGTGGACCCGTCGTCGATCACGAGCACCTTCAGTCGGTCATAGGTGCTGTCCAGCACACTGCCGATGGTGCGCAGGATGACATCCTCTTCGTTGTAGGCGGGGATCAGGACCGTGACGTCCGGCCGATAAGGCGGCAGTTCTGGACCGAAATAGGCGCGCCGCTTCTGGCTACGACCATATGCCCGCAGGGCAAAGCCAAAGATTGTGGCCCCGCGTAGCAGGCCAAGACCGACAGCCACAGGCACGAGCAGCGCGATCCAGACTGCCCCGTCTGTGACGCCGGAATAGAACGCGGCCTCGAAACTTTCGAGCTCGGTCTCTCCGCCGTTGGCATAGGCGGGCCCAATGTTGGCCATAATCTCGGTCAGGCTCGTAAAGCCATACCCCTCGGCCCGAAGCGCCGGGATCAGAAGGCGGAGCGTTTCGATCGTATGGCTCCGGTCACCGCCGCCATCATGAAGCAGGATCACCCGACCGCTGCCGTCGAGCTGCGACAGGGTGTAGTCGACCAGTGTCGAAGCACTCTTGGTCCGCCAGTCGGGCGGAACGACACTCGCCCCGAGGATATGATACCGTCCTTCGGTAAGATCACGTAGCTTCTTGGCGATTTCGCCCTCCAGCGGCCCCGGTCCACGCAAATAGGGCGCGCGGAACACGGTAGGCGACGTTCCGGTCAGCCATGTGAACAGCCGCGACTGCAGACCAAGTTCGACCTGCAATCGCCCGACCGAAGTCCGGTCGACGCGCGGGTGAGAATAGGTGTGGAGACCGTAGTCAAACCCCTCGCGCTGCATCCGCGCGACGATCTCCCGGTTCTCGCCCATCTGGCGCCCGATCATGAAGAAGGCGGCCGGCACGTTCTCGGCTTTCAGAATGTCCAGAATCTCGGGGGTGAAGGCCTTTGTCGGGCCATCGTCGAATGTCAGAAGAACTGTCTTGTCTGGTATCTCGCCGTAACGCTCGGCGATGACTGGTGCCGGGAGGCGCAGATAGATCGTTTCTTCGATCCGTTTGCCGTCCGCGGACATCGTCAGATCTCGCTTGCCGACCTGCCCATCCTGGCCGAACTTGATGAATGGACCCTTGCCGTGGTAGGATACGAAACTGTTCAGATCAATCTGGCGCAGTTCGTCGCGGGCGGCAGAATCAAAGATGTCCTCGTGAGTCAGGACCTGCCAGATCGACGGATCTTCCCGGCCCAACCCCCAGACCGCCACCGACGAAAGATCGTTCTCGGCCAGAATCTGCAACTGGCGGTAATGGCTCACCGCATCGAGGAACCAGATCATGTTCGGCGCACCGTCCTCGCCAGTATAGGAGACGAGGCCGTGACCCTGAACCGAGTCTATCCCGATGAAGGCATTGTTGCGGGCGGCAAGAGCCATGGATTCGCTGAACGAAATGTATTCCACTTCCCGACGTTTGGCATGCCAATGCACGCCGCCGGTTGCCATTCCGATGACCAGCCGGTCCGAAGGAACCCGGCGCGCTGCCTCGCGGACCACCTGGTCGACCCACTCGAGAGGCGCAGGCGCTTCGGTGTAGGTCCCCAGCGTAAAGGCGTCCTGAACGACCGGAACCACGATACGGGCCGGTTGGTCCTTGGCTTCGGGCAGAAATTGCATCTGCTCGGGCGCGATCACAGCGCAGGCCTCTTTGCCTGCCGCCGCAAAGGCGACACGCACGGGACCGAGCAACTCGAATGCGCTCTTGAGGTTCAGGAATTCCAACCGGCGCAGATCGAAACACAGGCCCAGCCAGTCGCGTTCGCGAACAAGCTGAAGCGTGTCGATCCAAGTCCTCGGCCGTAGGTCGTCAAGCGCATCTGCCTGCACATGAACCAAAGGCATGAGTGCGTCATCCTCAAAGGCCGAGGCCAGAATGACATAGGGCACATTCGTGCTATTCTCGGCTTCGAGTAGCCACGACAACCCTGCTTTGTCGAGAAAGAGCCACTCGGGGATAATGACATTCACGGTGTCGCAGGTGCGGGCCATCGCGTTCTGCGTATCCTCAAGCTCGGCCGGCACAAAGGCATAGACCCGCGTCGGATTGCTGGACCCCGAATGTGCCGATCCGTCCGGAGGCGCACACGCTACCTGTGGCACGTCTTCGTGGTGATGTGCCAGCTCGTGAGCCTCGTCACCCTCGGCGAAGGCCTCTTCGTCGCCAAAGGCGATAGTGAGAAGATCCGGCTCCAGCCCCCAGCGAATTTGCGTCAGGCCATCCCACGGCGAGGTGGGTTTTGGGGTCGCTGGAAGGTCCGCAAACAGATTGCGCACGTTTCTGACTTCGGCGGCGACGTTGAAGACGACGACGGTTACCATCGTAACTGCCGTGGTTACTAGTATACCGGCGACGACCATCGCAAAGAAATGCCGCGCAGGACTGCGCGCTCTGAATATTTGGTCATGATCGGTCCTGCTCGACGCGTCTGCGTCCTGTTTCGCATCAGACGTTCCGCCCCCCGGCGAACGATCTTCCGCACTCTCACCAGTACCTAAATACCAAGTCACTTGTCAGCCCCCCCCGAAGCATGCTAAGCAATAGCGCTGGGGGGAAGGCTTCAATTGTCTAACAACTGTCGCCGGTGAGTGCCGAAAAATTCGAGCAGTGCAGGCTAAGGTAATCTTAATATCCGCATTACCAACCTGCAAGTGAATTTAAGAGTGCCGAGTTGCCTGGGGGTTGAAAAGTCCAAGCAATCACTTGAAAAGCAAGATGAATATACGCCGTCGCCAGTTCATCGGAATGGTGAGCAGCAGTATAATATCGCTGCCAAGACTTGGGGTTTCCCAGGATCGTCGGTTTGATATTCGCACGTTTTCGATCCTGTTCACAGGGTTAAAAGCGGGTCAGGACGCACGAGCAATCGGCGCGTTCTTGGCTGAATTCATGTCGAAAGGTATACCCTTTTCGATCGAGGTTGATATTGGTTTGGAAGACGGCGGGGCGACGGCACCGGACACGGATTTATTGCGTCTTCTGGACGGTCTGGTGACGCAATATCCGGCGACCGCCGAGCTTGCCCTGTGCCTTGATGGTCTTCTGGAGAAAACGCCCTATTTCCAAGCCCGCGCTCTTTATGATGTCCGCGCCTTTGCCGACCAAAGGCTTGGACACCTACCCTTGGACCGCAGTGAGTTTACCCGGTTCCAGACCATTTCCACGGGTCTCTCGCCCAATCAGACGAGCGCCGGGGGATTGCGCCCTGGCGGATGCACCGTCGCCATCTACGACGCGCTTGATCAGGCCGACCTGAACGCGACGCTCGCGCCGTCCATGGTGATGATGCTGCCCAGAAAGTCGCAACTGGACCTGCCCGAAGCAGCAGACGCCTTTACCGCGCAGCTTTTCGCGGGGCTTGGCTCGGGCACTGTGGTCGGGATCGACATCGACGCCCTGCCTGACGATGCGGCAGAGGCACGCGGTATCGGACGGTCGCTCGCCGAAGCGGTGAACAAGTCGCGGCTGACCGCTTATCTCCTGCCGGTGCTGCCGAGCGAAGAATTTCGCCGGTGCTGTTCGTTCCTTGCCAATCACACACGCATCTTCGTATTCATTGATAACGCGCCAGCGTCGGCAGTGGATTGGACCGCACTTCGCGCGCAAGCCAGCGAGATCTACGGAGAAACCTGTCTCGATATTGTCGTGCCCGAGGGGCAATTCGCGGACGGAACGTGGTTCGTACGTCGCCAAGATGGGACACGACTCAAGCTTGGTAATCCCGGCATCGACACTGAAGGGGCCTATGTGAACGGGCCAGTAAGCTGGCTCGACGAAAGCAAGGCGTTCTGGCACCCCGACGCGGTTGCCGTCACCCGGATGCCGGAGGAAGGCGCGCCTCGGCCCGCGATGCCAAGCGCCATGAACCTGTGCCGGGGCGATGCGCCGCCGGTTCCTGACATTGCGTTCCAATTGCTCGATAGGTCCAAGTCCCTGCCGCTTGAGCCGCCCGAGCCCGTCACCTTTGACGCCACGGATCAGGCAGACGCCGAACTGGCCTTCGCGTATCTCACCCGGTTCGAAAATGCGACGACGGGCATGTGCCCCGCGACCGTCAAGGAGTTGCCGGACGCGATCATTCCCCACAGCGAGCTGACGATGTGGGATATCGGGAGCCTGATCCTTGGACTTCTGGCTGCTCGGGAGCTGGACCTCATCGACGAGGACACGCAGGTCGAGCGGATCCTTCGGATCGTTGATCACGTCCCCAACACGAAGCACGACGGGCATGTCGTTCCCGCCGCCATCGTCAGCGTCGACACCGGACGGATGCGGCGTGACGGGTTCGACACTTGCGATTTTGGCCGACTGTCGGTCGCTTTGCACTTCGCCTCGCAGCAACCACGGCTCGCCGAAGCCTGCGCCGCGAAGTACGCCGAATGGGGCGTCGCCGGTCTGATAAAGGACGGTGCGCTGGTCACGGTCACGCGGCGCGGCACGAGGTCGTCGTACTGGTCACATTGCGCGCATTACCTGATGCGTGGCCTGACGCTTCATGGCATCACGGGCGCAAGATCGCCATACAGTGAGGCCTTTTTCGGCGACACCGAGGCGGACCGATTGATGAACCTGCTATACGCGGCGGATTCGATCGGAATCCTGTCCTCCGAACCGCTCTTGATGGAGGCGGTGGAGCTTGGCGCTTCGCGAGAGAGCGAGCATCTGATCGATGTCTTTTTCGCTGCGCTGCGCCACGAGGAAACCGAGTATGGCCGGCTTCTGGCCCCGAGCGAGACGCCGCTCGATGCGCCACCTTGGTTCGCCTATCAAGGTCTGGACATTGGGCATGACCACCGTTGGAGCGTGAGTTTTCTCGACAGCGGGCGCAGCCGTTTCGAGGATATTACCGGCAGCCCACACGCAACGTTTTCAAGCAAGGCCGCCTATCTTTGGCGTGCGGTCCGGCCCGGTCCCTTTGCGGGTCGGCTCGTGGAAAAGGTGCGCGATAACGGCCGCATCGCAGGGCTGGGTTTCGCGTCCGGTCTTTACCTGTCGGACTACAAGCCGCTTGCGAACCTCACCGATCTGAACACCAATTCGGTAATCCTTCAGGCCCTCGCGCAACGCAAGAAACAAGCTGGCGCGAACTGACGCAGGCAGAGCAGGGGCCGCGCCCTGCATCATCTGGTGCATCAGCTGATCGGGCCGTAGATCGTGCAGTCGTCGGCGATGGCCCCTGCAACCACGGGATATCCCCGCCGCGGATTGAGCATCATGGCCTGAACCCCGGTGAGCCGGTTCATGCATTGGTTGGTGGCACTCACAGACGAATTCTCGCCGCCGATATAGATGTCGAGCCACGGAAGCCCGTTATGGCCGGTGTGGCACGGACCGTCCTGCGGGCGCGCCCCATCGCCACAAACGTCTTCTACGATGGCATATTTGCGCAGGCGTTCGATGTAGAACCGAGTACCTGCGGGGAAATCCAACGTCTGCCGCCCGCCGATGATAGAATGTCCGACCGCGATGGTGATTGGGTCCTCGTATGTTCCGGTGCCGCCCGCTGTCCGGTGAATGACGGGGCGCGCGATGGCGGCGCTGCCGGGCGGTGTGTTGTCCCAATAGCTATAGCCAGTGAGATAGCCGCTGAACCGCACCTCGGTGCCACGACCCGCGAATTGTGACAGCTGAGTCTGAATATCGCTGTCAAATGTCTGTGCCTTTGCCGTGCCGGCGCCGAACAGGGCTGCGAAAACGACTGCCGACACGCCACCAGACTTAAGCACTGCTCTCATAAGCAAAATCCTTCGTTCGCTGCAACGGTCAACGCCCGTGCTATGACAGGTGCGCAAGACCGTTCTCATTGTACGCAGCGATCGTAAGTTGATCATTTACGACGGCTGCTCGATCGGGTTGCCTCAATGGCATCAGCACTAACGTGGTTTTATTCCACGTTTATTTGGAACCGACACTGCGACGAAGTCTCAAACCGTTCAAACGAGCTCGTCGAAAATTCTGGTGAATGGGTTAGACGAAGTTGGTCCATTCATCAAAAAACTTTGCTTGTCATCGGCAGGTTTCCTCCGATTTTGCCCAGAATCTGGGGGAATTAGGAAAGTGAATTGCAAAAAGCGAATATTTCGCTGCGATTCAGTGACCCAATAGACACGAAGATGGGTGATCTGCGGCGTCAGAGCCACAAGCCAAGACAGGGTGACTTCGCAGAACGACCCGCAAACGAGATGCCGTTTCGCAATTGTGCCGCGCGCGGGTGTCGGCGCAGGAAGGTAAAATCAAGGTCGGCTTTATATATAAGGCGCAATGTCTAGGATAATAAAGTCTCGAATCGAACAGTCAAAACCATTGTCGCCGCGGCGCAATCGCCGCCGCGGTAGACCGCGCTCTTTTCGTGTACATGCTGATGCGGGTTGAGGTCGGGTTTGCCGTCCCGGTCCCTCGGAAGTGACCTGTAGTCTCAATGGGGTGGTTACGGATGATGATGCATTTGCAAAGGCGCAGCCTGCACTTGATGCGAGATTGTGCCGATAGTGAGAGGGCCAGTAGATTTAATGGTCTCCGAGCGGCCGTTCGCAGCATCAGGCACGACGACGCCAAATGCGAACCATTTTGGCGCGCGGAAAGCCTTTGAATGCTGACACGGTGAGGTCCATGCGGCTACACTGGTCAAGCGAAGGGCGTCGCCTACACGGCAGAATCGTCGAGCCATGACAGAAATTTGGCGCGCCATTTCGAAAAAGCAGGAGGCCCGAGCCGTAGCATTCTTCACACGCATAGAAAGGACTAAGGCAATGAGTTTGCGTTATCCAGACTTCAAGCTTTTTGGGGCCGTCGTGGCGATCACCAGCGCGACTGCGAACGCCGCTTGGTCGCAGGCCAGTTCACCTTCGGCCACGGCGATGCAGACCGCAGCGGATGCCTGCATGCGCAACTACGGCGCCCCGGATCAGATCGCGCCCACGCTCAGCGCTGCTGGGTTCAAGGTGGTGCCCGGGATGGACGAAGGGACGGTCGAATTCTCCGGCGCGGGGATCAACGGCATTGCGGCTGCGAGCCCGGGCCGAACCTATTGCTCCATTCAATCGACGGAGGTGCCCCTGTCGGTTGCGCGAGGCATCGGTCTGGGATTGGCGAAATCTGTATTCGGCTACAACCTTGCGACCGAAAACGGATCGCCGGAAGGCCAGAAAGGGCCTTGTGACGGCCTGAACCTGCTCGCCCCGCAACGGTTAATCTGGATCCGCTATGCGCAGGCCGGAAATAGCGGCGCATGTGTCGATGACGGGACGTCAGCCATTATTCTGGACATGTAGGGGCTAGGTCTCTGGCCACACCAGAATGCGCGCAGGGGTGAGCTTGTCGTCCGGGCTGTCGTAGAAGTATCCGCTGACCGCGATTTCCGTGGTGCCAAGGGGCGTCACGATCTTGTAGAAGTCCTCATTCCGCTCGATCGTTGCGGCCTCTGGCAGGCGCAAGATCAGGGTGTCGTGCGGCTCGCCCAAACCGATAACGTTGATACTGCGCGTAAAACCCGTGGTGACTGGTTTGCGAAAGATCGCCGCATCGATGATCACTTTGTCCGGTGATCCGTCGTTCGGGACGGCCACGGTCGTTTCAAGACGGTCCACGTCGCAGAGAAGCGTCAGATCTGCGCCGTTCCCGTCGATCACAATCGCATTGCTGGTGTAGCTGTAGACGATGTCCTCGCCGTCACCCGACTGGAGTTCAGAGCCGGACAAAATTCCGTTGTCTGGATCGTCCGCGATGCGCGTGACGATGATCACATCGTCGTCGGGACCGTAGGTGCGGAACAACGCGTCATGTTCGTCCATGTCGGGCTGTGCCGGCCGGGGCGTTGCGGCGGGCGGTGCGCCACAATCGAACACGGGGGCCGCGATGGGGGTCTCTGCGCCGCCGTAGCTGCGCGCGCTGGTCCAACCTGCGGGGTCGACGGATCGGAATTCGACCGGCGGCACCGCGACCGACGCGACCCGCGCGGCCAGATCCGCAAGATGTGGCGCAGGGTTGGGATTGCCGACGGAGATTGCCCGAAACAAGGTCGCTGCGTCGCTGTATTGACCAAGCCCGAGCCGAACACGAAGCGGGCCGTAACTGACCAAAGGATTGAAGCCCGAACTTGTCGGTGACGTGTCCCCACGACTTAGCACCCTGCCATAGGATTCGATCGTCACGTCCCACGGCCCTCCTGGCAAAACCAGCCGGTCCACGCGTGGATCAAACTCCAACAGGGTGATGGTCCGCTCGAACCCATTCGGGATGCCATCGAGCACCATAGGCCCGATGACAAGCGTGTCAGGCACGTCCTCCACACCAGAATCGCCACGCTCGAACCAGATCGTGGCTGAGGTATCCTCAACCGAACAAAGGATCACGAGGTCTGCGCCATCGCCAGCCGCGATCTCGGTCCCCTCTTCGACACCAAAGAGCCAGAGTAAATCGTCGCCGCCCCCAGCCCGTAGATACTGCGGCACGCCATCGCCAAAATAGGCGAGCCGATCAGGCGATCCGGCTCGATGTTCATCGCGCGGTGCAGGTTGTCCGGGCGCGCCGGCGGCTTTGCGAACTTCGCATTGTAGCGCTCCATGAAGCGGGGAAGGAAGGCATTGCCCGCCGCCATATCCGAGATGCTGCCCAGCGGGAGTTCCGTCACCAGCCGGTCTTGTAGCGTGCGGTTGGCACGTTCGACGCGGCCTTTGGCCTGGCTCGAATTGGCGCACAGAATCTCGATGTTCAACTCAGCCAGCGCGCGGCCGAACTGGGTCATGCCGGTCATGTGCTGGCTGGGCTTCGGAACGCGGAAGACCGTGTGCTTGTCGCTATAGAAGGCCACCGGGCGGCCATGGTTGCGCGGATAGGTTTCCAGTGCCTCGAAATAGGAAAACGTGCTTTCCGATGGCACAAAGCGGAGTTCCATCAATGTGCTGGTCGCATCGTCGATGAAGACGAGCAGGGTGCAGGGATCGCCCCGATCCTCAAACCAGCGGTGCTCGGAACGGTCAATCTGGATCAGCTCGCCGAAACATTCCCGGCGTAGGCGCGGCTGGTGGAATGTTCGGCGCTGCTTGCGTGACAGCCAGAGCCCATCCTCGACCATACATTTCCGGACCGTCTCGCGAGAGACCCTGAACCCGTGTTGTTCCGCCAGCATCTCGGCCGCCAGCGTCGGACCGAAATCCGCGTAGTTCTCTTTGATGAGGGTCAGCGCGTAGGCGCGCTTCGCCTTGTGAATGCGGTTGTTCGGAGTTTTGCCGCGTGCCTTGTGTCGGATCGCCGCGGCGCCATCCGATCGGTATCACCTCAGCAGCCTGAACACCTGGCGCCGGGTCAGACCCAGTATGTTCGCGCCATTCTCGACAGTCAGGCGCCCATCATCAATCTGTGCCGGCACCTCCATGCGGTTCAACTCGCGCGCGCTCATCATCACCCATCCCATGCCCGATCTCCCTCAGTCTTTCGGGAGAGAGTGACATTCCTGAATTGCTCATGGGTGACATTTTAGCTTTGCGGTTACACTCAAGTTCACTCATAATGAAGATTATGTATAATTCATGTAAGACGACCACCGCAATCCGTCGCCTATGAAGAACCATGCACCAAAGCGAGAACGGCTAGGCACCTATCCGGCACGTCATTCCAAATTGGCCGCCAAAGGAGAGGACGCCTTCCACGTCAGAGCGTACAGCGACAGTGATGATGTCGGAACCACTTTGCTCTGCCCTCAAGACCTGCCCAATGATGGCTATCATCTCGGTTCTCAAGGCATTCCTCACCCTTTAGCTGCTTTAGAATCACTTCGGCCGTACTGATCTATCATTGCCTTGCCAGATCCACGGCATCGGCCCTCACTCTTCATCGGGGCCAGTAATGGGGCAGTGGCATGGTGAGAACACGGGAAAGACTGATAACTGGTCTTGCAAGAAAATTCCCGGGACTAGCAGCACCATCCGCTTCGCCTCATCGTTCCTGTAGCCACTCCCCCAAGAAGCGGATGCTGTCGCTCTTTTCGCTCTGTGGCTCCCAAACCAGATGATAGGTGTTCAGCCCACGATCAATCGCGAGATCGATCGGGCATTCCAGGGCTCCGGACGCAAGCTCTTGGGCGACCAAGACCGTTTGCGCCAGAGCGATACCCTGAGAGTTGATTGCCATGTGATATGCGACCGCCGAGTTTTCAAAAGACATGAACTTGCACAAGGACGGGTCCGCTACTCCGGCCGCCTTGAGCCAAAGGTTCCAGTCATCTGGCCGGTGCGGTGTCGAGAGGAGCGGCTCTTTGATGATGGCGTCAAGGTCGTTTCGACATTTCTCGGCAATCTGAGGACTGCATACGGGCGTCAACGTGTTTGGCACGAGCGGAATCGAACTGAATTCCGGCCAGCCGCCGCCCAAGCGGATCGCCGCATCGTATTCACCGAGGTTTCTCCAGACCGAGGACATCGACAGGCGCACGTCGATATCAGGATACTCGACCTGAAAGCGCGCCAGCTTGGGGATCAGCCAGCGCGTTGCGATTGTTGTGTAGGATCGAAGGCTTATGACAGTCTTGGACGATTCCGAGTCGAGATACTGATTGGCCCGCCGCAGTTGATCGAACGCAACGCGCAACTCGGCTGCAGACGCCTGACCCTGAGCCGTCAGCGCGATGCCGCGCCCCACCCTTTTCGTCAGCGCGACGCCGAAGTGTCCCTCGAGCTGTTTGACCTGGCGGCTGACGGCACCCGCGGTCACGCAAAGCTCTTCCGCCGCCGCATTGACGCTGAGCTTCATCGAAACCGAAATCGACGAGGGCGTTGCGACGCTGCGCTTCAACAGCCCGCAGGACAGGAACGCGCTCAGCCGGCTTGACCAATGCATAGATATTTCAGAGGCGCTCGCGGCGATAAATGGCGACAGCACGGTCAAGGTGGCGATCCTGACGGGAAAGGGCGCGTCGTTCTGCGCTGGTGGCAATATCAAGGATATGAAGGCCAAGACCGGGTTCATGGCCGGATCGCCGACCGAGATGGCCGAAGGCTACCGCCGCGGGCTTCAACGAATCCCGCTGGCATTCGAGGCGCTGGAAGTTCCCGTGATCGCCGCCGTCAACGGCCACGCCTTGGGTGCGGGGCTCGATATCGCCTGCATGGCCCGGGGCCTCGTCGCCGGCGATCCAGCCGCCCGCGCCGAGCAGCATGGAGATGCTTTGCGTGATGTCGTCTGGCATGGTGTCGGGCCCCGTCAACTCATGCCGACGAGGCCCGTGGCGTCGCCGGATCTGTAGTTTCGAAAATATTAAGATATTCGATTACAGATTCGCCACAGTGAGGTCCAGCATCTTTTCAGCCTCGCCCGGCCCTGTCGCCGGGTCCGGGCCGAAACCATCAGAGCAGGTCGATCACCCGGCGCGACGTATCGCGAATGTGCTCTTCCATCAGCGCGGTTGCCGTAGCGGCATCCCGCGCGATGGTTGCGTCCATGATCTTGCGGTGTTCGGTGAACTTGTGCTGACCCAGCCCCTGCGGCGCCTTTTTGGTGACGAAACGGTAGCGGTCGAGCTGATCGAACATCATCGACCGCAGGCGAAACAGCCAGGTGTCGGTGCAGGCGGCCACCAGAGATTCATGAAAATCGCGATGCCGTTTCACCCATTCGGAGTGTCTCGCCATGCGATCCTCCCAAGGCAGGCTTTCGATGAGATTCAGCTTGTAGTGCAGGGCGACAATGGTGGTTTCCCAGTTCTCGTCGCCGTTCGCGATGGCGCTGCGCAACGCGCGTTTCTCGAGATCGAGGAACAGGTCCGTGATTTCGTTCAGTTCCTTGATCGACACCGGGGCGACCTTGAAGCCCTTGCCGACCTCGACGACGACGAAGCCTTCGGACACGAGCTGCGACAGGGCCTCGCGCAGAGTGCCAATGCCGACGTCGTATCGGGCGCGGAGATCCGCGAATTTCAGGCGTTCCGCCGGTTCATAGACGCTGCTGACGATGTCGCTGCGCAGGCGTGTCAGGACATCCTTGGCCTGCCACTGCTCATGGGCGTCCCCTTGTGACGAGGCGGGGGCTTCGGGCTTTGGTCGCAACATCCTCTCCGTGATGATCGCTGGCCTTCAGATGGCCTTCAGGCGGCACGGGCAACAAAGACATCATCCGATGACAAGGTCAAAGAATTTCCTTCCATCGTCGTTTTTTCCACTTTAGATTTATATTCGAAAAAATGGGAAAAGACAAAGAAATTGATTTCTTTCGAAGCGGACGGCAAGACCTCATGGGAGTTTGGTCAGATACAGGGGTAACAGATCTCGGGTCACGCTTTGGCGGTCGATCGTGATGGCAGCGGTCAACTACCGCGCCGGGGATGCCGCGCCGGACGCGGGGACCGATCCGGCCTACCCCGTGCTCTTTCTCAGGCTCCCGGCCTCGCAGATCGCGCATGAGGCGCCTCTGATCCAGCCGCGCGGATCCGACAAGCTCGACTACGAAGGCGAACTTGCCGTGATCATCGGAACGGGCGGTCGCCATATTCCACGAGAAGACGCGATGTCCCATGTCGCCGGTTACTCGATCTACAACGACGGCAGCGTGCGGGACTGGCAGAAACATTCGCACCAGTTCACGCCGGGCAAGAATTTTGTCGGCACCGGAGCCTTTGGCCCGTGGATGATCCGCGCGTCTGACCTGAGCCTGCCGGATGTCCCGGCGACCTTGGTCACGCGCGTCAACGGGATCGAAAAACAGCGCACGGACACGTCGCGGATGATCTTCGATATCCCCTACCTGATTTCCTACATTTCGACCTTCACGCCGCTCGAGCCCGGCGACGTTATCGTGACGGGAACCTGCACGGGATTCGGCAGCACCCGCAAACCCCCCGAGTTCCTGGTCCCCGGCGACGTCGTCGAGGTCGAGATCGAAGGCATCGGCGTTCTAAGCAACACCGTGCGTGCGGAATAACTTTTCCACACGATCCAGATTTTCGAAAATACGTGACGATGTAGAAAGTAGGTGCTAAAACCCGACTCGACAGTTTTCAGGGAGAGAAGCACGTGAGCTATCTGGTCAACGCAATCGGGCACGTTCAATTGAACGTCGTCGATATGGATGCGCTGGTGCGCGAATCCGTCGAGGTCCTGGGCCTCCATGTCACCCGCGACGCCGGTGACACGGTCTGGTTGGCCTGCAACGGGCGGCAGGCGGAACTCGTTCTGCACAAGTCGGATGAAAACTCGGTGCGTTCCATCGGCTTCGACGCCATGTCCGAGGATGCCGTGGCCGAAGCCGCGTCGCGGGTCGCGGCGGCGGGCTGCACGCTGGTGTCCGAAACGCCCAGCCTCGATTGCTGCGTCACCGGGATGAGCTTCACCACGCCGCAGGGGCACCTGATCGAAGTCCATTCGCCCATCGCCGACGAAACCTATGGCCGGCGCCATGCCGGCAGCGGCATGAAACTCCTTCGGCTGGATCACGTGAACCTGACCTCGCCCGACCCGGTGGCGACGCGCGGCCAGTTCGAGCAGATCATGGGCCTGCGCCTGTCCGAGCGGATGGTAGACGACGGGCTGAGCTGGATGCGCGGCGGCAACCGCCTGCACCACATCTGCGGCATCGTCCGCGGCGACACCGGTCTGCATCATTATTCGTGGGAAGTGGCCGAGTTCTCGGAATACTGCCGGCTTGGCGACATCCTCGACACCCAGGACAAGCAGATCGTCTGGGGTCCGGGCCGCCACCGTCCGGGCGACAACACCTATGCCTATTACATCGACGCCTGTGGCGCGATGGTCGAATGTGCCGGGAGCATGGCCTTCATCCACGACGACGACCGGTATGAGCCGAACGTCATCACCGCGCTCAAGCGGCCCGAGAACGTGCGCGTGATGAACGTCTGGGGCGAACCCGTGCCGCGTCCGTGGCTGGATCATCGCTTCCCTTGGTCGAAAAAAGCGGTCGCCTGACCGGGACACGGTAACAAGGGAGGCAACCATGACAAGACTTGGAATCCTCGAAGGATCGCTGCGCCGGGAGTCGCTGTCACGTGCCGTTGCACGGGCGGTGCCGGGGATCGTCCCGACTGGCGTGACCTGTGTTGCGCTTCCAAACCCCGGAACCTTGCCCCTCTTCGATCAGGACGTGATGGACGCGGGCCTGCCCGGCGCCGCCGCGGCCATGATCGAGGCGGTCGCCGGGTTGGACGCGATCCTGATCGTGACCCCGGAATACAACTGGTCGATCCCCGGCGGACTGAAGAACGCGCTGGACTGGGTGTCGCGGCAAAAGCCGATGCCGACGCTCGAAAAACCGGTCGCGATCTGGAGCGTGTCTCCGGGCCTGCTGGGCGGCACGCGGGTGCATGAGAGCCTGCGCCAGACGCTCCATTGCCTAGGCATGAACATCATGGCCCTGCCCGAGGTCCAGATCGCCGGGGCCAAGTCCAAGGTGGATGTGGCGACGAGCCGGATCACCGACCAGACGACAGAAGATTTCCTGCGAGGGCATTTGAACACCTTCGCGGCCTATTGCTCAACATGGGCGGCCGGACGGGCTGCCTGACTGCGGATCGAGGGATTCAGAATGGAACACAAACTCAGCTTCATGTCGGACGGTCTGAAACTGTCTGGCGTTCTTCATGTGCCCGAGGGCCGCAAGCCCGGTCAGCGCCTGCCCACGATCATCGTGCTGCACGGTTTCGTCGGCACCAAGGACAAATCGCATGTCGAGCTTGTCGCCCGCATGATCGAGGAAATGGGCTACTGCGTGTTCCGGATCGACTTCCGCGGCTGCGGTGAAAGCGAAGGCGCGCGGGGCGAAGTGCGCTGCCATGATCAGGTCGCCGACACGCGCAACGCCCTGACCTTCATCTCGCAGCGCGAAGAGGTGGATCCCGAGCGCATCGGCCTGACCGGCCACAGCTTCGGAGCAGCCGTCGCGATCTTTACCGGTGGCGTCGATCGCCGCGTCGCCTGCGTCATCTCGCTCTGCGGCTGGGGCAACGGCGAGACCAAGTTCCGCGGCCAGCACCCGACGCCCGAAGCCTGGGCCAAGTTCGAACAGATCATCGCGGACGGGCGCCGTCACAAGGCAGAAACTGGCGAAAGCATGTGTGTGTCGCGCTTCGACCTCGTGCCGATCCCGCCGAAGCTGCGCGAAAATCTCTCGCCCCATGCCCAGACGGAAGTGCCGGTCGAGACCGCGATCAGCATGTATAACTTCCGGGCCGAGGACGTGGTGGCCGACATCGCACCGCGCCCGCTCCTGCTCTTCCACACCGCGAATGACGTGATCACCCCGATGGAGCAGTCGATCAGCCTGTTCCAGAAGGCCGGAGCCAATGCCGAACTGATGATCCCGACGGGGGTGTCGCATTTACCGCTGTCGGACAAGGATGCGCCGCACACCCGCAAACTGATTGCGGCGTGGATGGAGAAATTCTTCCCCAGTCCGCTTGGCACCGCGGCATGACCGTCTTTCGCGCCCCGGACCTGACCGACTTCGCGCGCCGGTTGCTCGAGGCGGCTGGCTATGCCCCGCATCATGCTGCCCGGAGTGCCGAAATTCTGGTCTGGGCCGACGCGCGCGGGGCGAACTCTCACGGCGTGCTGCGTATTCCGCGCTACATCGAGATGATCGAACATGGCATCATCCGACCCAAGGCGGAACCCGTGGTGACCACGCGCAACGGCGCCATCGCGGTAATCGACGCTGACCGGGCCCCCGGCCCATCTGCGATGGTCGCGGCCATGGATACGGCGATCGAGCTGGCCAATGACTTCAGCATCGGCTGGTGCTCGGCGCGCAACATCACCCATGCCGGGGCGGTCGGATACTTTGCCCTGCGTGCCGCCGAGGCAGGTTGCGTCGGGATCGTGATGACGGCCTCCGGCCCGCTCATGGCCTATCATGGGTCACGGGCCGCCGGTCTGTCGACCAACCCGCTGTCGATCGCCGTGCCAGCCTCCGGGAGGCCCTTGCTTCTGGACATGTCCACCTCGACCGTTGCGCTTGGCAAGATCATGCATGCACGCGATACCGGCACGGCCATACCGGACTCCTGGGCGCTCGACGAAACCGGCGCTGCGACCACGGATGCCAAGCGCGCCGTCACCCTGACCCCGATGGCAGGCCCCAAGGGATCGGGTCTGTCGCTGATGATCGAGATCCTGAGCAGCGTCCTTATCTCCAATCCCGCGATTTCCACGGCCTTGGCAGGCGGGAACAGCGCGATGAACGGGGCGGCGCTCGCGATCCGGATCGACCGGTTCGGAACGCCAGAAACCTTTGCGCGGCTGGTGACCGAGCTTGTCACTGAACTCAAACATCTGCCGCCCGCACCGGGCAGCGATCAGATCCTGATGCCGGGGGAACGCGGGTTCCGTCTGGCACAGGACAGAATGGCATCGGGCATTCCCGTGGCGCAGGGCACCGTGAATCGTCTGGCTGAGACGGCGGCCAACTTCGGCCTGCGCCTGCCGGACCCGCAGGACGCATGACGATGACCACATCCAGGGAGGGGACTGTGACTGATAGGACGGACCGGGAACCACCCGGCATGGTAGAGCGGATCGTGCCGGGAGCGGCGCTTCTGGTGAGCGGCCTGGTGATGCTGATCATCTGCTGGACTTACCCGCTGGGCACGCTCAGCCAGATGGGTCCGGGTTACGTTCCGATGGCGATCGGCGTTTTGATCTGCCTGTTTTCCCTGGCGGTGATCGTGGGCGATGTGATGCGGACGGATCTCGAACGCACGCAACGCATCCACTGGCGCCAGCTGGTGTTCGTCAGCGCCGCGATCCTGGCCTTCGGTGTGTTGGTCGATCTGGTCGGACTTGTCCCGTCGATGTTCGTGGCCACGTTCCTGTCGATCTTCGCAGATGACCACGCCCGCCTGCCGGGCGCGCTCGTCTTTGCGCTGCTCGCGGCCATAGGGGGCTGGCTCCTGTTCATCGTCGCCCTCGACCTGCCCATCTCGGCATTCTGGAGGTAATCATGTTCGACCAATTCCTCCACGGATTCAGCATCGTGATGCAGCCGGACGTGCTGATGTATGCCTTCTTCGGCGTCCTCATCGGACAGCTGATCGGGGTCCTGCCGGGCATCGGGGCGATCACCGCGATTTCGCTTCTGCTTCCGATCACCTTTTACCTCGATGCGACCACCTCGATGATCCTGCTCGCGGGCATCTACTACGGGTCGCAATATGGCGGGTCGATCGCGTCGATCCTGCTGAACCTGCCCGGCACGCCGTCCTCGGTCGTCACCTGTCTCGAAGG
>LUOO01000021.1:0-78737 GCA_001626765.1 Maritimibacter sp. REDSEA-S28_B5
CGCGGCCGAGGCGATGGACATCGCGCTGCATGACCACCTGATCATCGGACGTGAACGCGAGGTGAGTTTCCGGTCGGACGGCTTCCTGTAGACTGGGGTCGGGCCCCGTCCTATCTGACCCAGACCTCGACCCGCCGGTTGATCTGGCGCCCCCAGTCGGTGTCGTCGCAGGCCATCGGCAGCGCCTCGCCAAAGGCGTCGATCAAGATCTCGGTGCGATCCGGATCATAGGTTTCCGCGACATCGAGCACCGCCGCGCGCACCGCTTCCGCACGACGCTGGGCGAGGCGTTTGTTCAGACCCGCATCGCCCTGCCCGTCCGAAAACCCGACAAAGACCAGCGTCCGCCCGTCGAACATTCCTGCCTCGAGCGCATCCGCCAGCAGGCCCGCGTTCGACCGTGACGTCGCGTCGAGCGCGGTGGAACCACCCTCGAACCGGTAGGTAAGCGTCAGGCGCCGCGTATCGGTCATCAGCGCCACGAGCCGCTGCAATTCAGTTAACGGCACCTCTGGCCCGGCCTGCGCGATGGCATTGGCCAGTCGCGTCCCCTGCGCTGACAGCGGCACCTCGCTAATCCCCTGATCGACAAGGCCGACGCGCTGAACCACGCGCTGGGCGCTGTCCGTGCGCAGGTAGCGCAGGAAATCACGCCCGATCTTGGGCAGGCGGATCGCGGGCTGGAACAGGAAGATGGGCGAGGCGAGGGGATAGTCGCCCGCCTTGACCGATAGCTGGGTCGCGGCGACCTCGAAGGCGCAGTTGCCGGTCAGCGTGACGACTTCGGTCATGCCATGCGACGACAGACTCGCGATCCCGAGCCCAAAGGGATCCTCTTCGACGGCCAGCGTCACGCCGTCATTCGACGCCTTCTTGAGGACTCGTTCGGACAGCGTTCCCCCATGCGGTTGGACCACCTGACGGTCAAACACCAAGCCAAACCCGGCCTCGGGATCGCGCAGGTAGAGCGTCACCGGCGCATCCTCGCCCCCCACCTCGGCCCAGCGCGTGAGGCCGCCTTCGTAAAGCGTTGCGAGCGTGTCGAGGTCGAGTTGGCGCACCGGATTGTCCGGGTTCACGATGGGCACCAGCGCGTCGAGCGCGATGACGCGACCTTGGCGCACGGCGGCAATGTCGCCCAAACCTGCGTCCCGTGCCATCAGGCGTTCCTGTCGCGTGGGTTCGCGCAGCGACAGCGTGAGGTCGGCCGCCTCGGTGATCAGGTCGGCAAAGCCTTCTTGCGAAGTGGCGAGCCGCAGGGTGAAGCGGGCCGAGGGGGTCGTGCCCTCGGCCTCGTAGAGCGTGTAGAGCAGGCCCACACCCGGCACTTCCTCGCGTTTGACGGCATAGCCCTCGGCCAGCCCGAAGCCCTCGATCAATGCGGGCAGGAGCACGGATCCGGGCGCCTCTGCCCCGGAGATCACGATGTCGGCGGTATAGGCGGTCAGGTTCGGGCAGCCCGGCCCGTCGCAGTTCACGCCGGAGCCGTCGACGGTGAGCACCCCGTAATCCGTGTCGATGCGGTAGAACTCGCCGTCGAACCCCAGGAGATAGCCCGAAATTTCGACCGATCCGTCGCGCGAGGTGAGCGTGACGTCCTGAGCAAAGGCGCCGGTCGCGCCCGCTGCAATGAAAAGTGCGGCAGAGACTGCCGCACGAAGCCTGTTCATCGTTTATGCCCCCGACCCGATCGCCGCCTTAGTTGCGGGCGATAGTCAGCTCTTGGGGCAGGTTTTTCAACACCAGATATTCACCGATGGCGTCGCAATCGGGCACCGCCATGCCCACCTCGACGTCGGTCAGGCCGTCCGCCGCGCCGGAGCGCAGGTAATGGCCGCTGATCTTCGTGCCACAGGTGTCCTCGGACACCTGCGTCTCGATCGAGATGGCGGGCGCGGCCATCAGCGATACCGGATAGGTATAGACGTCCGCCGCATAGCCACCGGAGGCCGAGCCGAGCAGCGTCAGGAAACCGCCCTCGCCGTTGACCGCGACCTCGGGCGATTTCGGCGCCTCGGCCCAGACATGGCCCGCGTCGCCGTAGCCCGCGCCGTTTTCCAGCGCGTGCAGTTGCAGCCCGGTGCCACCCTGCCAGACGAGCGCGACGCGGTCGTATTGGGCAAGGTCGGGCAGGCTGGTGGTGGTGGTCGTGTGGCTTTCGCCCTTGAACGTCGCCTCGATCACGGCGGGCGAAGCGAAGGCAGGAACGCTGATCGTCACGGCGCCCATGTCATCGAGCACCTCGGTGAAGCGCAGACCGGCGTGGACGAATTCCACGGTCGCGCCGGGATCGCAGGGCGCGGTGAAACCCAGCGTGACGAGCGCACCTGGGGCGGCGTCGTGGGTGAGCTGCACGGCACAATCATCGGTAGTCACGGCCTCGGAAACAGGCAGCGCGGCGGGCGGATCGAGGTCGATCACGTCCTCGGGCACACCGCTCAGGGCATCCATCTTGTCCGCGCGCGTCACCTCGATGGTGTCGAGGGGGGCTTCAACCGTTGCCTCGGGTTCCTTGGTTTCGAAATCGAGATCGAGGTCGAGCGCCATCGGGTCAGTAACGGCGTCGGCGGCCGCAAGGGTCACCTCGGCCTCGGGCGTGACCTCGGCGGCAATGTCGGTCGTGGGCGCGGCCAGGTCCTGCTCCACAAAGGGTGCCTCGGTGGGCGCCTCGGTCAGGGTGGTGATCGCCGCCGGGTTCTGCGGTGCAACGCCGGAGTCGGCCAGCGCGACTGCCAACGCCGGTTCTTCGGGCGCAGCAGCGGATTCTCCGCTGGAGAGGCCCTTGGCGGCCAGCTCCGGCGCGGCGGCGTCCCCCGTCAGGCTCGCCACCATCGGCGCAGGCACGGAAGAAGCTGCCGTCGCTGCGGCCTGCTGCGGCGGCAGGTCCGGCCCCTTTGCCGTGGTGCGCTGCATGACGTGGCCAGCAGCCAGCGCGACGACCAGCGCCCCGACAGCCGTGTAGACCCGTTTCTTGTCCAGCTTCGTCGAAAACTCGGAGATTTTTTTAAGCATGATGACGGTCCCTTACCCGCGTTTCACACAGGCTGACCGATCAATAAGCCCACAGGATGGATAAAAAGTGACCTGATCCGGGCGATTCTGCGCAGGCTGGAAACAGTATCGCGGGGCCGACTGGACCCCGCGACCGTTGCCGTGGGCGTCCTAGACCGCCCCGTGGCAGTGCTTGAACTTCTTGCCCGATCCGCAGGGGCACTGGTCGTTGCGCGACGGGTTGCCCCAGGTCGAGGGGTCGTTCTCGTCAAAGCCCTCGCGCGCCTCGCCGGGTTCCGAGGGGCCAGAGGCCTGCGCCTGTTCCGCAGCGGCGGCCATGGCGGCCTGCTGCTGCTGCATCTGCGCCAGCATCGCCTGCCGCTCCTCTTCCGTCATCGGGCGCACTTGGCCCAGCTTCTGTGTCACGTCGGCGCGCAGCCCGTCGAGCATCCCTTCGAACAGCTGGAACGCCTCGGTCTTGTATTCGTTGAGCGGATCGCGCTGGGCATAGCCACGGAACCCCACAACCGAGCGCAGGTGTTCGAGCGTGAGCAGGTGTTCGCGCCATTTCGCGTCGATGGTCTGGAGCAGAATCTGCTTTTCGATCGAGCGCATGGTGTCGGGACCGAAGGCTTCGGTCTTTTCGGCCATCTGCTTGTCGGTCGCTTCCTCCATGCGTTCGCGCATGATGTCGTTGTCGACGCCCTCTTCCTCGCCCCATGTGAGGATCGGAAGATCGGCGTTCAGCACCTCGATGCTCTTGGCATAGAGACCCTTGAGGTTCCACTGATCGGCATAGGTGCGCGGCGGCATGTGTTCGGTGACGAGGTCCTCGATCACCTGATGGCGCATGTCCTGCGTCACCTCGGACAGGTCCGCGGTCTCCATGATCTCGCGCCGCTGGCCAAAGATGACCTTGCGCTGATCGTTCATGACGTCGTCGAACTTGAGAAGCTGCTTGCGGATGTCGAAGTTGCGCCCCTCGACCTTGGCCTGTGCGCGTTCGAGGGATTTGTTCACCCAGGGGTGGATGATCGCCTCGCCTTCCTTCATGCCCAGCCCCGACAGCACCTTGTCCAGACGTTCGGACCCGAAGATGCGCATGAGGTCATCCTCGAGCGACAGGAAGAACGACGAGCGGCCAGGATCGCCCTGACGGCCAGAACGACCGCGAAGCTGGTTGTCGATCCGGCGGCTTTCGTGACGTTCGGTGGCGAGGACATAGAGACCGCCGGCCTCGAGCACCTTGGCCTTTTCATCGGCGACCTCGGCCTCGGCCTGCGCGCGCAGCGCCTCGGGGTCGGCGTCGGGGTTCGCGTCCAGCGCGTCCTGCACCTTCATCTCGACGTTGCCGCCAAGCTGAATATCGGTGCCCCGCCCGGCCATGTTCGTCGCGATGGTCACCGCGCCCAGACGGCCCGCTTCCGCAATGATCTTGGCTTCCTGTTCGTGCTGACGGGCGTTCAGGACGTTATGCGGGATGCCCTCTTTCGTAAGGATATTGGCCAGCACCTCGGACTTCTCGATCGAGGTGGTACCGACGAGCACCGGCTGGCCCTTCTTGTTGGCCTTGATCACCTCTTCGATGATCGCCGCGAATTTCTCTTCCGTCGTGCGGTAAACTGCGTCGTGTTCGTCCACCCGCGCGATGGGGCGGTTCGTCGGCACCTCGACCACCCCCAGCTTGTAGATCTCGTCGAACTCCTCGGCCTCGGTCAGCGCCGTGCCGGTCATGCCCGAGAGCTTTTCATAAAGCCGGAAGTAGTTCTGGAAGGTCACCGAGGCGAGCGTCACGTTCTCGGGCTGGATCGCCACGCCTTCCTTGGCCTCGATCGCCTGGTGCAGGCCGTCGGACAGCCGCCGCCCGGCCATCATGCGGCCGGTGAATTCGTCGATCAGCACGACGTCGTTGCCGCGAACGATGTAGTCCTTGTCCTTCTGGAAGAGTTTATGTGCCCTGAGACCCTGGTTCACGTGGTGAACGATGGTCGTGGATTCCGGGTCGTAAAGCGTCTGGCCCTCGGGCAGGATGCCAAGGGCGCGCAGGCGATCCTCGAGGAAATCGTTGCCCTCGTCGGTGAATGTGGCCGAGCGCGCCTTTTCGTCCAGCGTGAAATGCTCGTCGGTCAGTTCCGGGATCACCGCGTTGATCGCCACGTAAAGCTCGGATTTGTCCTGCGACGGGCCCGAGATGATCAGCGGCGTGCGCGCCTCGTCGATGAGGATCGAGTCGACCTCGTCCACGATGGCGAAGTGATGCTTGCGCTGGTGCATGTCTTCGATGGACGATTTCATGTTGTCGCGCAGGTAATCGAAGCCCAGCTCGTTGTTCGTCGCATAGGTGATGTCGGCGGCGTAGGCACCTTTTTTCTCGCCGTCCGGCTGCTGTGGATAGACGACGCCGGTGGTCAGACCCAGTTGGGCATAGACCTTGGACATCCAGTCCGCGTCGCGTTTCGCGAGGTAATCGTTCACCGTGACGATATGCACGCCCTTGCCGGTCAGCGCGTTCAGATAGGCCGGGAAGGTCGCGACCAGCGTCTTGCCCTCGCCCGTCTTCATCTCGGCGATATTGCCCTGATGCAGGAAAATCCCGCCCATGAGCTGCGTGTCAAAGGCGCGCAGTCCCAGCGCCCGGCGCGCACCCTCTCGGCAGTTGGCAAATGCCTCCGGTAGCAGCGCGTCCAGCGTTTCGCCCTTTTCGAGACGCTCCTTGAACTCGGCAGTCTTTGCGATCAGGCCCTCGTCGGACAGCGCCTTGAATTCATCCTCGAGCGCGTTGATCTGCTCTACCAGCGGGCGTGCCGCCTTGATCTTGCGGTCATTCGGCGTGCCAAAGACCTTTTTGGCGATCGTTCCAAAACCCAGCATATCCACTCCGCTCGATGCGCCATAGGGCGCCTGACATTCTCTTGATCTCGCCGGGGTTCTTGCCGCGCCGCGCGAGGCCCCATATCAAGGGCACGAAACCGGCCCCACGGGAACCCTAGCGATGTAGGCCCCGAGGCCCGGATAGTCAACGACGCCGGGGTATCCGGCACCCGTTCGGCCAGGTTGCCGGACAGAACAGGACACTGGCCGGCGATGCTGCCGACCACAAAAGAGGAGGTCTTATGACCCATATCCCCACCCGCACCTCGATTTTCGCGGCGACGCTCCTTTCGGTCTCGCTCGCCCTGCCGACCTGGGCGCAGGACACGACCGAAGCGCCGGCGACCGACGCGCCCGCTGGAGAGGAAATGACGTCCGCGACCGAAACCGCGGAAGCCGTCGATGTGAACGTCGACACCATAATCGCGACCGTGAATGGCGAATCCATCACACTGGGTCACATCATCGCGGCCCGTGGCGAACTTCCGCAACAATATCAGCAGCTTCCCGACGAGGTGCTGTTCGGCGGGCTGATCGACCAGCTCATTCAGCAGACGCTCCTGAGCCAGGCCATCGACGAGGTTTCGGACCGGGTGCAGGTCGAGCTCGACAACACCAAGCGGATGCTCGTCGCCGCCGAACAGATCGAAAGCGTCATCTCGGATGCCGCGACCGAAGAGGCCATCCAGGCGGCTTATGACGAGAAATTCGCCGATGCCGAGCCAACGGACGAATGGAACGCGTCGCATATCCTCGTGGAAACCGAAGAGGAAGCAGCGAACATCGCTGAACAGGCCCGTGCCGAGGACGCCGATTTCGCGGCGCTGGCGAAAGAGTTCTCGACCGGCCCCTCGGGTCCGAACGGTGGCGATCTGGGCTGGTTTTCGGCGGGCATGATGGTGCCGGAATTCGAAACCGCCGTCGCCGATATGGAGGCGGGCGCGGTGTCCGACCCGGTCCAGACCCAGTTCGGCTGGCATGTGATCAAGCTCAACGAAGTGCGCGAAAAGGGTGCGCCGGCGCTGGACGAAGTGCGCGAGGAAATCATCGCGGAACTTCAGACCTCGGCGGTCGAGGATGCCATCGCGAAACTGATGGAAGAGGCGACCATCGACCGTGCGGATGTGACCGATATCCCGCCGTCGGTGATCTCCGACCCGTCGATCTTTGAATGATGATCTTTGAGTAACGCCTGACAAGGGGAAGCCGCAGATGGGCAAGAAAAAGCTGAAGAAAAAGCTGAAGGCGCTGAAGGCGGAACTGGCCGCGGCCCGCAACCACAAGCACAAGGTGGCGCCGCTCGCGCCCAAGGACGGCTTCCCCAAACTCCCCGTCATCGACGGAGTCCGCTTTGCCGCCGTGCAGGCGGGCGTCCGTTATGCCGGGCGCTATGACGTCATGATGGCGCTCTGCGATCCGGGCACCTCGATTGCGGGCGTCTACACACGTTCGGCCACGCGGTCGGCCAACGTGCTCGATTGCCAGGCCAAGATGGGCTCGCCCTCGGACGGTGGTGCCGCGATCATCGTGAACTCGGGCAATTCCAACGCCTTTACCGGCTCCTCCGGCGAAAACGCGGTGGCCGAGATTTCCAAAGCCGTGGCGCAGGCGACCGGCGTTACCGAGAATAGGGTCTATACCGCCTCAACCGGCGTGATCGGCGAGCGTCTGCCCTACGACCGGATCACCGCCAAGATCGGCGAGTTGACCGAGGCGCTCGACCCCGCAGGCATCGAGTTTGCCGCCCGCGCGATCATGACCACCGACACTTTCCCCAAGGGATCGACGGTCGAGGTCGAGGTCGAGGGTGGCACGGTGAAAATCGCAGGCATCGCCAAGGGTTCGGGCATGATCGCCCCCGACATGGCCACGATGCTCGTCTACATCTTCACCGACGCCAAGGTCGAGCAACCGGTGCTGCAGGCATTCCTGTCGGGCCTCATCGACGAGACGTTCAACTCGATCACCGTGGACTCGGACACCTCGACCTCCGACACGCTGGTCCTGGCCGCAACCGGCGCTTCGGGCGTCGACGTGAAGCCCGAATGTGACCGGTTCGAAGCCGGTCTGCGCGCCGTGATGATGGACCTCGCCCATCAGGTGATCCGCGACGGCGAGGGGGCCACCAAGTTCGTCGAAATCCGCATCACCGGCGCGAAATCCCTTAAGGACGCGCGCACCCACGCCATGTCCATTGCGAATTCGCCGCTGGTGAAGACCGCCATCGCGGGTGAGGACCCGAACTGGGGCCGCATCGTCGCCGCTATCGGCAAATCCGGGGCCGCCGCCGACCGGGACAAGCTGTCGATCCGCTTCGGGGATATCCTCGTTGCGGAAAAGGGCTGGGTCTCACCGGAGTATCGCGAGGAACAGGGTGCTGATTACATGCTGAACGAGGAAATCGTGATTGGCGTGGATCTCGGTCTTGGCAAAGGCGAAGCGACCGTGTGGACCTGCGACCTGACTCACGCCTACATTCAGATCAACGCGGATTATCGGTCTTGAGCGATCACAGGAAAAGTGGGCACCCGTTTTCCGTCCGGGATCGCTATCAAGGAAAAGCCATATGACCAAGGTCGTCCTTGTCTCCGCCGTCGCGCTCGTCGATCCCGACGGGCGCGTCCTGCTCGCGCAGCGGCCCGAGGGGAAATCCATGGCAGGCCTTTGGGAGTTTCCGGGCGGCAAGGTGGAGGAGGGCGAAACGCCCGAGCACGCTCTCATCCGTGAACTGAAGGAGGAGCTGGGGATCGACACCTGGCAATCCTGCCTCGCGCCCCTGACCTTCGCCTCGCACGCCTACGAGAAGTTCCATCTCCTCATGCCGGTCTTCGTCTGCCGCAAATGGCAGGGCACGCCACAGCCCAAGGAAGGCCAGACCCTCAAATGGGTGCGCGTCGCCGACATGCGAGACTACCCCATGCCCCCCGCCGACATCCCGCTCGTCGCGATGATGCGGGATATGCTCTGACCCTTTCACTTTTCCGGTCAATATGCTCGGGGTTCTCCAAGGGGCAGACAGCCCCTTGGATTGGGGGGTTTGGGGGGATTAATCCCCCCAAGTTCTGTTGCGCGCAGGGCGGCAGCCCGCTTGCAATACCTTTCCACCCAAAGAAAAAGGGCGACTCGAAAGCCGCCCTTTCCAAATCCAGAATCCTAACCCGGATCAATCGAGCGTGCGCTCGACCTCTTCCCGTTCGAAGATCTCGATGACGTCCTTCGGACGGATGTCGTCGTAGTTCTCGAAGGCCATACCGCATTCCTGACCCGAGATGACTTCCGACACCTCGTCCTTGAAGCGCTTGAGCGTCTTGAGCGTGCCTTCGTGGATGACCACGTTGTCGCGCAGGAGGCGCACACCGGCAGAGCGGCGCGCGACGCCTTCGGTGACGAGACAACCGGCGACCTTGCCGACGTTCGACACCTTGAAGACTTCCTTGATCTCGGCGTAACCGATGAACTTTTCGCGCACTTCGGCGGACAGCAGACCCGAGGCCGCCGCTTTCACGTCGTCCACGAGGTCGTAGATTACGCTGTAGTAGCGGATTTCCACGCCCTTCTGGTTGGCCGACTGGCGGGCCGAGGCATTGGCACGGACGTTGAAGCCGATGACCGGCGCGCCGGAGGCTTCCGCGAGGCCCACGTCGGTTTCCGTGATCGCGCCCACACCATAGTGCAGCACGCGCACGCGCACCTCGTCGTTGCCGATCTTTTCCATCGCCTGAACGATGGCTTCGGCCGAGCCCTGCACGTCCGCTTTGACGAGGATCGGCAGCTCGGCGACGTTCTCGTCCGCCTTTGCCTTGGCCATCATCTGTTCCAGCGTCGTCGCGGCACCGGCGGCGGCGCGTTTGTCTTTGGCGGCCTGATGGCGATACTCGGCGATCTCGCGCGCCTGCGCTTCCGTTTCCACCACGTTCAGAACGTCACCGGCCTCCGGCGTGCCGTTAAGGCCGAGCACCTCGACCGGCACCGAGGGGCCAGCTTCTTTCACACGTTCGCCATGGTCGTTCTCCATCGCGCGGACCTTGCCCCACTGTTCGCCGACGACGAAGATGTCGCCCTGCTTCAGGGTGCCGTTCTGCACGAGCACGGTGGCGACCGGACCCCGGCCAACGTCGAGCTGTGCCTCGATCACCGCGCCCAGAGCGGCCCGTTTCGGGTTCGCCTTGAGTTCGAGGATTTCGGACTGCAGCGCGATGGCCTCGAGCAGGTTGTCGAGCCCCTGACCCGTGTGGGCCGACACTTCGACGTCCTGCACTTCGCCGGACATGGCTTCCACGATCACTTCATGCTGGAGCAGTTCCGTGCGCACGCGCTGGGCGTCTGCGGCGGGCTTGTCCATCTTGTTGATCGCCACGATCATCGGCACCTTGGCCGCTTTCGCGTGGTTGATCGCCTCGATCGTCTGCGGCATGACCGAGTCGTCGGCCGCCACGACCAGAACGACGATGTCCGTCACCTGGGCACCGCGCGCCCGCATCGACGTGAACGCCGCGTGGCCGGGGGTATCGAGGAACGTCAGCACCGCGCCCGAGTCCGTCTTGACCTGATAGGCGCCGATATGCTGCGTGATCCCGCCAGCCTCGCCCGCGGTCACCTTGGCATGGCGGATCGCGTCGAGAAGCGAGGTCTTGCCGTGGTCGACGTGACCCATGATCGTGACGACCGGCGGACGGTTCACGAGGTCTTCGGGCTTGTCGTCGACGGTGTCGATGACCTGTTCCACGTCACTGTCCGACACGCGGACGATGTTGTGGCCGAATTCCTCGATGATGAGCTCCGCGGTGTCCTGGTCGATGGTCTGGTTCTGCGTGACCATCAGGCCCATGTTCATGAGCGATTTCACGACATCCGCAACACGCTCGGCCATACGATAGGCGAGCTCCTGCACCACGATGGCCTCGGGCACCTGAACGTCGCGCACGACCTTCTCGCGGCTGTCACCGCCACCCATCGCCTTCTGGCGCATGCGTTCCTGCTTGCGCTTCATCGCGGCGACCGAGCGCTGACGCCCGCCTTCGCCACCGGTCAGCGCCTGGTTCACGGTCAGCTTACCGGCACGGCGGTTGTCGTCACGCGCGCCTTTGCTGCGGGCGTTGCGGTCGTCGGCAGCCGGGGTCGGCGCGCGTTCGCGGTCGGGTTTGCGCGGACCGGTCTTGGTCCCGCGGGCCTCGGCGGCCTGGGCGGCGGCCGGATCGGCCGGGGCCTCGGCAGGCTTCGGCTTGTTCTTGGCCTCTTCCTTTTCGCGACGACGCTTTTCGTCCTCTTCCGCCTTTTTCGCGGCGGCTTCGGCGCGTTCCTGTTCTTCGCGCGCTTTCTCTTCGGCTTCCTGCCGACGACGCTCGCGGTCCTCTTCGCGGGCCTTTTCGTCGGCCTCGCGCTGACGCGCCTCTTCCGCCTCGTTCGCACGGGCGGCGGCGAGCGCCTTCATCCGGCGTTCGAGTTCCGCATCCGAAATCCCGGCAGGGCGTTTCGACGGATCGGTCGCGGGGGACGAGCCACCGCCAGCACCACCAGCCGCACCCGGTTTGGGCACGACAACGCGCTTGCGTTTTGTCTCGACCACCACGTTCTTGGTCCGCCCGTGGCTGAAGCTCTGCTTCACCGAACCCGAGCGGGGTCCGCCACCACGAAGGCCAAGAGGTTTTTTACCGTCCGTATCGCTCATCTAGTCTTCAAACCTTTCCGACGGGCGGTCCCGCCGTCGTTCATTCCGCGCATGCCCGAGAGCTTTGCGGCTTCCTCTACTACACTGTATCACATGTTCACGTCCGAAAGCCAAACCCAATTCATTTGCGGTCAGACAGCCGATAAAGCTGTCACGGCCGGGCGGGGGGCGGAGCTTCGTCTTTCCACGGTCCGATCCGTCACTCGCCTGAATGAGGACTCGGGCCTGTTCCTTGGCGAGCCAATCCTTGACCTTCTCAAATCCGGCCACGGCACCGCCTGCTTTCCGAGCCAAAGAGATAAGGTGGATCGTGCGATCCGCAAGTCCCTGCTCGACCACTATTTCAAGATCGTCGGGCACCTTCACGGGCGATTTCGCCCCGCGATGGAACCCGCCACGCTTGCGCGCGGTGGCAAAGGCGTCAGGCGTCGCGGTGATCCACAGCCCGCGACCGGGCAGTTTTTCCAGAAGATCGGGAAAGATCACGCCCTCGGGGCTCACCACGAGCCGGACGAGACCCTCCTTGGGTCCCACCTCGCCCGTGGCGATGCACCGGCGTTCCGGCTCGCCCCGTTCCTTTTCCTGACCGCCGCGCGTCATGCGCCCGTTCCCGAGGCCTGAGATCAGGCCTCGGCCTCCTCGGTTGCAGCTTCGTCGTCGTCGCCCTCTTCCTCGGTCGCGAGATCGGCGGGATCGACCCAGCCAAGCTGGATCCGGGCGGTCATGATCATGTTCTGGGCTTCGTTCAGGTCCACGTCAAAGGGTTCGAGCACACCGTCGTCCTTGTGCCGCTCGCCGTTCTCGGTGGTCCAGCCACCGGCCAGTTCCCAGTCGGCGCAGGTCGCGAAATCCTCGAGCGTAAAGACGCCGTCCTTGGCCAGCGCCTCGATCATCTGCGGCGTCAGACCCTCGAAGTTCACGAGGCTGTCCTGAACGCCCATCTCGCGGGCGTTTTCCAGTGCCTTGCGGTTCTGTTCTTCGATGTAGTCGCGTGCCCGCGCCTGAAGCTCCTGCGCGGTGCCTTCGTCGACGCCGTCGATGACAAGCAGCTCGTCAAGCTCGACATAGGCGACCTCTTCGAGGTTGGTGAAGCCCTCGGACACCAGCAGCTGGGCGAAGAACTCGTCCAGATCCAGCGTGTCCATGAAGAGCTTGGTGCGCTCCGCGAACTCGGCCTGGCGACGCTTGGATTCCTCTTCCTCGGTCAGAATGTCGATGTCGAGGTTGGTAAGCTGGCTGGCAAGACGCACGTTCTGACCGCGACGACCGATGGCGAGCGACAGTTGCTCGTCCGGCACCACGACCTCGATCTTGCCCGCATCCTCGTCCAGAACCACCTTCGACACTTCGGCCGGTTGCAGCGCGTTGACGAGGAAGGTGGGAACGTCTTCGTTCCACGGAATGATGTCGATCTTCTCGCCCTGAAGCTCGTTCACCACGGCCTGCACGCGCGAGCCGCGCATACCGACGCAGGCGCCCACGGGGTCGATCGAGCCGTCATAGGACACCACGGCGATCTTGGCGCGTGAACCCGGGTCACGGGCGACAGCCTTGATCTCGATGATCCCGTCATAGATTTCCGGCACTTCCATCTTGAACAGTTCCGCCATGAACTCCGGCGCGGTGCGCGACAGGAAGATCTGCGGACCGCGGGTCTCGCGGCGCACGTCTTTCACGTAGCAGCGGATGCGGTCGTTCGGACGATAGGCTTCGCGGCCAATCTTTTCGTTGCGGCGCAGGATCGCCTCGCCGGCGCCCACGTCCACGATGACGTTGCCGTATTCCTCGCGCTTGACGACACCGTTGATGATGGTGCCCGCACGATCCTTGAACTCTTCATACTGGCGATCGCGCTCGGCTTCGCGGACCTTCTGCAGGATGACCTGCTTGGCCGACTGCGCGGCGATCCGGCCCATGTCCACGGGCGGCACGGTTTCGCGGAACTCGTCGCCGATCTGCGGGCCACCGGCAGTCTTGGTGTCGATCATCTCGCCTTCGCGCACCCAGTATTGCTCGCGCCCCGGCGCGGCGGGTTCGAAATAAGGCTTGGCCTGCTCGGCGGTGAACTCGGCCTGATAGTTTTCCAAAACCTCTTCGTCGACCACGGTGCGCACGCGGGTAAAGGTTGCGCGGCCCGTCTTGCGGTCGATCTTCACGCGGATGTCCATCTCGGCTCCGTAGCGGCTCTTCGCGGCACGGGCGAGGCTTTCTTCCATCGCTTCGATGACCAGACCGGGGTCGATCATCTTCTCGCGCGCAACGGCTTCGGCCGTCTGGAGAAGCTCAAGCTGGTTTGCAGAGGTAATGGCCATCGTTATTCCTCCTCGGACCCTTCGTCCGTCTGGATTTCATCGTACTGGGTTTCGTCGATCAGCCCGGCGTCCTTGCGGGCCTTGAGCATCTCGGCAATCAGGTCGTCCGTGAGGACGAGTTTCGCGTCCGCCAGAAGGTCGAAGGTCAGCCCGATGGTGACAGGCTCGCCGCCCTCCTCGCCCTCTAGCTCGATCAGCACCTCGCCGTCCTCGGTGCCCGCGAGCGTGCCCTTGAACCGCTTGCGCCCGTCGATCAGTTCCGAGGTCTCGATCTTGGCAAGCCAGCCGTTCCAGGCGTCGAAGTCCTTGTAGCGTGTCAGCGGGCGGTCGATACCGGGCGAGGACACTTCGAGCGTATATTCGCCCTCGATCGGGTCCTCGACGTCCAGCGTCGCGCCCACGGCGGTGGTGATGTCGGACAGATCGTCGACCTCGATCCCGCCCTCGGGCTTGTCGGCCATGATCTGAAGCGTGTTCGACTTGGTCGAGCCCATCAGCCGCAGCCGGACAAGCTCATACCCCATATCCTCGATCACCGGGCGCACGATATCTGCGATCCGGCGGTCGATGGCGGTCTTGGCGACGAGGTCGTTCATGGGTTCCTTTCGGGGCCTTCCGGTCAGGGACCGATCAGGCATAAAAAAACGGGCCAGCGGCCCGTCGGTATCATCCGGTGGAGCACTGGGTTTGGACCCCAGCGCTCTCGCTGTTGACGGGGATATAGGCCGGTCGGCGTGAGTCTGCAAGGGAAATTGGGCTTCAGCACTTTCGGCCGCGTATCGGGTAGGCTGGAACGTGCGCGAATGGCGGTGCGTTGAGGAGCGATGACAAAGTGAAAGCCAGATGAACCCGCGTTTCGAAGACCTCCTTACCCCGCGGCCCGAGGGGCTTTATTGCCCGCCCGGCGATTTCTACATCGACCCGATGCGGCCCGTGGCGCGGGCGCTGGTGACGCATGGGCATGCCGACCATGCGCGGTCGGGGCATGGGGCGGTCATGGCGTCGCCCCAGACGCTCGACATCATGGCGATCCGCTATGGCGCGGATTTCGCTGGCGAGCGGCAGGTGGGGACGGGCGATCCGGTGGAGGTGAACGGGGTCCGCGTCAGCTTTCATCCGGCGGGACATGTGATGGGCAGCTGTCAAATCAGGCTCGAACACGGCGGACTACGCGCCGTTGTGTCGGGCGATTACTCCCGCGTAGCGAATCCGGCCTGCGCGCCCTTCGAGCCCGTGCCCTGCGATCTGTTCATCACCGAGGCGACCTTTGCCCTGCCGGTGTTCAAACATCCCAGACCGTCCGAGGAAATCGCCAAGCTCATCGCTTCGGTCCGCAACTTTCCCGACCGTCCGCATCTGATCGGCGCCTATGCGCTGGGCAAGGCGCAGCGGGTGATCATGCTACTCCGCGAGGCTGGCTGGGACGCGCCGATCTATGTTCATGGCGCCCTGCAACGGCTCTGTGACTACCACATCGAACAGGGCGTGCCGCTGGGCGATCTGCGTCCCGCCACGATGGACAAGGCCGAGGCGAAGGGGCTGCGTGACGCTATCGTGATCTCGCCCCCCTCCGCCTTTGCCTCGCCCTGGGTGCAGCGGTTCGTCGATCCGGTGATCGGATTTGCGAGCGGCTGGATGCAGATCCGGGCGCGGGCGCGACAGCGTGGGGTGGAGCTTCCGCTGATCATCTCGGACCATGTGGATTGGCCGGACCTCACGGGCACGATCCGCGAGTTGAACCCGGCGGAGTTCTGGATCACCCATGGGCGCGACGACGCGCTGATGCGCTGGGCCGAACTCGACCAACGCCGCGCGCGGCCCCTGCATCTGGTTGGATACGAGGACGAGCCGGAATGAAGCGTTACGCCGCCCTCCTCGAAAGACTCGCGTTCACCCCCGGTAGAAACGCGAAATTGGCCTTGTTAGAGACGTATTTGCGCGACGCTCCCGACCCGGATCGGGGCTATGCTTTGGCGTCGCTGACCGGGGAACTCGACTTCGCCGGGGCCAAGCCTGCACTCCTGCGCGCACTGGTGTCCGAACGGGTGGACGTGGAATTATTCACCATGTCCTACCACTATGTCGGCGATCTGGCTGAAACCATTGCGCTGATCTGGCCCGGCCAAGGCACCACGCGCGATGTCCCGCTGTGCGAGGTTGTCGAGACGCTGAACAAGGCCTCGAAATCCGACACGCCGCGCCTGATCGCCGACTGGCTCGACGCGCTCGACCCGTCCGAGCGGCTCGCGCTGCTCAAGCTGATGACCGGCGGGATGCGCGTGGGCGTGTCGGCCCGGCTGGCACTGACCGCGCTTGCCAATACGGGCGATGTGCCGCTCGATGACATTCTGGAACTCTGGGCCGGGTTCAAACCGCCCTACGCCCAGCTCTTTGGGTGGCTCGCAGGCGGACCGAAGCCCGAACCGACGATCAAGGCCCCGTTCCGCCCCGTGATGCTGTCCACGCCCCAGGACCTGGATGGTCTGCGCGCGCTCGATCCCGGTGACTATGTGGCCGAGTGGAAATGGGACGGAATCCGGGTGCAGGCCGCCGCTGATGGAGCCGAAAAGCGGCTCTATTCCCGCACGGGTGAGGATATTTCCGCCGCTTTCCCCGATATCGTCGAGCGGATGGATTTCACCGGGACGCTGGACGGTGAACTCATCGTCCGGCGCGAGGGCGAGGTCGCGCCCTTCGGTGACCTGCAAAAGCGGCTTAATCGGAAGACGGCTGGCAAGGCGCTGCTGAAATCCCATCCCGCCGCCCTGCGGCTCTATGACGTGCTTCTGTGGGAGGGTGCGGACCTGCGCGATCTGCCCTTTGACGACCGCCGTGCGCGGCTGGACGCGGCTGTTGTGACGCTCGACCCCTACCGCTTCGACGCCTCGCCGCTGCTTCCCTTCGAGACATGGGATGACCTTGCCGCGCTGCGGGGCGATCCGCCGTCTCCGGTGATCGAAGGCGTCATGCTGAAGCGCAAGAATAGTGTCTACTCTGCTGGAAGACCGCGTGGACCGTGGTTCAAATGGAAGCGCGATCCGATGATCGTGGACGCCGTCCTGCTCTATGCCCAGCGCGGGCACGGCAAACGGTCGGGGTTCTATTCCGACTTCACTTTCGGAGTGTGGGAGGGGGATCGTCTGGTCCCGGTCGGCAAGGCCTATTCCGGTTTCACCGACGAGGAACTCAAGCGGCTCGACAAATTCGTGCGCCAGAACACCATCGAACGCTACGGCCCGGTGCGCTCGCTCTCGCCCGATCTCGTGGTTGAAGTCGCCTTCGAGGGCCTCAATCGCTCGACCCGGCATAAATCCGGCATCGCCATGCGCTTTCCCCGGATTTCGCGCATCCGCTGGGACAAACCGGTGGCTGAGGCCGATACACTCGCCACGCTCGAGGCCATGCTGCCCTAGAGTTTCCGAGCCACAATGAAGAGCGTCATCTTCGACCCGGGTGTCTCGTCCACAAGGATCTCGAAGCCGGCGTCGCGGATCATCTGACGAAAGCTGGCCCGCTTCAGCATCGCGACATGGGGTGCCTTGCCGATCAACTGGCCAAGCGGGAGCAGCAACCGGGCCAGCCAGACCTCGCCCACCATCGCCGACGAACTGACAAAGACCCCGCCAGGGGTGAGCACCCGCGCAATCTTGGCAATCGTGGCGGCGGGGTCGGGGACCAGATGCAACAGCGACAAGGCGAGCACGGCGTCAAAACTGCCGTCTGTTAGCGTCATTTCGTCGAAGTTGCCTTGTTCGAATCGCATGTTGGGCGGGATCGGACCCTCGGCCTTGCCCAGTCGGATCATCTCGCCCGACAGATCGGTGGCCAGATACTCGGCCACAAGCGGCGCATGACGCCGCGCCGTATTGCCGGACCCGCAGCCGATTTCCAGCACCCGCATGTCGGGCCGCAGAAACCCTTGCGTCACCGCGACCTTGTGCTCATAGGCCGCCACGTCGCCAACAGGTCGGCGAATGTATTTCGCGGCTGTGCCGTCCCAAAAGGGTGCCTGGTCGCGGATCGGTGTCACAGGTCCATCCTCATAGGCCCAAGGTGCTCCGCTGCCGGGCAAGCTTGTCCGTCGTGCGCACAAGCTCTGCCGCGATGCCCGGCTCGCTGACCGCATGTCCGGCGCGCGGAATCATCCGAAACTCGCTTGTGGGCCAAGCCTGATGCAGCGACCACGCCGCCTCGGGCGGGCAGATCATGTCATGGCGACCTTGCACGATGGTGCCCGGCACATGGGCGATGCGCCGCATGTTGGACAGGATCTGCTGATCTTCCGACAGGAACGCGCGGTTCACGAAGTAATGGTTTTCGAGCCGCGCAAAGGCCAAGGCATAGTCCGCCGGGCTGTCGATCATCGCCCCGTCGTTCTCGATGCTCGCGAGCGCGTTTTCCCACGAGGCCCAGATGCGGGCATGGCGCAGCTCTTCGCCGCGGTCGCCGGAAAAGAGCCGGTGATGATAGGCCTCGATCAGATCGCCGCGCTCGCCTTCGGGGATCGGACCCACAAAACGCGCCCAGAGGTCGGGCCAGAATTGCCCGGCACCACCCCCGTAGAACCACTGGAACTCGCGCTCGGTGGCAAGGAACACGCCGCGCAGCACGAGCCAGGCCGCGCGATCCGGGTGTGCCTGGGCATATACGAGCGCCAGCGTCGCGCCCCAGCTTCCGCCAAAGACGATCCAGCGGTCGATGCCGAACGTATCCCGGATAAGCTCGATGTCGCGGACGAGGTGCCAGGTCGTGTTGGCCGTCACGCTGGCGTGGGGCCGCGAGCGACCGCAACCGCGCTGATCGAAAAGGATGATGCGATATTTCTCGGGATCGAAGAACCGCCGCATGGCAGGAGAGCATCCGCCACCGGGGCCCCCATGCAGCACGACGACGGGAATGCCGTCCCTCGCGCCGCATTGTTCGACATAGATGGTATGGCCGTCACCGACATCGAGCATCCTTCGGTCAAAGGGCTCGATCGGCGGATACAATTTCCCACCTGCGGTGTTTTTTCCTGCGGCCTGCTCCATCGGAACCCTATATAGGGGGCAACCACACGCCCCGCCATGAAGAAAGAGAGTAACATGACGTCAGCGGAAACGACAGTCGATCCGGCCGAAGTCGCCAAGTTCGAAGCCATGGCCGCCGAATGGTGGGACCCGACCGGGAAATTCAAGCCGCTCCACATGATGAACCCGGTGCGGCTCGATTACATCGTGAGCCAGATTGCCGCCGAACATGGGCGCGACCTGACCGCCGACAAGCCGTTCGAGGGTCTGCGCATCCTCGACATCGGCTGTGGCGGTGGGCTTTTGTCTGAACCCATGGCGCGGCTTGGGGCCACGGTCGTGGGTGCAGATGCGGCCGAGCGCAACATTCCCGTGGCGCAGGTGCACGCCGAGCAGTCCGGTCTGACCATCGACTACCGCCACACGACGGCCGAGGCACTGGCCGCATCGGGCGAACAGTTCGATGCGGTTCTCAACATGGAGGTGGTCGAGCACGTGTCCGACCCCCTTGGCTACCTGACCGCCTGTCACGATCTCCTGAAACCCGGCGGGATCATGTGTTGCTCGACCATCAACCGGAATCCCAAGAGCTTCATGGTGGCCATCGTGGGTGCCGAGCACGTCATGCGCTGGCTACCCAAGGGCACCCACGACTGGAACAAGTTCATCACGCCAGACGAGCTGGAAAGCCTGATCACCCGGGCCGGTCTGCGCATGGTCGACAAGAAGGGTTTCGTGTTCAACCCGGTGCTCTGGTCGTGGTCGATCTCGTCGCGCGATCTGTCGGTGAACTATGTGACGGCGAGTGTGAAGGCGGGCTGAAACAGGGTCTGATACGGGGCAATTCCGCTGTTGCAACCTTGCCTCTTGGCGGCACCTTCCGGCCCGGCTATCACCCCGGTCTGAACAAGGAGGAGCCGCCGATGACCGCCGTTGACACCCGCATCCACCAGACGATCGCGACCGAGATTTCAGCGGGCGCGGGCCAGGTTGCCGCCGCCGTCAAGCTGCTGGACGAGGGCGCGACGGTCCCTTTCGTGGCGCGCTATCGGAAAGAGGTCACCGGCGGGCTTGACGATACGCAGCTGCGCACGCTGGCCGACCGCTTGGCCTACCTGCGCGAGCTCGAGGCGCGGCGGGCGACCATCCTCAATTCGATCAAGGAGCAGGGCAAGCTGACCGACGACCTCGCCCGCTCCATCGCCGGGGCCGAGACGAAAGCGACGCTCGAGGACATTTACCTGCCCTACAAACCCAAGCGCCGGACCCGCGCCATGATTGCGCGGGAAAACGGGCTGGAGCCGCTGCTGGCCGCCATCATGGACGACCGCCGCGCCGATCCCGAGGCGCTGGCGCAGGGGTTCGTCAAGGGCGAGGTCGCGACGACCAAGGATGCGCTCGACGGCGCCTATGAAATCCTCGCCGAGTCGATGGCGGAGAACGCCGACCTTCTTGGCCGCCTGCGCGACTTCATGCACCGCGAGGCGCTGATCACGGCAAAGGTGATCACCGGCAAGGAAGCCGAGGGCGCCAAATTCTCGGACTACTTCGATCACCGCGAGCGTTGGGCGGATATTCCCGGCCACCGCGCGCTTGCGATCCTGCGCGCGGCGAAAGAAGAGGTCGTCACGATCAACATCGCCCCCGATCCCGAAACCGGCGCGGACAAAGCGACGGGCATCGTCGCGCATGAGATCGGGATCGCCGGCGACGCCCCCGGCGACATTTGGCTGCGCAATGCCGCCGCCCGCATCTGGCGCGTGAAACTGTCGCTCACGATGTATATGGATCTGCTCGCCGACCTGCGCCGCCGTGCGCACGAGGACGCGATCACGGTCTTTGCCCGTAACCTGCGCGACCTGTTGCTCGCCGCGCCTGCTGGAGCGCGCCCGACCCTGGGCCTCGACCCCGGTATCCGCACGGGCGTGAAATGCGCTGTGGTCGATGCGACCGGCAAGGTGCTCGACACTGCGACGATCTATCCCTTCCAGCCCAAGAACGATATTCGCGGGTCCGAGGCCAAGATCATCGAACTTATTCGCAAGCACGGAATCGAGCTGATCGCGATTGGCAACGGCACCGCAAGCCGCGAAACCGAACGCCTCGTGGCCCACACGATCAAGCTGCTGCCGGAGGGTCCGAAACCGACTAAGGTGGTGGTGAGCGAGGCCGGCGCAAGTGTCTATTCCGCCTCGGAACTGGCCGCGCGGGAGTTTCCGGACCTCGATGTGAGCCTGCGCGGCGCGGTTTCCATCGCCCGCCGTTTGCAGGACCCGCTGGCTGAACTGGTGAAGATCGAACCCAAATCCATCGGCGTTGGCCAGTATCAGCACGACGTGGACCAAACCCGCCTGTCGCGTGCGCTTGATGGTGTCGTCGAGGATGCCGTGAACGCGGTGGGCGTGGACCTCAACACCGCCTCCGCGCCGCTCCTCGCCCATGTCGCCGGTCTGGGTCAGCGCCTTGCCGAGGCCATCGTCGCCCACCGTGACGCCACCGGTGCCTTCCCCTCCCGCAAGGCGCTGCTCAAGGTCGCGGGGCTGGGTCCCAAGGCGTTCGAGCAGGCGGCGGGCTTCCTGCGGATCACCGGCGGCGACGAACCGCTCGACGCTTCGTCGGTGCACCCCGAAGCCTATGACGTCGCGCGCAAGATCGTCGCCTCCTGCGGGCGCGATCTGCGGCAGATCATGGGGAACGGCGCGGCGCTGAAGGGCCTGAAGCCCGAGGATTTCGTCACCGACACCTTCGGCCTGCCCACGGTGCGCGACATCCTGGCCGAGCTTGAAAAGCCCGGCCGCGACCCGCGCCCCGAGTTCAAGACGGCAAGCTTCGCGGACGGCATCGAGGATATCAAGGACCTGAAGCCTGGCATGAAGCTTGAAGGAACAGTGACTAACGTTGCCGCTTTCGGTGCTTTCGTGGACATCGGCGTGCATCAGGACGGCCTTGTCCACATCAGCCAACTGGCCGACCGTTTCGTGAAAGACCCGCATGAGGTCGTGAAAGCTGGCGACGTCGTCCGCGTCACGGTGACCGAGGTCGATGTGCCGCGCAAACGGATCGGCCTGTCCATGCGCAAGGACGCGGGCACGCAGCCGAAACAGGCCGCGCCGTCTGATACCCGCCCCGATCGCGGACCGCGCAAACCGCAGCCGAAGCCGAGCGGGAAGCGACCGCAGCCGTCCAAGGACGCTGGCAACAACGCGCTGGGCGCGGCGCTCTCTGCCGCGATGAAGGGAAAGCGGTAGTCTCACCTCTGGAACCCGCCTCGCTCATTTCGCGTTCTGCCTCTACCGATGTGGAGGAGCGCGCGATGAGCATCACGGTGGGCGACAAGGTTGAATGGGATTGGGGCAACGGCACCGCCAAAGGCCGTGTCGAAAAGCGATATACCCAAAAGATCACGCGCAAACTGCAGGGCTCCGAAGTCACGCGCAACGGATCGGACGACGACCCCGCACTCTACATCGAACAGGACGACGGCGACGGGGTGCTCAAGCTGACCTCGGAAGTGCGGAAGACCTGAGTCATGGTCGCGGGCCTCGTCTACTACCCCGACAGCCGACCGGGCATCACCCGAAAACGGCATGGGCGCGGCTTCACCTATACCGCCGCGGACGGCACGACCATCGAACGGGGGGCCGAACGCAAACGGCTCGAAGCGATGGCGATTCCGCCCGCTTACGTTGACGTCTGGATGACGCCCCGCGAAAACGGCCACCTCATGGCGACCGGATACGACGTGCGCGAACGCAAGCAATACCGCTACCACCCCGACTGGTCCGAGGCGCGTGCGCTTACGAAATTCTCCGACCTCGCCGCCTTTGGCCGCTGCCTGCCTACCATCCGACGCCGCGTATCCCGCGATCTTGCGGGCGACGTGGGGGATCGCGAGTTCGCCCTAGCCACCGCGCTCGCCATGATCGACAAACTTGCCATTCGCGTGGGCGACAAGACCTATACCCGTGACAATGGCTCCTACGGTGCGGTAACGCTGCGCCGCCAGCATCTGAAGAACCGCAAGGGCGAAATGGAAGTGGTTTTCACCGCCAAGGGGGGCAAGAACGCCCGTGTCGCCGTGACCGACAAGCGGCTGATGAAGGCGCTGACGGCGTCCCGCGACCTGCCCGGCGCGGAACTGATCGGCTGGGTGGATGACGAGGGCACGAAACGCGGCATAACCTCCTCCGCACTCAACGCCTATCTCGCCGAGGCTGCGGGTGTCGAGGGCGTTACCGCCAAGACCTTCCGCACCTGGGCGGGCACTCTCGCCGCCTTTCGTGCCGTGACCGAAGACGGGGCCGAGACGATCAAATCGGTGTCCGAGGCCGCCGCCGAGCGGCTCCAGAACACGCCGACCATCGCCCGCAAGAGCTACATCCACCCGGCGGTCATCGAGCTTGTTGGTGAAGAAGCAAAGCTGCCCAAACCCGAACGCCTGCCCGGCCTTGCATCGGGGGAGGGCGCGCTGCTCGCCTTCCTTGAGAAGCAAAAATAGGCTCTAACCCGCCCTGACTTCTTCACTGCTTCAAAAATACCTCGGGGAGGTCTGGAGGGGCAGAGCACCTCCAGCCGGTCGTCGCAGACGCCGTCTGCGGCGAAACCTAAAGCGTGATCCGGAACCGCGCGAAACCGTCCGGGCCTTCCCCCGCCGGCTCGATGCTCACACCCTTCACGTCCGCCACGTAATCCGCCGCCTTCGGTCCGGTGTCGAACAGCACCGTGGTCCCCTCCATCGGGGCAAAGGTCCAGTTCGCATCCGCGCTCGGGTTGATCGTTCCCTGATCGACAATGTAGCGCACGATCACGTCGCGGTTGGTGTCGGGCCCCTCGAAGATGATCGTGTCGCCCATCGCGCCGGGGAACGACCCGCCCCCGCCCGCACGGTAATTGTTCGTCGCGACCACGAACTCCATTTCGTTCGTCACCGGCGCACCGTCGTACATGAGGTTCACGATCCGGTTCGCATCCTCGGCCACGACATTCCCGTCCTTGTCGAACATCGCGGGCTGTGACAGGTCGATCTGATAGGTCACACCGTCCATCACGTCGAAATTGTAGGACGGGAAATCGGGACTCAGCAGTACCTGATCGGCCTCGCCGGGCGTGATCTGGTTGAACATCCCCGCCGAGCGTTCGAGCCAACCCTTGAGCTGCGCGCCGTTGATCTTCACCGCGCGCACGGTGTTGGGATAGAGATACAGGTCTGCCACGTTCTTGATCGCCACGGGACCTGTTGGCACGTCCGTGTAATACTCCGGCCCCCCGCGACCACCGGCCTTGAAGGGCGCGGCGGCGGACAGGATCGGAAGCCCCTCCCACTCCGTGCCCTGCATCATCTGCTCAATGTACCAGGTTTGCGCATTGGACACGATCTGCACGCTCGGATCATCTGCCACGAGGGCAAAGTAGCTTTGGAGTGGTGCCGACGTCTCGCCCACCGCCCGCCGCACGTAGTCGAGCGTCGCCTGATGTTCGGTCTCGACCGCGGCCAGCACCTCAGGCACGTCCTCGACCAGCGGCGTGATCGACCTATCCTCGCCCCGCTCGAAAATCGGACGCGCTTCCGCCTCGGCCATAAGCACGGTCCAGCCGTCCGCCGTCCGCTCCAGCATGAGGTCGATAAGCCCCATGTGCGACCCCCAGAACCCGCCCATGACGGCGGGTTTGCCGTGGATGAGACCCTTGTCCGCATTTACCATGTCGTAACCCGCGTAGTCCGGCGAGGGGAACACGAGGTGGCTGTGCCCGGTCATCAACGCGTCGATCCCGTCAACGGCGGCGAGCGGGACCGATGCGTTCTCCATCATCTCTTCTCGCTGGGCCGACCCGATGCCGGAATGCGACAGCGCGATGATCACATCCGCGCCCTCTTCCTTGATCTGCGGCACCCAGGCCTCGGCGGTCGTCACGATGTCGCGCGCCTGCACCGACCCGTCCAGATGCTGGCGATCCCACGTCATGATCTGCGGCGGCACGAAGCCGATGATGCCCACACGGATCGGCGCGGTCGTTCCGTCGCCCAGCGTCACCTCGCGGTCGAGGATCACATAGGGCGGCACCAGCGTCTTGTCCTCGCGAGGCGTTGCGCCCATTTCCGTGACCACATTTGCGCAGACCACCGGGAAGGCCGCGCCCGCCAGCGACTTGGTCAGGAAATCGAGCCCGTAGTTGAACTCGTGGTTCCCAAGCGTCGAGGCATCGAAGCCCACCGTGTTCATCGCGGCGATGACCGGGTGCATGTCGCCCTCTTTCATCCCGCGCTCATAGGCGATGTAGTCGCCCATCGGGTTGCCCTGCAGGAAATCCCCGTTGTCGAGCAGGAGCGCATTGGTAGCCTCGGCTCGCACCTCGGCAATCCGCGCGGCGGTGCGCGACAGGCCCACGGTGTCGATCGGCTGGTCGCTGTAATAATCATAGGGATAGACGTGCACGTGCAGGTCCGTCGTCTCCATGATCCTGAGATGCGCCTGCGCCCCTTGGGCGCGGAGCGAGAACGGGTGCATGGCGACAAATGTCGCGCCCGCCGTCCCGGTCAGGAACGCGCGGCGGCTGATGTTGAGACTGTTCATGGGGTGTCCTCCGACTGTCATATCCGAACGCTAGGCGCGTTTCGTGACAGTCCAAAGACTCTTGCGTAACGGTCGGCGGAAAATGGCTTTTGACCTTACGGTAAATTTATCCAGCCGCTCGCGGAATGTGCGTCGCGCTCAGGTCAGCGGCAGTCTTGAGCGGTCCCGTGCCGCCCAAATACCCTCGGCCATCTTCCACGCCGCCTGCGGCGTGTCGGCCTTGCCCATCGTGCGCAGCGCCACGGCCATCGTGCCCACCACCGATTTCACCGCATAGGCGTCGTGATCCGCATCCGCCCAGACATGCTCGAGCCGCGCGATGTCCATCACCTCGTCTGCGGGCGCGTGGCCATCGTCGAGCGTTGCGGGCCATGTCTCGATCACCGGGTCGGCGGCCCCATGCGTCGTCCAGACCGGGCAGGGCTTGTTCGGCCGCATCTCGATCTCGCCGCCATCGCCGCGAAACACTGCCATGTTCGGGATGCCGAGGATCTGAGCGGCACCAGAGTGAATGTCGAGGAACCCGCGGTGGAAAATCCCTTGCATGACCGTCGGCGCGTCAAAGGGATTGAGCAACCGGGTAAAGCTGTTCACCGGCGAACGCAGGCCAAGCACCGGCTTCAGTTCGATCAGATCGCGCAGCATGGGCGACATGACGTGGAGCGGCAGATAGGTCAGGCCATGCGTCTCGACCTGCCGCGCCGCCGTGTCGAAGCTGTCCGCTATCGGCAGGCCGTAATGCGCTAACACCCGGTTCGTATAGACCCGCCCCGGCGTATGTTCTTCGGACCCATGCACCACCACGCGCAGCCCGGTGCCGACCAGCGCGAGGATGGACAGGATGAACCAGGGCAGTTGCACACGCTTGCCAGCGTAGCTCGACCAGTCGATGTCCACAGCGGGCAGCGCGGGCCGGTCCATCGCAGCGCGGGCACCGGCGACAAAGCCCGCGATTTCCTCGGGCTCTTCTTCCTTCAGCCGAAGCAGCATGAGGAATGCACCGATCTGCTCTGGCAGCGCCTCGCCGCGCAGGATCATCGCCATGGCATCCCGCGCCTCGTCAAAGGTCAGCGGGCGGCTTTTCGTCTTGCCACGGCCAAGGATCGCGACGTAGGGCGCGAAGGGATGGGGATTGTCGGGCGTGAAGGGGCGCTGGATGTTCATGTCCGCCATGATACGCTGCATTGCGGCAGCCGTGTAGGGCCAACAAACATAGTGTTTCGCGCATTTGACATGGGGTCCGCTCTGCGGGACACGGATGCTGGACGTGAAAAGGGATCGGACATGGATTTTCTCCCCATCTTTCTCGAAGTGGCGGGCAAGCGTGTGGTGGTCGACGGTGGCACCACCGTCGCGGCGCGCCGGGTCGAACGGGCGCTGAATTGCGGTGCATTAGTGACCGTTTTCGATCCTGACCCGGGCGACGAGGTCCGCGCCTTCTTCGGGCACGAGAACCTGACGCACGAGCCGCGACTGCCGGTCGAGGCCGACTTCGCCGACTGCCTCGTCGCCTATGGCGCGTCGGAAGAACCCGAGCGGGACGAGAACCTGCACGCCTGGGCCAAGGCCGCGGGCGCGCTCGTCAACGTGGCCGATGAAAAGCACCTCTGCGATTTCATCACGCCCTCCATCGTCGAACGTGACCCGATCACCATCGCGATTTCCACCGGCGGGGCCGCGCCCGTCATCGCCCGTATCCTGCGCGCGCGGATGGAGGCGATGCTGCCCGCCGCCTATGGCCGCCTCGCGCGGTTCCTCGCCGATTTCCGGGGTCGGATCTACGAAGCCGTGCCCAACGGGCGCAACCGGAGGCGGTTTTGGGAAAACCTGATCGAGGGGCCGGTGGGCGATGCATTCCTGGCGGGTGAGGAGGGTCTGGCCGAAGAGCGCCTGATCGCGGAACTCGCGCGGGGCGAGGATACCGACCTCAAACGCGGCGAGGTCTGGCTTGTCGGGGCAGGGCCGGGTGACCCGGACCTCCTGACCTTCAAGGCGCTGCGCATGATGCAACATGCCGATGTGGTGCTCTATGACCGGCTCGTGGGCGACGGGATTATCGACCTCGTGCGGCGTGACGCGGAGCGCATTTATGTCGGAAAGAAACCGAACGAACATACTCTGACCCAGCGCGAAATCACCGATCTCATGATCGACCGGGCAAAGCGCGGCGAACGTGTCCTTCGGCTGAAAGGCGGCGATCCCTTCATCTTTGGTCGTGGTGGCGAGGAGCTCGAGGACGTCGCCGCACACGGTATCCCGGTCGAGGTCGTGCCGGGAATTACCGCGGCCGCCGGCTGTGGCGCGGCGGCGGGCATTCCGCTGACCCACCGGGATCATGCGCAGAGCTGCGTCTTCATCACCGCGCATGGGGCGGGCGGCGTGATCGACCATGACTGGACGCGCTATGCCCAGAAAGGACAGACGGTTGTGGTCTACATGGGCCTCAATGCCATCGGTGCGGTTACCGCAGCGGCGCTGTCACAGGGCGTCGATCACGATATGCCGGTCGCGGTGATCGATAATGGCACGCGGCTCGACCAGCGTGTGATCACGGGCACGCTGACAGATATCGAAGCCAAGGTCCGCGAGGCCCAGTTGCCCGGTCCCGCCCTGATCGTCATCGGCCATGTGGTCACGCTTTACGGTGCGCTTGGTGTGAAAGGATCGCGTTCTGAGGCAGCGATGGAAATCAAGGCAGGCGCGACGCTCTGACGCGCAATATAGGCTCTATTCCAGCGGAATTGTCAGCGTCTCGATGACCGGAGCTGTGTCCGGCCGCTTGCCGCGCCACCAGTCGAAGGCTTCGGCGGCCTGCTCGACGAGCATGCCCACGCCATCCGCGACCTGCGCCCCCCGCGCTTGCGCCTCGGCCAGAAACGGCGTCAGTCCCTTGCCATAAACGAGGTCATAGGCGAGCCGCGCGCCCTCGAACACGGACTCCGGCAGGGGCGGTTTGGCACCCGTCAGACTGGTGGTCGTCGAATTCAGCACGATGTCGTAGAAGCCCGAGACGGACTCATAGCTTACCGCGTCGATGCGGCCACGGCCCGACAGTCGGTCACGGATCGCCTCGCCCTTGCCCACGGTGCGATTGACGATGGTGATGCTCTCGACCCCCGCGTCCAGAAAGGGCGCGACAGCGCCGCGAGTCGCACCACCGGCACCTGCGATCAGCACGCGCGCTCCGGCGAGCGGCACGCCAAGATTTCCCGCGATGTCGCGCACCAGTCCGACGCCGTCGAAGTTCTCGGCCAGGATTTTGCCCCCCTCGAACTTCAGCGCATTGGATGCCCCGCAGATCTGCGCGGCCTCGAGCGGAAGATCGGCGAGCTCGAAGGCTTCGACCTTGAACGGCACGGTCACATTGACCCCCAAACCGCCCGCGTCGCGAAACGTGGCGACCGTGGCGGCGAAGTCCTGCAACGGGGTCTCGATCGCCTCGTAGCTCATGTCCTCACCGAATTGGCGGGCAAACGCGCCGTGGATGAAGGGCGATTTCGTATGGCTCAGGGGATTGCCCAGAACAGCGTAGCGGTCGGTCATGCGAGCAGCGTCGCCATCCGACGGAGTGCCAGCTCGTAGCCCTGAATACCCAGCCCCGCGATCACGCCGTCCGCGCGCAGCGAGACATAGGAGTGATGCCGAAACGCCTCGCGCTTGTGGACGTTCGAGATGTGGACCTCGATCACCGGGCCCTCGAAGGTGTTGAGCGCGTCGAGAATGGCGACGGAGGTGTGGGTGTAGGCGGCCGGGTTGATGATGATCCCCTGCGCCTCGTCCCGCGCGCGATGGACCATCTCGACGATGCCGCCCTCGAAATTCGACTGGAACAAGGCCGTGGTCAGGCCCAGCTCGGCGCCCAGACGGGCACAATTCGCTTCGACGTCCGCGAGCGTTTCGGCGCCATAGATCTCGGGCTGCCGTTTGCCCAGCAAGTTCAGGTTGGGTCCGTTCAGGATGTGGATCGTTTTCGCCATGCGCGCCTCCGTAGGTTGGCGGCGCATAGCACGGATTTCCCCCAAGCGTCAGTCGGTTGTGACGATTTTCCCGCGCCGCCGTGGCGATTTGGTCAGAACCAGCGGCCTACGGCGATAAGGTTCACGATGGGCGTGGCGGTATCTGCTCCCGCGAGGTCGAAGGAATGCACATCGACCCACCCGGTCGTGGGCGCATCGAGCGTGATGACGGCGGGCGTGGTCCCGGTGACGCTGGCAGTCACGGCATAGCTGGCGGTCGCAAAGCTCGCAGGAAGCGTCCATGTCGCCGCCGCGCCACTTGCGGTCGGGAAACCGGCGACCGCGCAGATCAACGTGCCATCGGCGAGTTTGGTGTAGCTGCCGTTCGCACCGCTGCCGGTCTCGATCACCGCGTCACCGACACCGGGCGATGCGGAAACCGTGCCCACCATGTTGGCCGTGGTGATCACGCTCGTTCCCGGTGAAGCCGCCAGCACCTCGTCCCAGGACGCCCCGTCTGCGCTGACCTTGATCGAGAAGGCATCGTTGCCGGCAAGACCCATTTCGGCCCGACCCGACCAGTTCGACTGGAACAGGAGCGACGCGGTGTCAGTCGACGATGCCTTGTTGACCTTGACCTGATGCCCGGCCCCCTCGTGTGTGAGAAGCGTCGCGGGGGAAGATACGGCGAGCCGGTTCGTGCCGTCGGCGGTCGCGTTGATCCCGACCCCCGCGAGGTTGTCGAAATCGACCGATTGCGGGGTCCAGTCCGTTCCGTCGTGGATATGAAGCGCGCCGGTTCCAGCCTCGACCGCGATCCAGCCTGCGCGCGGAGTCAGGTAATCCCAGCCGCTGTCGAACCGCATCGCGATCTGGCCATCGCGCCCGGACCAGTCACCGGCGGCGCCGGTCCCGATACCGTAGATCTCTCCCTCGGTGGGGGAGGACGGCGGAGCGGTCCGGCCGAACTCGGTAATGGCCAGTTGCACGATCGCGTCGAGCGCCCGGAGGGCTTCGTTATGGGTGACGTGTTTCTGCGCCTGGGCCGATTGAATGAACGGCAGGCCCAATCTGGGCGTCGATTGCGACATAAAGATCACTCCATTCGGGAACTTGTTTCTGAGCTAAGCGTTCAGGTGAGTAGGAGCGTGAACTCACCAGTTTGTCCGTTAACCCTTTGTTAACGTTCAAAGGTCGCCCGTTTACGCTTCGCGAATGGGTCGAGCTAACATATTGATCGCAATAAATTATCTCCAATTCGCCAAGAAAATGAGACTTGCGATTGCGACCTCCCATGTTAACGTTTTCGCCAAGAGGGCGAGCAAACTGTTGAAAGAGCGACAACGGGCATGAAGGACGAAAAGCTGCGAAAATCCTGGAAGCAGGACGCCGAAGGGGTCAAACACGACATTCTCATGGTCGCGATGGCGGAATTTGCCGAGAACGGCCTTGCGGGTGCGCGGATCGACGAGATCGCCGCAAAGACCAAAACTTCAAAGCGGATGATCTACTACTACTTCGGTGACAAGGACGGTCTATACCTTGCCGCGCTCGAGAGCGCCTATGCGCGTGTGCGGGCCGGGGAATCCGACCTCGACATCGACCACATGAAGGCCGAAGAGGCGATGGAGGCGCTCGTGCGCTTCATCTTCGATCATCACCGTTCGAACCCCGACCTCATTCGTATGGTGATGAACGAGAACGTGAACCACGCGAATTACCTCAAGAAGTCCGAGTTCATTCGCGACCTGAACCTGACCTCGATGCGCCGATTGCAGCGCGTGCTTTCCATGGGTCAGCAAGAGGGCGTGTTCCGGCAGGAGATCGACCCCGTTTTTCTGCATTGGCAGATCCAGGCCCAGTGTTTTTACAACGTGGCGAACCGCCCGAGCTTTTCCACCAAGTTCGGCCCGGAGTTGTTCACCGACGAGGGTCAGAAGCAGATGGTCGACAACATCGTTGAATCCACGCTTCGTTTCCTGCGCGCCTGATCACACACCGGCGATCTCGGCGCGGTGCCTTGCCATGCGCGCCCGGATGGATTTGTCCCGGCGCGCCTGCGCAACCCCGGCTGGCTCGGGGTTGGTGCGGCGCAGGTCCGGCGCCATCGTGCGTGCGGCTTCGGCCAGGTTCGTGAAAGCCCCGGTCGCAACTGCGCCGGCCATCGCGGTGCCCAACAGGACGCCATCGACCGTTTCCGTAACCAGCACGTCGCGCTCGGTCGCGTCGGCCACGATCTGGGTGAACAGGTGGCTGCGCATCAGCCCGCCCACTGCGGCGATGGTGCGCTCTGGTGCGGTTCCTGCCACCAATTCGTCGATGGACAGTGCAAGCGATCCAGCCATCCGCCAGTAAAAGGCCGCGAGAGCGTCGGGATCGAGCTGCGCGGGCAGCCCATGCACGACCGCGCCAAGCGGCGTCACCTTCTGCACCCCCCGCAAGCCACGCTCTCCGGGCAGGATGTGAATGTCGGCGCCAAGCGCATGGCCGATGTCGCGGTGCAGTTCCGCGACGCGCGACAGAAGCTGCGCGTGGCTCGACCGCGCATTTCCCCGTTCCGATCCCTGTGCGATCACCTGATCCAGCAAGGAACCGGCATCCGACAGGCCAGCTTCGAGCGTCTGCGTGCCCGGTGCAAGCACGTCCTCGAAAGGCCCCCACCAGGTCTCGCGGGAATTGCTCACTGACGCTGCGGCGAGAACGCTGACCGAGGTGCCGGCGACCAGCGCGATTGCATCGGGGTCGAGCGCGATGCAGCCAAGCGCACCGGCATAGCCGTCGATCATGCCACTCGCGACGGGGATCCCGGCCGGTAGACCCAGCGCTTCGGCGCCCTCGCTACAAAGTGTCCCGGCGCTGGTTCCGACCGCAAGCCCGGTTGCGGGCAGCGCGGCACGGCTGCGAAGGTCAGGCAGGCCGACACGGTCGAGGAACACCTCGTCCCAGCCACCCTGGCCGGGCAGGAACGGCCATTTCGCCGCCAATGACGCGGTGCCCCGCACCGGAAAACCGACAGCGCGGCTTACAAGGTGATCGACCAGATCCTCGGCGCGGGCGAGCTGCGACCAAAGCTCGGGGTGACGGTTCTTGAGCCACAGAAGTTTGGGAACCTGCATCTCAGGGGACATGACGCCCCCGAACAGATCGAGCGACGGACCTCCGGCGTTAGAACAAATCCGGGCCTCGGCCGTCGCACGCCGGTCGAACCACGCGATGGTGTCCTGTCCAGCAGGCTCGATTTCAAGCCGCCCGCCCTGCGCGCCTGAAAGAACCAGCGAACAGGTGGCGTCGAAGGCAAGCCCGACGATATGTCCGTCCTCCAGACCATGCGCGGTGCGTCGCACGACTTTTGCGACCGCGTTCCAGATGTCATCGGCGCGGTAGGTGCCGTGGGTTTCGCCCCGGCTGGCAAGGGCGAAGGGCTCGACCTCGCGTGGCCCCATCGCGCCCCCGAGGTCGAACAGCGCAGCGCGGGCCGAGCGGGTTCCGACGTCCACGGCACAGATGCAGGGGCGAGAGGGTGCCATCCTGTCAGACCCGCAGCGGGAGAAGGTCGAGCATGTCCGTCATGTCGTCGATGATGGCATCGGGCGCGGCGGCTGTCACGGCGGAACGTAGATGTGCCGGACCGGCGTGGGACCCGCCGACGAACCCGATCACCCGCATGCCCGCCGCTCGCGCCGCCTGGATACCCGAGGGGCTGTCCTCGACGACGAGGCAATCCTCGGGTGCGACGCCCATGGCGCGCGCGGCATGTCGGAACAGATCCGGCGCGGGCTTGCCCCGCTCGACCATCTGGGCCGAGAAGACATGCGGTTCGAAATGATAGGACAGCCCGGTGACGGTGAGGGATAACCGCACCCGGTCGAGGTTGCTGGACGAGGCTACGCACATCGGGACATCGAGCGCCTTCAGCACCAGGTCAGCATTCGAAACAGGCTCTAACTCGGCTCGAAAGCGTGCAAAGAGCCGCGCGCGCATGTCGGACAAGAGCGTGGGGCTCATCGCGAAACCGCGCTCGGACCTGAGCCATTCCGCGTTGCTTGTCAGCGACCGCCCCAGAAGATGCCGGTAACCGTCCTCCTCGGACAGCTCGCAGCCATGTGCCTTGAGCGCCTCGATCATCACGGCAAGCGAGATCGGCTCGCTGTCCACCAGCACGCCGTCGCAATCGAAGATGACCAGCTTGGGATCGTGGTCGAACATCCTCTAAGCCCTTAGGTAATGCTCCAGCACTTTGGCGGTCCCATCGGTCCAAAGCATGGTCAGCCATTTGGAAAAGGCAGCACGGAAATCGGCATTCCGTCCCACGTCGCCGTAAATCGTCTCCATTTCGAGCCAGGCTTCGGGCCGGTCCTTTGCCTTGAGCGCCACCTCAACCAGACTGTCCCAGTTGGGATCGTTCGGCTCGATCACGTTACCGGCGTCATCGGTCCCTGCGCAATAGCGGCACCACAGGGCGGACTCGAGCGCAAGGCCGTCAATGGACGCCCCCTGCGCAATCGCATCACGGATGACCGGCACGATGAACTTCGGCTGCCGGTTCGACCCGTCAAGGCATAGCCGACGGATCGTGTCCCCGATCTTGGGATTGGAAAACCGGCTTTCGATCAAATCGAAATAGGCGTTCCGGTCGGTGTCGGGCACGGGCGGCACCATGGGCACGATCTCGGTTTCTTCCAGCTTGCGCAGGAAGGCGCGGATCAGCGGATGTTCCATCGCCTCGTGGACGTAGTGAATACCCATCAGGCCGCCGGGATAGGCAATGGTCGCGTGCCCCCCGTTCAGGATCCGCAGCTTCATCAGCTCGAAGGGCGCCACATCGGACACGAACTGCGCGCCAACTGTTTCGATTGAGGGTCTACCCAAGGGAAAATCGTCCTCGAGCACCCATTGCGTGAAGCCTTCGCAAAACACCGGCCAGCCATCCTCGACCCCGAATTGATCCGCCGCGATCTGGCGTTCGCGGTCGGTCGTCGCGGGCGTGATCCGGTCCACCATCGCATTGGGAAAGGCGACGCTGTCCTCGACCCAGCGGGCGAAATCAACGTCCGACAGCCGGGCCAGTCCCACCAGGGCGTTTTTCGTCACCGCGCCGTTGTGCGGGATGTTGTCGCAGCACATCACGGTGAAGGGTGGCACGCCCGCGTCCTTGCGGCGACGCAGCCCGGCGAGGATCAAACCGAATACGGTCTTAGGTTCGCGGGGATTCGCCCCATCTGCCTGGATCGCAGGATGGCTCGGATCAAACCGATCCTGCGCGTCGAGGAAATAACCGCCCTCGGTAATCGTCAATGACACGATCCGAATGTCCGGCTCGGCCATGCGGGCGATGATCGCTTCAGCATTGGCCGGCTCAATGAAATCTATCATCGACCCCAGCACCCGCGCCTCGCTCCGGTCCGCTTCCTGCTCGACCAGCGTGGTGAGCCAGTCCTGCGCCTGGAGCACCGCGCGGCCCTTCTGCTCGCCCTCGAACACGCCCGCGCCAATGAGCGCCCAGTCGTGGTCTCGGCCGTCGTTGAACAGCCGGTCCAGGTACATCGCCTGATGCGCGCGGTGGAAATTGCCGACGCCGAAATGCAGGATGCCGGCTGACAGGTCTTCGCGGGCGTAGGACGGCACCGACACCTTGGCGGACAGCGTTTCAAGGTTGGTTAGAGACAGTTTTGTCGCCATGTTCTTAGCTCATCCAATTGCCGCCATCGACGTTATACGTCTGGGCGACGATGTATTTCGCCTCGTCGGTCGCGAGAAAGATCGCCATGCCGACAAGGTCCTCGGCAGTCCCCATCCGGCCAAAGGGCACGGCGGCGCCGACCTCCCGTTTCTTCTGGCCGAGGGGCTTGTTCTCATATCGGGCGAAGAACGCGTCCACGCCGTCCCAATGTTCTCCATCAACCACACCGGGCGCGATGGCGTTCACGTTGATCCCGTGCTCGATGAGATTGAGTCCGGCGGATTGCGTCAGGCTGATCACCGCGGCTTTCGACGCGCAGTAGACCCCGACCAGCGCCTCGCCCCGCCGCCCGGCCTGCGACGCCATGTTGATGATCTTGCCGCCCTCGCCCCTGTCGATCATGTGCAGCGCGACCGCCTGCAGGGTGAACAGGACACCTGCGACGTTGATCGCGAACACCCTGTCGAAATCGGCGCGCGTGATCTCGGCAATCGGCGCGGCGGTAAAGATCGCGGCGTTGTTGATCAGGATGTCGATGCCGCCCAATTTCGCCACTGTGTCCGCCACGCTCGCGTCGATGCTCGCCTGATCCATCACGTCCAGATGCACGGCAATCGCGCCGTCGATTCCCGCCGCTTCCGCGCGTGCCCGGTCCAAATCAATGTCGGCAATCGCGACACGCGCGCCCTCGGCGGCATAGGCGCGCGCAAAGGCTAGCCCGATGCCGCGGGCAGCGCCCGCTATGAGCGCGCGTTTGCCCTCCAGACGTTTCATGCGATGCGCAGACCTTGCGCGTCGAAGCGGTGGATCTTGTCGGCCATGGGCGTGAGGTAGACGGTATCGCCATGGTTCACGTTGAACTCGCCACCGACACGCACGGTCATCAACTCGGCCAGTCCAGTGCCCTCGACATGGAGAAAAGTGTCGGATCCAAGGTGCTCGGACACGACCACCTTGCCCTTCCAGTCGCCTTCGGTTGTCGAGGCGACGAGGTGCTCGGGCCGCACGCCGATGGTCTGCGCGTCATGCTTGGTCGCCTCGGCCCCCTCGATCAGGTTCATCTTCGGCGAGCCGATGAAGCCGGCCACGAACTTGTTCCTCGGCGCGTTGTATAGCTCGAGCGGAGCGCCGACCTGTTCGATCACGCCCTTCTGGAGCACCACGATCTTGTCGGCCATGGTCATTGCTTCGACCTGATCGTGGGTCACGTAGATCATCGTGGTTTCGAGCCGCTTGTGCAGTTCGGAAATTTCGAGCCGCATCCCCACGCGCAACGCCGCGTCGAGGTTCGAGAGCGGCTCGTCAAAAAGGAATGCCGCCGGTTCGCGCACGATGGCCCGGCCAATGGCGACGCGTTGGCGCTGCCCGCCCGAGAGCTGCCCCGGACGCCGTTCGAGGTAATCGGTCAGGTTCAGCGCCGACGCCGCCGCGTCGATCCGGCGCTTCTGTTCGTCCTCGGGCACACCGGCCATTTTCATCGGGAAGGCAATATTCTTGCGCACCGTCATATGCGGGTAAAGCGCGTAGGACTGGAACACCATGGCGAGACCGCGCTTGGCGGGCGGCAGATGTGTCGCTGGCTTGCTGTCGATGCGAATTTCACCCGAGGTCACGTCCTCCAACCCCGCAATAAGCCGGAGTAGGGTCGATTTTCCGCAACCTGACGGGCCGACAAAGACCACGAACTCCCCGTCCTCGATGGTCAGGTCCAGCGGCGGGATCACCTCCACTTCGCCGAACGCCTTGGTCACTTTGTCAAGCGTGATGCGTCCCATTGGTTTTCCCCTTATTTCACCGCGCCGAACGTCAGGCCGCGGACGAGTTGTTTCTGGCTGAACCAGCCCATGATGAGGATCGGCGCGATGGCCATGATCGAAGCGGCCGAGAGTTTCGCGTAGAAAAGACCCTCGGGGCTGGAATAGCTCGCGATGAAGGCGGTGAGCGGCGCGGCCTTGGCCGCCGTCAGCGTCAGGGTCCAGAACGCCTCGTTCCACGCGAGGATGATATTGAGGAGCAGCGTTGACGCGATCCCAGGCACCGCCATCGGCAGGAGCACATAGATCACTTCGTTGCGAAGCGACGCCCCGTCCATGCGCGCCGCTTCCAGGATCTCGCCCGGAATTTCGCGGAAGTAGGTGTAGAGCATCCAGATGATGATCGGCAGGTTGATCATCATCAGGATAAAGACGAGCGCCACCCGGGTATCGAGCAGGCCAAGGTTCTGGCAGATCAGGTAGATGGGCAGCAGCACGCCCACGGGCGGCAGCATCTTGGTCGAGAGCATCCACATCAGCACGTCCTTGGTGCGACGGCCAGGCACGAAGGCCATCGCCCAGGCGCTGGGCACCGCGATGATCAAGCCGATGACGGTCGAGCCGACCGAGATCACAACCGAGTTCCAGAAGTGGCGGAAGTAATTCGACCGCTCCTGCACCGTCGCATAGCTTTCGAACGTCCAGCGCGATGTCAGCACTTCGAACGGGTGCTTGATCGCGTCGCCTTCGGTGTGGAAGGACAGGATGAAGATCCAGAGGATCGGGAAGAAGATCAGGAACCCGACGATCCAGGCGATGACGGTGTTGATCGTTTTCCGCTGGGTGGTGACTGCGCGTGCCATGTGATCCCCTCCTCAGGCGTCGAGGTTCTTGCCGATCATCCGCATCAGGAAGATCGCAACGATGTTGGCGAGGATGATGGCGACGACGCCACCGGCGGAGCCCGATCCCACGTCGTAGGACAGGAGGCTTTCCTTGTAGATCAGGTAGGTGAGGTTCGTGGACGCATTCCCCGGCCCGCCGTTCGTGGTGACGAGGATCTCGGCAAAGACCGACAGCAGGAAGATGGTCTGGATCAGGATCACCACGGTAATCGCCCGGCTCAGGTGCGGCAGCGTGATATAGAAGAACCGGCTGAAGGCACCCGCCCCGTCCATCTCGGCGGCCTCAAGCTGTTCGCTGTCGAGCGACTGGATCGCCGTCAGCAGAATGAGCGTCGCAAACGGCAGCCACTGCCAGCTCACGATCCCGATGATCGACGCGAGCGGCGTGACGGTCGCGCGCCAGTCGCGCGAACGCAGCAGCGGCGGCGACAGCATCACCGCCGCGGTCGCGACCGCGACGACGATCAGGACGAGGTCGGTCGAACTCATCGACCGCCGAAGAGCTGCCGCCCCGTCGGCATGACAAAGAACGGCGCGATGACCAGAACCCGCACGATCCCCTGCCCCCACATGTCGAGGTTCAGGAGCAGCGCGAGCAGGATGCCCCCGATCACCGTGATGACGAGCACGCCCAGCACCAGAAGCAGCGTGTTGATGAGCGATGTCGTGAAGGCAGGGTTCGTGATGAAGAACTCGTAGTTCTCGATCCCGACAAAGGGCGTCGGCCCCGGCATCAGCAGATTGTAGCGCAAGACCGAGAAATAAAGCGTGAGCCCGAGCGGAATGATCATCCACCCCAAGAGCAGGATCACCGATGGCGAAATCATCGCCCGTGCCGCTGTGCGTGATGCTTTCGTCGCCATGCCTCAGGCCCCTTCTCCCAGGTATGAGGGAATCATCCGCGCAAGACGCGTGCGGGTGATTGCCACAGACCTGCCGGGTGAGATGGCGGGGCCAGCGTGACGCCGGCCCCTCCGGGAGGAATTACTGGATGTAGCCCGCGCGCTTCATTTCGCGCTCGGTAAGCGCCTGCGCCTGGGCCAGCGCATCCTCAGCGCTCATCTGACCGGCCAGCGCCGCCGAGAACGCCTGACCGACAGCGGTGCCGATCGACTGGAACTCGGGGATCGCGACAAACTGAACGCCGGTATAGGGCACCGGGTCCACGGTCGGCTGCGTCGGGTCAGCCGCGTTGATCGACTCGAGCGTCATCTGCGCAAAGGGTGCCGCGTCCAGATACTCCTGGTTCTCGTAAAGCGAGGTGCGGGTGCCCGGAGGCACGTTGGCCCAGCCTTCGTTCTCGGCCACGAGCGCGGTGTAATCCTTGGACGTTGCCCAGGCGATGAACTGCTTGGCGGCATCCACGTCATCCGAACCGGCCGGAACGGCAAGGTTCCAAGCCCAGAGCCAGTTGCCGCGCGGGCCAAGGCCGTTGTCGGGAGCCAGCGCATAGCCGACCTGATCCGCAACGGTCGAATCCGTCGGATTGGAAACGAATGAGGCGGCGACGGTCGCGTCGATCCACATGCCGCATTTGCCCTGCTGGAACAGTGCGAGGTTTTCGTTGAAGCCGTTCGACGACGCGCCGGGCGGGCCGTAGTTGTTCATCAGGTCGAGGTAATCGGTGAGCGTGGCTTTCCAGGCGTCGGTGTTGAACTGCGGCTGCCAGTTTTCATCGAACCAGCGCGCACCATAGGAGTTGGACATCGCGGTGAGGAAGGCCATGTTCTCGCCCCAGCCCGCCTTGCCGCGCAGGCAGATGCCGTAGACCTCGTTCTCCTTGTCGGTCATTGCCGCTGCGGCTTCCTTGATGAAGTCCCAGGTCGGGGCATCGGGCATTTCGAGCCCGGCCGCCTCCATCAGGTCGGTGCGATACATCACCATCGAGGATTCGCCGTAGAAGGGCGCGGCATAGAGTTCGCCGTCCACCGTCAGGCCGTTCCGGATCGCGGGAAGCAGGTCGTCCACGTCATATTCGGCGGGCAGGTCATTGAGCGACACGAGCCAATCCTGCGCGCCCCAGATCGGCGCCTCGTAGGTGCCGATGGTCATCACGTCAAACTGGCCACCGTTGGTGGCGATGTCTTGCGTCACGCGCTGGCGCAGCACGTTTTCTTCCAGCGTCACCCATTCCAGCGCGATGCCGGTTTCCTCGGTGAAGGCACCGGCAAGCTCCTGCATCCGGATCATGTCGCCGTTGTTCACGGTGGCGATGGTCAGCGTCGTGTCCTGCGCTTGGGCGGCCATGGCCACGGCGGAAAGCGCTGTTGCGCCCATGAGGGCGCGGAACGTAAGGGTCATTGTATCCTCCCAAAGGTTTGAGCAATTGCTAGGCTCGTGAGCATTTATTCAAACTCAACCGAGACTCGTCAACGGATATTCGTCGCTGCACAGCAGCGATTTCCCTCAAGATACTCGATTCGTTCGATTATTTCGACGGCGCTCAGGCCGTTAGCGCTAGCGCAGTATCTTCGTCCGTGATCAGGCCGTTGATCAACTGGCCCACCATGGCACCGCGAATCGCCGCAACCTTGTCCGGTCCATTGGCGCTCGCGATGATCGGTGTGGCCGTGTTGACCTCGAGAGGTGCGGAACTGACCCGCTGGTTGATCACATCGTCCACGAGACGCCCCTCGGCGTCAAACACCCAGCCGACAATCTCGCCGACCGCGCCCTTTTCCACCAGCCGCTCCTGATCGGCGCGCTCGATGAAGCCGTCCAGAAACAACGGCGCGTCGCGCGTGATCGACCCCACACCCACAAAGCGGACGTCGGTCTTTTCCGCCAGATCCCGCGCGGTCGCCAGCGTCTTTTGCCCCAGCACCGCCGCGCGTTCCTCGGGCGAAGCCGAGATGACCGGCATCGGCATGGGATAGGTCGAGGCGGTTACTTTGTCCGTGATTGTGAAGAGCACGTTATAATGCGCGGTCGAACCGTCGGGCGCGATGTTTCCGGTCAGCGACACCACGCGATGCTGGGCGCAGTCGATATGCGGCAGACATTCGATCGCCGCCCGCAGGGTCCGCCCGGTGCCCAGCCCGATGATCTGCGGCGCTGCTTCATCCAGCCAGCGTTCGATCCGCGCCCCGGTGGCGGTGGCGACGGCAAGGTTGCTGTCTGCCGGGGTGCCCAGCGACGGGACGACCTCGGCAAAGTCGATCCCATAGGTCCGGCGCAGCTCTTCGGCCAAGAACATGCAGCGCGAAATGGGGTGGTCGATGGACACCTTCACCAGCCCCGCCGCCTGGGCCTGGGACACGAGTCTTTGGGCCGACTGTCGAGAGATGCCCATGATCTGCGCGATCTCATCCTGCTTGCGCCCGCCCACATAAGCCAGCCAGGCCGCGCGCGCGGCATCGTCGAGTTTGCGGTCCATCGAGTTCATTTTGCGTCCCTGCCATCAGGCTCGCCCAAAGTCGCGGGAAATCCGCCGCTTTGCAAGTCGGGTTCGAACAAAATGATATACGTCTATCAAAATTGATTTGACGGCGTCATGGACGCTCGCCATGGTCCGGCTCGGGAGGACCGCATGGTCAATCGACAGCCGACATTGTCCGACGTGGCGCGCCACGCCGGGGTGAGCTATGCCACCGCCGACCGCGTCGTGAACCGGCGCGGCAATGTCGCGGCCAAGTCGCTGGCGCGGGTCGAGGCGTCGGTGGCCGCGCTGGGCTATGTCCGCAATGTAGCCGCAGCGAACCTGTCGCAAAGCCGCACTTATCGCTTCGTGATGGTTCTGCCAGAGGGCACCAATGCCTTTTTCGGACACATGCGAGACGTGATCGAGGCCCAGCGCGAGCGTCTCCTGCCCGAACGGTTCGATCTGCAAGTCGTCACCAGCCCGGCCTTCGATCCCGCTTTGCTGTCCGAGACTTTGGCCGGATTAGACCCTGATATGCTCGACGGTGTGGCCGTCGTGGCGATTGATGCATCCGAGGTGGTCGAGGCCGTCCAGCGCCTGCGCGGGGCGGGCGTTCCGGTGATCACGCTCGTCTCGGACCTCGGACCCGATCACAGGGATGGCTACATCGGCATCGCCAACGACATCGCCGGGCGCACCGCCGCGCGGATGATCCGGCTTGCCCATCTGACCCGGCCCGCCGTGGTGCTGCCGATCCTTGGCGCACGGACGGCCCGCGACCATGGCGACCGGCTTGCCGGCCTGGCTGAAGTGCTGGGGGATCACACCCTGCTCGACGTGATCGAAGGGCAGGACCGCCCCGATCTGGTCGAGACCAAGCTGTCGGACGCGCTGGACCGTCATCCCGAGATCACGGCGATCTATTCCATGGGCGCGGGCAACGCGGGCCTTATCCGTGCGCTGGACGGGCGGGAGACGCGCCCCATGGTCATCCTGCACGAGCTTGTGCCGCACAGCCGGATTGCGCTGGAACAGGGTCTGATCGACGTCATCATCGACCAGCGCCCGGAGGAAGAAATCCGGCAGACCGTCGCCCGCCTGCGTGACCTTGCCGACCGGCGCCCGCCTGCGCCCGAACCCGCGATTTTGCCCACCATCTACGTCAAGGACAACCTGCCGCCGCCCCATGGCGCGGCATCAGACATGCCCCCTGAAGGAGATCACCCATGAACGGATATTTCGACGGCATCGCGCCCCTGAAATTCGACCCTAACTCAAGCGAACTCGCGTTCCGGCACTACGACCCGGACGAGATCGTCCTTGGCAAGCGGATGGAGGATCACCTGCGCTTCGCCGTTGCCTATTGGCACAGCTTCGCGTGGGAAGGCGGCGATCCCTTCGGTGGCCGCACCTTCGACCGCCCCTGGTTTTCCGACTCGATGGAGGCCGCCAAGGCCAAGGCCGACGCCGCCTTTCAGCTCTTCGAAATCCTGAACGCGCCCTATTTCTGCTGGCACGATGCCGACATCCGGCCCGAAGGCGCGACGTTTGCCGAGAGCCGCAAGAATTTCGAGGCGATCATCGACCTCTTCGAGGAAAAGATGGCCACCTCACGCACCAAGCTGCTTTGGGGCACTGCCAACATGTTCTCGCACCGCCGCTTCATGTCCGGCGCCTCGACCAACCCGGACCCGGATGTTTATGCGTGGTCGGCGGCGACCGTGAAGCTCTGCCTCGACGCCACGCATCGTCTGGGCGGCGAAAACTACGTCCTCTGGGGCGGGCGCGAGGGCTACGAGACCCTGCTCAACACCGATATGGGGCAGGAGCTCGACCACATGGGCCGCTTCCTGTCGATGGTCGTCGACTACAAGCACAAGATCGGCTTCAAGGGCCAGATCCTCGTCGAACCGAAACCGCAGGAACCGTCAAAGCACCAGTATGATTATGACGTGGCGACGGTCTACGGGTTCCTCAAACGCTTCGGGCTGGAGAACGAGGTCAAGATGAACATCGAACAGGGCCACGCGATCCTCGCCGGCCACAGCTTCGAACATGAACTGGCATTGGCGCGGGAGCTGGGCATCCTCGGGTCCATCGACATGAACCGGAACGACTATCAATCCGGCTGGGACACCGACCAGTTTCCCAACAACGTGCCAGAAGTGGCGCTGGCCTATTACGAGATTCTCAAGGCAGGCGGTTTCACGCAGGGCGGCACCAACTTCGACGCCAAGATCCGGCGTCAGTCGCTCGACCCCGTCGATCTGGTCGCGGCCCACGCGGGCGGTATGGACACCTGCGCCCGGGGCCTGAAAGCGGCGGCGAAAATGCTCGAGGACGGGGTGCTCGAGGACATGCGCAAGGAGCGTTATTCGGGCTGGCAGACGCCTGAGGCGCAGTCGATGCTGGGGGCTGACCTCGTCACCGTGGCCGCCCGGGTCGAAGCTGAAGGGATCAATCCCCAGCCGCGTTCGGGCCGTCAGGAAATCCTCGAAAACATCGTGAACCGCTACGTCTGACGTCAGGAAACCGCCGGGGTCGTATCGTCCCCGGCGGGTTTTTCATTCCGCCACGCAATCCGCGAAATACCGGGTCACGCCGTCCTCGCCGGTTTCAATGACGAGGCCATGGATATCCGTCTCGAAGCCGGGGCATTCCTTGGCGAACTGCCGGTTGAAGTTGAGGTATTCCACGATCTTGGTGTTGAACACCTCGCCGGGCACGAGCAGGGGAATCCCCGGCGGATAGGGTGTGACGAGGCTCGTCGTGATCCGCCCCTCCAATTCGTCCACCGGCACACGTTCCGTCTTGCGACGTGCGATGAAGGAAAACGCCTCGGAGGGCGTCATCGCGGGATGGTGGTCCGAGGTGTAGATCTCGGTCGTCAGCCGCGCCACGTCGTATTTGGCGTAAAGCGCATGGACGTGCTGGCAGAGGTCATTGAGCCCCATCTTTTCATACCGCGGCTGCGCGGCGCAGAAATCCGGCATGACCCGCCAGAGCGGCTGGTTGCGGTCGTAGTCGTCCTTGAACTGCTGAAGCGCGGCAAGAAGCGTGTTCCAGCGGCCCTTGGTGATGCCGATGGTGAACATGATGAAGAACGAATAAAGCCCGGTTTTTTCGACCACCACGCCATGCTCGGCCAGGTATTTCGACACGATCGAGGCCGGAATCCCGGTTTCCTCGAACCGCCCGTCGATGTTGAGACCAGGCGTGATGATCGTCGCCTTGATCGGGTCCAGCATGTTGAACCCGCGCGCCATGTCGCCAAAGCCGTGCCACGCATCCTCGCCGGTGGATTCCACACCTTCGCTGTCGGTCTTCTTGAGCTCCCAGTCCTTGGCGCGCCCGATCCCCTCTTCGGAGAGGTCATCCGGTCCCCAGACCTGAAACCACCAGTCGTTGCCGTATTCCTCGTCTACCTTGCGCATCGCCCGGCGGAAATCGAGCGCTTCGTCGAGGCTTTCTTCGACAAGCGCGGTGCCCCCCGGCGGCTCCATCATCGCAGCTGCAACATCGCAGGACGCGATGATCGAATACTGCGGGCTGGTCGAGGTGTGCATGAGATAGCTCTCGTTGAAGAGATGCCGGTCGAGCTTGGTCTCCTCGCTGTCCTGCACAAGGACGTGCGAGGCCTGCGAAATCCCGGCGAGCAGCTTGTGCACCGATTGCGTCGCGTAGGTCACCGAATGCTTGGTCCGCCCGCGCTTGCGCCCCATCGCGTGATAGGTGCCGTAGAACGGGTGGAACGCGGCGTGAGGCAGCCATGCCTCGTCGAAATGCAGGTTCTCGACATAGCCGTCGAGCATCTCCTTGATGACCTCGGTGTTGTAGAGCACCCCGTCATAGGTCGACTGCGTCAGGGTCATCACGCGCGGCTTCACCGCCTCGGCGTCATAGCCTTCGAGCAGCGGATTCGCCCGGATCTTGGCCTTGATCGCCTCGGGCTCGAACTCGGACCGCTGGATCGGGCCGATGATGCCCCAGTGGTTGCGCGTGGGCTTGAGGAAAACCGGGATCGCGCCGGTCATGATGATCGAATGTAGGATCGACTTGTGACAGTTGCGGTCCACCACGACCACGTCACCGGGGGCGACGGTGTGGTGCCAGACCATCTTGTTGGAGGTCGAGGTGCCGTTCGTCACAAAGAAACAGTGATCGGCGTTGAAGATCCGCGCCGCGTTCTTTTCCGATTCGCCGATGGCGCCGTTGTGGTCCAGAAGCTGGCCCAGCTCCTCGACCGCGTTGCAGACGTCCGCGCGCAGCATGTTTTCACCGTAGAACTGGTGATACATCTGCCCGATGGGGGATTTGAGGAACGCGACGCCGCCGGAATGGCCCGGGCAATGCCACGAATAGGAGCCGTCCTCGGCATAATCGAGCAGCGCCTTGAAGAACGGCGGCTGGATATATTCGAGATAGCTCTTGGCTTCGCGAATGATGTGCTTGGCTACGAAGTCCGGCGTATCCTCGAACATATGGATGAACCCGTGCAGCTCGCGCAGGATCGAGTTGGGCAGGTGGCGCGAGGTTTTCGTCTCGCCATGCAGGAAGATCGGCACATCGGCGTTCTTCCAGCGCACTTCCTCGATGAACGAGCGCAGGTTCTCGACCGCCGGGTCCATGTCGGGACCGGGGGTGAACTCCTCGTCGTCGATGGACAGGACGAAAGCCGAGGCACGGCTTTGCTGCTGCGCGAACTGGCTCAGGTCGCCATAGCTCGTCGCGCCGAGCACCTCGAACCCCTCAGCCTCGATGGCCGAAGCCAGGGCACGGATGCCGAGGCCCGAAGTGTTCTCGGAGCGGAAGTCCTCGTCAATGATGACGATTGGAAAGCGGAATTTCATGGCGTCTCCCGATGGGGCTTGGGTTCGCGGGCGTTGTCTGGCCTCGTTGTTTCGTTCCCTGCCGGTAAGGTCAAGAAACTCGATGCCCCCAAGTCTCGTTTTCACGGGATTGCGCGAGCTTCCGCCCGATGCAGCGGTTTCAGTTGGCGCGTTGCCTCGGACGGTCGCTTGCGGGCAGGTCCTCGGGCCACCGTGCTTCCGCTGTCATTGTCCGGCGGGCCCGGAATAGCTGCGACCTTTTGTCCTTTTCGTTGTCGTGGATGCAAGGGTAAGACACCGCCATGGTTCGGACCCTCCTCTTCAAGGCCCAGATGCTGGTCGTCGTCGCGCTGCTCGCGGCCTCGAGCCTTGTATCCTCGGCCCAGATGGCACCGGACCTCGACGAGACGGCACGGGCCGCGACGCTCGCCGTCATGGGGGCCACGCTCGCCGACCTCTGCGGCGACGACGGGGTCGCGCATGACCATGCCTGCCCGTTTTGCCACAAGCTCCCGACCGCGCCGTCCTGCGAGCATGTCGCCATGGTCACGCCTGCCGTGCTGCACGCGGACGTGCCCAAGGGCGACCATCTGATCCGTGGCCATCAGCACATCGCGGGCGCCTCGCAGCCCCGCGCACCCCCACAAGCCGTCTGAAACATCCTTTCAGACTGGCGCCAGTCCGGCGCGATCCTGCGGCACCTTTGCCGCGTGACCTCTTGTGGAGAACCAAATGTCCAAATTCCTGAAAACCCTCGCGCCCGCGATCGGGCTAGCGATGACCGCGACCGTTGCCCAGGCGCATGTGACCATCGAACAGCAGAACGTGGCCGCTGGCAGCACGACCAAGCTCACCCTGCGGGTGCCGCATGGCTGTGACGGTTCGGCGACGCACACCGTCACCGTGACCCTTCCCGAAGGGATCTATGCGGCAAAGCCCATGCCGAAACCCGGTTGGGAGCTTGCGACCACCATTGGCGCCTATGAAACACCCTTCGACAACCACGGGACCGAGATGACCGAGGGCGTGCGCGAGGTGACGTGGTCCGGTGGGCACCTCGAGGACGCATGGTATGACGAGTTCACCCTCCGTGCGTCGGTCGGCCCGAATGTCGCGCCGGGAACGCTTGTCGTGCCGGTGACGCAGATCTGCGACGAGGGCAGCATTGCATGGTCAGCCGCCGCGGGCGAAGAGGGCGAGCCAGCCCCGACGCTGGCCGTCGTTGCCTCTTCGGGAGGCGATCACGGCCACGGTCACACTCATGGCGCGGCGATGGAGGTGCCCGCCACGGACGCCACGGTCACTCTGGGCGATCTGACCATCGAGGGCGCGTTTTCGCGCGCGACCCTGCCCAACGCGCCGGTCGCGGGCGGCTTCATGACCATCACCAATGCAGGCGACAGCGACGACCGCCTGATCGGTGCAAGCTCTGCCGTCGCGGGCCGGATGGAGATCCACGAGATGGCCATGGACGGCGACGTGATGCGGATGCGTGAACTTGCCGACGGCCTCGTCCTCCCGGCAGGTGAAACGGTGACGCTGAAACCCGGTGGCTACCACGTCATGTTCATGGACCTCGCCCGGCCGCTCGTCGAGGGCGAGACGGTCGATGTGACCCTGACCTTCGAGAAGGCGGGCGATGTCACCCTGCCGCTCGCCATCGGCGCACCGAACGCCGAGGGCCACGGGAATGGGCACGGGCAGCACTGATGCGGACGGCGAACATCATTCGCTGGGGTCTCACGGGGGCGGCGCTCGTCGCCCTCGTGGCCTGGAGCGCGATCACCTACGTCGTCCCCATGTTCGAGACGAATGTGTCCGACCGGATGGGCCATGGCGACTATGTCCTCGCGACGACTGACGGCGCGGCGTTCACCGAAGCGACGCTCAAGGGCGCGCCCTCGGCGGTCTTCTTCGGCTTCACCCATTGCCCCGAGGTTTGCCCGACAACCCTGGGCGATGTCTACGGCTGGAAAGAGGACCTGGCGGACAAGGGCGAAGACATCCGCGTCTTCTTCGTCACCGTCGACCCCGAGCGCGACACGCAAGATGTGCTGGGCGACTATGTCGGCTGGGTGCCGGGCGTGACCGGCGTGACCGGGGACCCCGCCGAGATCCAGAAAGCGATCAAGTCATTCTACGTCTATGCTGCGAAAGTCCCCCTCGAGGATGGGGGCTACACGATGGACCATTCCGCGAGCGTGCTGCTCTTTGACAAGGATGGCGTCTATCAGGAGGCGATCTCCTACCGCGAGGACCCCGAGGTCGCACTGGCCAAGCTCAACAGGGTCATCCGGCCCTGACGGGACTCGTCAAGGAACGGGAAAGGGCGGTGCGAGACCGCCCTTTCCTTTGCTGAGTGGCGAATGCGCGCGGCGACGTGACGCCCGGACCATGTGCCATCGAAGGCGCATGAACCGATGGGCTCCAATCCGCCTGACAGATCAGCGCACCACCCAGTAGTGGAACATCGTGTGATCCGGGTCGTCGTGGCGCTGACCGGTGCCCACGACCACATGCCGCGCGAGCCAGTCGTGCGGCCCGGTGGGGCAGTCGAAATAGGGCGTCAGGCGGAAGTAGGAAGGGACATCCTTGCTCCACAACGGGTTCTTGGGATCGGTCACCTCGCCATCGGTGCGATAGAGATAGCCAAGGTTGTTGAGGTAGATGAGCGTGCCGTCGTCGGCTTCGAGCATGTAGTGCGCGTTGAGCTGCCCGTTCTGTGCCCAATCAGCCCCCGACAGCGGCACGACCTTGCCGTTCAGCAGCGGTCCCTCGACCACCCCGCCGAAGGGCTGGACAAAGGCACGACGCCCTTTGGGTCCGGTAAAGAAGTGCCGGTCCTTGAACAGGATCTTGATGCGGAAGGCGAACTCCAGCTTCAGCTCGGGCACCTCCAGCGGTGGCATGGAAAGGTCAAGGTCGTTGTCGTCAAACATTGTGTTTCCTCCCTGGAATGACGTGGAACTTCGGTGGCGCGTCAGGCGCCGGTGGTCAGGAACTGGCGCAAGGCGGCGTTGAATGCCTCGGGCCGTTCGATATTGGACAGATGCGCGGCGTCCGGCAGCGTGACGAGATGCGCGTCGGGGATCGCCTCGGCCATCGACTGCGCCACGGCGGCGGGCACCGCTTGATCCAGCGCGCCCTGAAGGATCAGGGTCTCGTTGCGGATCGAGGCCAGCGCGCCGCGCATATCGCTGTCGCGCAGCAGGGTGCAGCAAGCGACATAGCCCTTGACCGGCGTCTCGGTGAACATGGTCACAAGTCGGGCGTAGTCGTCGGGCCGGTCATCGGCAAAACCGTCTGGCAACCAGCGGGCAAGCGTCGGGGGCGCGATATTCGCCAGCCCCTCGGCCTTGGCCTGTGCGATGCGGCCGTTCCACATGTTGACAAGCGGGATGTGCGGCGTGGTATGGGCCAGCACCAGCCGCCCCAACCGGTCTCCATGCGCGGCCCCCAGTTCCATGCCCACCAGCCCGCCCAAGGACAGGCCGACATAGTCGGCGGTCTCGACCTCGAGCGCATCCAGAATGTCGATTACATCCAGCGCAGTGCGGGGCAGGGTCGCCGTCGCGCTGCGTTCGGTGGACCCACCGGTCCCGGCATGGTCAAAGCGGATCACGCGGCGATCGGGAAAGCTGGCGGCCTGCGCCTCCCAAAACCGCTGATCGGTGCCCAGCGGGTTTGCAAAGACCAGCGCCGGGGCGGTGTCGTCGCCGGTTACTGTGACGGAGAGCGTTACGCCATCGGTGGTTTCGACCTGCATTGATATCAGCCTTGGTTATCACTCCCCGGAGAATTGTCTCCCGGGCGATTGCGAGCAACGCAGTTTGTGGCTATCAGGGATATAAGCGAAATATGATGTTAGGGAGGCATCATGCTTCACACCACCTTCCGGCAGCTGGAGGTGTTCGTCGCGGTTGTCGATGCCGGCAGCTTTGTGGCGGGCGCAGATCGTCTGGGGATCACCCAGCCTGCTGTCTCGAACCACATCAGGTCGCTGGAGGCGCAGGTCGGCTGCGTCGTGCTCGAACGGCGTCGAGGTACATCCTGCGTGCTGACCGAAGAGGGGCGAAACCTCTACGACAGGGCGCTTCAACTTCTGGACAATGCCGAGAAGCTCGCCTCGGAACTGCCCCGCGGATTGCGCCGGCAGTCGCGCACGCAGCTCAAGGTCTGGACGCAATTGCCGATCATGATGCAGTGGCTGCGGCCCGTTGTGGTCGAATTCATGCGCGGCAACCCCGATGTCGAACTCGGCGTGGAACTGGGGTCGTTCGAGACCGTGGTGCAGCAGATCCGGGACCGCGAGGTGGACATCGCCTATTTCCTCGGCCATGGGGAAACGGCGGAGTTTGCGAGCGAGGTCGTCCATACCGAGCCGCACGGTATCTTTGCCCCCGCCGATCATCCCAGCGTGCTCGAATTCCAGAAGAATCCCGAGGCGCTGCGCGACCTGCCGTTGATCCTGCCCAAACGGAACAGCCACTTCTTTCGGGTCATCGACAAATGCCTGATGCAGGCTGGGATCGACCGCTACTCGGTCGCCTGCGAGGTGCGCGATGCCCCGATCATCCGGGAGCTGATCCTGTCGGGCCACGTGGGCAGCATGTTTCACTATGTCGTCGAGGACGACGTGAAATCGGGCAAACTCGTCCAGCTCGTCGAGCTTCCGGCGATGGAGTTTCGACAGGTCTACCAGCCCCGCGCCACTTGTGCGCGGGTCGCGGGCCATTTTGCTGCGGAGGCGCGAGAGGCCTTTGCGCGGTCGGCGCGGGCACGGCGGGACAGGGCAGAGCCGCCCATGTCCAGCCTGATTGCCCGTCCGGTCGGTTAAAGCGCGGCGGCGGTTTCAAGTTCTGCCTGCGGCACGAATTCCGAGTGGAACGTCATGCGCAGCGGCATCGGCACATGCACCCGCGCGACAGGACCGGCGGTAATGTCGTCGGTGTCGAGGATGACCACCTCCGCCCGGTTCTCGGCCCTGTGGTTCACCACCGCGAGGAGATAGCCGTCGCCCTCGGGCGCCTCCGCCGATCGGGGCACGAACACGGGTTCCTGCACCGACGCCCCGGCGCCTGCGTGGTAGGCGCGGGTTTCTCCGGTCGCGTGGTCGATATGGCCTATCATGTTGAAGACCATGTCCTTTTCCTTGGCTGCCATGAAGCCGTGTCGATAGGGCCGTCCGGCCACGCGTGGGTCCATCTCGAAGAAATCCGCCGGATGATCCCAGAGCACCGTTTCGCTGAAGCTCGCGTCGTTTGAGGACATGTCGAACGTCCACCGCGTGAGCAGCGACCGTCCTTTTTCCGGATCGAAGGGCGAACCGTCGAGGATCGGAATGTCGGGAAAGCCGACGCGCTCGGACACAGTGAGGTCGAGATGGATCCGGTCGCCGTCCTCATAGGCGTTGAGCGTGTGGAACGACCAGCGGGCGGGACCCTTGAAATAGCGGATGTCCTCGGACGCGCCATTTCGCGGCACAATACCCACGTAGGTCGGTTTCGTTCCGTCCCAGGCCCAATGCGACCCACCGGCGGCCAGTCGCTCCGGGTCTGATGTCACCGGCATGATGGGAAACAGAATGTAGGTCTCGGTGAAGGCGAAGTCATGGATCATGCTGGCGTAGGGCGCGGTGAAGCGCTGCTCGGACACGAGCGTGCCGTCCGGTGCAATGGTGCCATAGGCAATGGCATTCGTCGCCTCGCCATCGGCGGCATAGCCATGCCAGATCACGTCATGGGTTTCGGGGTCGTATTTCACATGGGCGGTAAAGGTGCGCGAGGCCATCGCGCCGCCGAAATCGTTGCGCCCGATCGTCTCGAGCGTCATCGGGTTCACCTCGTAGGGGCGCCCGTCCTCCTTCAGCGCATAAAGCCGCCCGGCGTTCCACATCAGCGCGGTATTGGCCGTGGTCCGGTCGCGCCCGGCGACACTGGGATCGTCGGTGAACGGGTTGCGATAGGCCCCGAACAGCGCCTTGCGCGCGGCGCGTTCCAGTTCGAATTTTTCGGTCCGCACGTAGCGCAGGCGGAAATCAACGTGGCCATCCGAGAAGTAGAAGCCCGAAACCTGCCCGTCGCCATTGATGAAGATATCGTCGCCCAGCCGGGGTGGGAGCTGCGGGTCCGGGCCGCAGCGATACATCGCGCCATTGATCGCCTCTGGAATGACGCCCTCGACTTCGAGTTCGAACAGGTCGATTTCCATGCGCATGGGTTTGTTGACGCCGGTGAAACCGGGCGTCTGGGGAAACTGGATCGACATTAGCACCTCCCGAACCGTCATGTCTTTCGGGCAGGGTGGGCCGCAGAACGCAGCGCGAGCAACGCAGTTGGCTGCTATGAATGACATAACGCTCAAGTTATCACTGGGGTAGAAAGTGAGGTGCAAGACCGAACGAGCGGAGCAGGTCGCCTATACGTTCTGGGTTATATCTTAGATAAGGGTCAAATCTGTTGCTCGGATGCCGGTTCTGGCGCGGAATGGTGCGGCAGATTGACCCATGTCGCCAGGAGGGGCGGTGTGGGTCGCGCACCCAGGGAGGATTGGAAATGAACAGCTTCACACGCCGGTCACTGATAACGCGCGCCATGATGAGCGGGGTTGCCGTCATGGCGATGACCCTGCCGCTCGCCGCGCAGGACCTTACCGAAATCCGGGTCATCAACGCCCCCACCGCCTTTGAGCCGCTCTGGCTCGCCCAGGAAGAGGGCATCTTCGAAAAACACGGGCTCAAGGCCGAGATCATTCCCGGCGGCCCGCCCGATGCGATGATGCCGCAGCTGATCACCGGGCAGGCGGAGTTCGCGCTGACCTCGGGTCTCGCCGTCATGAACGCCTCGGCCAAGGGCCTGCCTGTGCAACTGGTCATGGGCAACATGATGTCGCAGAAGGGCACGGTGGCCACCGCCGCCTTGATCGCGCCGGCGGACAGCGGGATCGACGATGTGACCGATCTGGCCGGCAAGAAGATCGGCATCACCAGCCTGAACAACCAGCCGCACCTCGCGCTCCTGATGTCGGCGGCGGACAAGGGAATGGACATCGACAGCCTGACCTTCGTCGAGCTGCCGCCCCCGGCCATGGTGACCGCGAATGACAAGGGCACGGTGGACGCGATCTATGCGCTTGATCCCTATATGTCGGCTGCCATTCAGGGGGGCTACGTGAAGGTCGAGGAATCGGTGTCGCTCTACATGGACGGCCTGCCATCTGTGTCCTTTGCGGCCGGGAGCGAATATGTGGCCAACAACCCCGACATCGTCGACGCCTTCATTGCCGCGATGACCGAGGCCGAGGAATATGCCAACGCCAATCCGGAGCGGGTGCGCGACATCGACCGCAAATACACCAAACTCGATCCCGAATTCATCGCAAACCGTCCGATCAGCACCTTCACGCCCCAGATCAACGCGGGTGCGCTGGAAAAGGTGGGGCATGCCATGGTCGAATACGGCTGGCTCGACACGGCGCCGGACATGGAAAAGCTCATCGCGCCGCAGGCGCCCCGCGCCGAATGACCGACGCGAAAGCGTCGCGCTGAACGTGCCAAGCCATCGCCCGGTCCCGTGCCGGGCGATGCCTGACCGGGATTTGGGAGGGTTCCAGTGTTCGACAATCGAAAATTCATCAGTCAGGTTCTGGTGGGCGCGGGACTCCTCGCCCTTTGGCAACTGGCCGCGATGTCGGGAACCATGGGTCGCGATCTGCTGCCCCTGCCGCTCGACGTCTTTTCCCGCCTGATCGAGCTTCCTTTCGAGGCGCGGTTCTGGAGCGCGCTGCAGCTGACGCTCGCATCGGCCTTTCTGGGCCTGTGTATCGCGGCAGTCATCGGAATCCCTCTCGGGTTGATCATCGGGGCGAACCCGCGTGTCTATCGCGCCACGCGGTTTCTCGTCGACCTGTTCCGGTCTTGGCCAATCATCGCGCTCATGCCGGTGCTGGTCCTGCTGTTCGGCGCGAGCTTCAAGATGAAGCTCATCATGGTGGTGCTGGCCGCGCTCTGGCCGATCCTCGTGCAGTCGATCTACGGCGCACGCCGGGTCGAACCGACGATCGAGGACATGACGCTGTCCTACGGCATCGGCGGGCGGGTCAAGTTCTTCGAGGTCGCGCTGCCCAACGCGCTGCCTTTCATCATGACCGGTCTGCGCATTTCGACCGCGCTGTCGGTGCTCCTGTCCATCGGGGTCGAAGTGCTCTCGTCCGTGCCGGGTATCGGTTACGAAATCGCCATCGCGCGGATCGACGGGGCCTCCGCGGAAGTCATCGCCTATGTCATCGTGTCGGGCTTTCTGGGTCTGACGCTGAACCAAGCCTTTGCCGCGATCGAGCGTTACGTGCTCGCCTGGCACCCGTCCGTCCGTGGGGAGACGGCCTGATGAAACTGACCAACCGATTTCTGGGCATCCTTGCCGAAGCCTGGCTGCCCGTCGCGCTTATCGTGCTGTGGTGGCTGGCCTCCGCCGGGTCGACCTCGCTCTACTTTCCGCCGCTCGCCGAGATCGTCTCGGTCGGGGTCCGCGACATCACCGAGGGGCCGCTTCTGTCCTACGCGGCCTTTTCCCTGACCAACCTCGCCGCCGGGCTGGCCATTGCCATCGTGGTGGGCGTGGTGGCAGGTGTGATCCTCGGATCGTCGCAACGCCTGCGCGACGCCGTGAACCCCTACCTTCAGTTCATCCGGTCGGTGCCGCAGGTTGCGCTGGTTCCGCTGATCATCGGCGCGCTGGGCATCGGCGCCCTGCCCAAGATCTGGTCGATCAGTTTCGCCTGCGTCTGGCCGGTGCTTCTCAACACCATCGACGGGGTCAAGGGGATCGACACGGCACTGACCGATTTCTCGAAGTCTTACCGTCTGTCGAAACGCACCCATGTGCTCGACATGGTGCTGCCCGCCGCCCTGCCGCAGATCGTGCCGGGTGTGCGCACCGCGCTGGCCATCGGCGTGATCGTCATGGTGGTGAGCGAAATCTACGGCGCCGACAGCGGGCTGGGCTATTACATCCTGCAATCGGGCCGGAACTTCGCGGTGGCCGAGACATGGGCGGGGACCATTCTGGTCGGGCTGCTCGGATACCTGCTGAGCCGCCTTTTCGAGATCTTCGAACACTTTGCCTTGAGATGGCACCGCGAAAGCTCGGCCCAGGCCCGGCGCGGATGATGACATGACAAAGGAAAAACCGATGAACACCGTGACCAAATCCCTGACTCGCACCGCCGCAGACGCGACCCCGGCCACCCCGGCGCTCGAAGCGCGCGAGGTCGAGGTCACTTACCGCGCCGGCGCTTTTGCCAAGACGGTGCTCAAGGGCCTGAACGTCACCGTGAACCCCGGGGAATTCGTCTGCATCGTTGGCCCTTCGGGGGTCGGCAAGACCACATTGCTGCGCTGCCTGTCGGGCCTTCTGCGTCCTACGGCGGGCGAGGTCCGCGTCGTGGGGCGCACCGTCGTCGCGCCGCCCGAGGAAATCGCGGTCGTTTTTCAGGATTACAGCCGGTCGCTCCTGCCGTGGATGAATGCGCTCAAGAACGTGGCTCTGCCGCTCAAGGGCCGCGGCGTGTCAAAGGCCAAGCGCGAGGCCAAGGCGCGCGAGGTGCTCGCGACCGTGGGTCTGAGCGATGCGGCCGAGAAATACCCCTGGCAACTGTCGGGCGGGATGCAGCAGCGCGTCGCCATCGCCCGTGCGCTGGCCTATGACGCGCGTATCCTCGTGATGGACGAGCCTTTTGCCTCGGTCGATGCGCAGACGCGGTTCGAGCTCGAGGATCTGGTGCTCGAGCTGCGCGACAGGCTCGGCATCTGCGTCGTGCTCGTGACCCATGACATCGACGAGGCAGTCTATCTCTCGGACCGCGTGGTCGTGCTGGCCAATTCGCCCGCCTCGGTGATCGACACGGTCGAGATCGACCTGCCGTTCCCGCGCGACCAGATCGCGACCAAGAGCCTGCACGAGTTTGCCGAGTTCCGGGGCCGCATCCTGGGCGAAATCCTGCATTCACGGGCGCAAGAGAAGTGACCGCGCCAGTCGATCTGCGGCCGGCGTTGACTGCGCTTGTCGACCACGCGCTGTCCGTCCGGCCCGAGGACCTGCCGCGAGAGGCATTGGAGGCCGCCAAGGCCCGGCTCACCGATGTCGTCGGCTGCGCGCTGGGGGGGATCAGGGCCGACGGTAACGCGGGGCTCCTCGACCTGATGCTGGCGCAGGGCGGGGCGGGGCAGGCGCGGGTCATCGGCACACCCCATCGACTGCCCGCGATCAATGCCGCCATGGTCAACGCGGTCTTTGCCCGGTCTTTCGACTACGAGGTGATGACGGTCCGGTATCACGACGAGCTGATCCCCTCGCACCATGCCGGGACCACGATCCCCACGGCGCTGGCCGCTGCCGATCACGTCGGTGCCTCCGGGGCCGAGCTGCTGGCGGCGATCGTGGTGGGCGACGACCTCGCCGCCCGCCTGCTCATCGCCTCGGGGCTCGATTTCGGGCAGGGCTGGGACGGTTCGTCGGTCTACTCGGCCCCCGGCGCGGCACTGGCGGCGGCGCGGCTTTATGGTCTGGACCGGGACCAGACGATCCACGCCATCGGGCTGACCGTGGCGCAGATTTCGCATACGATCCAAGATCTCTACGACGGCGCGATGGGGTTCAAGCTGTCGCAGGGAACGGCCGCGCGCAATGCGCTGACGGCGGTGGAACTGGCCCGAGCGGGATGGGTCGGGATGACCGACCCGCTGGGCGCGCGGTTCGGGTTCTTCGCGACCTATACGGCGGGCTGTTCACGGCCCGAGGTTCTGGGCGAGGCCCTCGGGAGCGCCTATTTCGCCGAGGCGCATTTCAAGCGGTATTCGTCCTGCATGGCCACGCACAACGGAATCGAGGCGGCACTGGCGCTTTACGAGGCGCATGACTTCGACCCCGCGACCATCGAGCGGCTGACCGTTCGCGTGCCCGCCGCGCGGATGGGCAATTTCTGCAACAAACCCTTTGCCCCGCGCGCATTCCCCCATTGTGACGCGATCTTCAGCTATACCTTTCCTGTCTCCATCGCCCTGCAAACCGGGTCGGTGCAACCCGACGCCTATCTGCGCGGGGCCGAGGGCTGGGCGGTGGGTCAACGCCTGACCGACCGCGCGACCGTCGCCCCCTTGCCCGAGGGCCGCATCGGGGCCGAGGTCGAGATCGCGCTGGCCGATGGGCGCGTTCTGTCTGCGGCGAACGACCGGCTGGCCGCCGATCCTCGATTTGGCGGCTATGATCCGGTGATTGCGTCCGCCAAGTTCCGGGGACAGGCCGAGCCGCGCCATGGTGCCGCTCGGACCAGTGACATGCTGGCGAGCCTCGAGGCGGTCGAGGCCGCAAGCTCCGTCGCTGAACTCGCCGTCTGAATAACAACGGGCCGAGCCATGGAAACCCGCGTGCCTGCCGGCGTTCTTGCGTCGGCCTGCGTTCAAAGCAGCGGAGCGGCGGTCGTCGCCCCGAGGATTGCGCGTGCGCCGTCCCCGTCGGTTAGCCGCCGACCGCATGCCCGTGCCAGGTCGGCGACCTTCGCAACCCGCTCGGCATTGTCCCGCGCGGGGGTTCCGGTCGCATCCACGATGGCGTTCTCGAAACCCACACGCACGTGGCCGCCATCGTCGATCGTCCGGGCAAGACAGGCCATTTCTCCGGTTCCGAAAGCGCAGGTCATCCAGATCGCCTCGTCGGTGAGCCGCTCGGATTTCAAAGCGGCATGAAGCGCCTCGTAATCCGCGATGTCGGAATTCTGGGTCACGGCATAGCGTCCGGCGACCACGATTACTCGAGGCGTATCGCGTAAATGCAGCGCGTTGTCGCGGTGGAGAGCGGCGAAAAGGGCGATGTCCTGGGGATCGTAGAGGATGAACTGGATCGCCGTTCCGCGCGCCGCGGCACCAGCGAGAAAGCGGTCCGCTGCGTCATGGCCTTCGCGCATGAGTTCCCTGATCGAAAACGACACGCAGGCGGGGTTCAGCGCCTCGACGCTCGCGACCTGCTGGGCGAGAGAAAAGACGCCTGCCGCCTCGGTCGTCGTCTGCACGGCTAGGCCCGGGGCCGCTGCCGCAACCGCCGCGATAGCCGCCCGATACCGGTCCGCATCCAGCGAATGGCGCTCGGCGCTGTCGCGCACATGCAGGTGGATCGCGCCCGCTCCGGCGTCTTGGCAGGCGCGGGCGGTGGTCGCCAGATCCTCGGGCGATATCGGAACGGCGGGGTGGTCTGCCTTGGTCCGCCGCGCACCGTTCGGCGCGACCATGATGCACAGGTCGGTCATCTTGTCTCCTGAGGTGGTTTGCGTGATCCCCGAGTCACTGGACGCATGAAACCATGTGCCCTAGACTCGCGAAACCCCATGGTGAGGACTGGGGTGAGGGAGGAGAAATGAACGATATGAGCACGCCGGTGGTGCGGGCGTCTGGCGCGTCTTTCGAGCGCCAGATGAACGGGCTTCTGCGCACGCGCTTCGACCTGAGGTCCGATGGCGCGCGCAGTTATGACGGTGAGATCCGCAAAACCTACGTGTCCCCGCATGTGCGGCTCGCCGATATCAGTTTCACCCCACATTCGACCCGTTTGAAAGCGGGAAAATCGTCGCGGCAGGGCCGGTCGTTCCTTGTCTCGCATCAGATCGAGGGGCACGCCTGCGTCCGGCAGGGCGGGCGCGAAGCCGTGATCACGCCGAACCAGATTTTCTTCATCGACACGACGCAGCCGTTCGAAATCGAAACCGATGACATCAGGACACGGTCGATCTATCTCGACTCGCATTTCTGGCAGGAGATCTTTCCGGAGCGCGAGCTTTACACGGCCACCGCGCTCGAATGTGACCGCGGGATGGGGTATACCTGCAAGACCATGATCGACGAGATGTTCGGCATGGAATGGGACATTCAGGACCGTCCCATGCAGCGGCTGGCCGGATGTCTGGCCAATCTGCTTGCCGTGTCCATGGTGACCAGCAAGCCGATTGATCCGGCTGTCATCGGATCGAACGAGCAGACGCTCCAACGCATTCACGAGGCGATCCTGCGCAACCTCGCCGACCCGGATCTCGATTGTGCGCGCATCGCGAGCGAGGTGGGGCTGTCGGTGCGGCAGGTCCACGCGGTGTTCAGCGGCACGGGATCGACGCTCATGCGCCACATCTGGAAGCGCCGCCTGTCGCGGATCGCGTCCGATCTGGCCAATGCGAACCTGTCGCACAAACCGGTTTCGACCATCGCCTTCGAATGGGGGTTCAACGAGGCCGCGCATTTCTCGCGCCAGTTCAAGGCCGAGTTCGGGATGCCCCCGGCGAAATACCGGGAACATCACGTGTTTCAGGCCGGGCGGGCAGAGCGCGGCGGATCGCTGAACTAGGTCCCAACCGGTCCGATCCGGGCACATGCCCACGGTCTTGTTCCCTATGCAGCTCACATATGGCTCGGCAGCCAGAGCGCGAGAGCCGGAAAGGCGATCAGCGCACCGACCTTGATCAGGTCGACGAGGACGAAAGGCGCGACGCCGCGATAGATCGTCGAGATGTGGACGTTCTTGGCGATGGACGAGAGCATGAAGATGTTCATGCCGAAGGGCGGCGTGATCATCCCCATCTCGACGCAGATCACCGTGACCACGCCCCACCAGATCGGGTCGAATCCCATCTGCGTGACGAGCGGCAGAAAGATCGGCACCGTGATCAACATCATCGCGTAGCTGTCCATCACCATGCCAAGCATGAGGTAGACAAGGACGAGCAGGGCGACGACACCATAGGGACCCATGTCCATTCCCATGATCCAGCCCGACAGCATCGCCGGCACCTGGGTAAAGGCGATGAGGAACGAGAATGTCACCGCTCCGAAAATCAGCGTGTAGATGAGCGCTATTGTGGTGGTGGTTTCCGCCATGACGGTCCAGAGCTGCCCGCCTCCCAGACGCCCCCGAAAGAGCGCAAACAGGAACGCGCCCACCGCACCGACCGAGGCGGCCTCCGTATCCGTGACGATACCGGTGTAGATGCCGCCGATCACCGCGCCGAAGAGGACGACCGCCCCGATGCAGCCTTTCGCAGCGGCGAAGAGCGCCTTGGGGTCGATGGGCGATCCTTCCGGCGCAAGACCGGGGCGCAGCGTGAGCAACACCTTGATGGCGACGAGATAGAGCGCGATGGCCAGCGCGGCGGGGATCATCGCGGCCACAAAGAGCCGGCCGATGGATTGCTCGGAGAGGAGCGCGAAAAGGATGAGCGCGGTCGAGGGGGGCACGAGGCTGCCCAAGGTGCCGCCCGCCGCGACGCTGCCGGTGGCGAGCGCCTGATCGTAGTTGCGGCTTTGCATCTCGGGCAGGGCCACCTTGCCAAAGGTGGCGGCGGTCGCCAGCGAAGATCCCGTGAGCGCGCCAAAGCCCGCGCAGCCCGCAATGGTCGCATGGGCCAGTGCCCCGCGCATCGGGCGCATCAGCTCGTTGGCGAAGCGGTAGATGTCTGCCGACAGTCCGGCCACCGAGGCAAAGCTGCCCATGAGCAGGAACAGCGGCAGGACCGCCAGCGTCTCGCTGGTGAAGAACTTGCCCGCCTCGCTGCCGACAACCGTTCCGGCAGGACCGACCGCCAGCAGGATCGCGATGCCCAGGAACCCCACGATCCCCATGGACGCGGCGAGCGGAACGCCCAGCACCATGAGCCCCCACATCACCGCAAAGAACACCAGTGCCGCGACACCAGCCTGCAATGACCGGAACCAGTCGTAGACCGGCAAGAGGTCGAGCGCATCGAAACAGACCAGCCCCGCGACGACGAGGATCGCGAGCGCCGGCAGGAACTCCAAGGGACGCCACCAGCCCCGGTCGGAGCGCATGATTCCGGCTCCCGCCTGAACTGCGTGTATGATCTGGATCGGAACACAGAGCAGCAGAAGCGTGGACATGGCATAGTAGAAGGGCGCGATCTGCCAGCCCAGGATGATCGACGCTTGGTCGCGTTGGTCATAGGTCGCGGCGAGTTGAAAGACCTTAATCCCGACGAGCAGCAGGAACAGGGTCAGAAGCACCGTTCCCATGAGCGCCAGCGCCCGCGCTGCGTGACCGGGCAGGCGGGCGGTGACGAGATCGAGCGATATGTGCACCGCGCGCGCCGCGCCCGACGGCAGGCAGGCCGCGATCGCGACGCCGAGCGACAGGATCAGGATTTCGTTCAGGCCACGGATTGTCGTGGAAAAGATCGACCTCAGCCCGACGTCGAAAAGCGTCAGGAACGCGATCAGAACGATCATCACCACACCTGCCGCGGCAAGATAGCGGGTGCCTTGCTCTGCGTTCAGTGCGATGCGCCGCAGTGCTGTCGTCTACGGCATGACCGTTGCCACCCTGTGCTCTCCCTGCGGCATGTGTTTCAGTTGCGTTGTGTCCACGACCCTCTTCCTCCCATGATGGTGCCCGCCCCGAGGGGCGGAGTCAGGTCAGTTCGTTCAGTATGGCCGATGAAGCCTCGGGATAGTGCAGAAGCGGCAGATGCGCCGCACCGTCGATGGGGCGCAGGCGGGCGCCTGCGATGGCGGCGGCCAGCGCCTCGGACGCCGCGCGCGGGGCGGCCTTGTCCTCGGTCCCATAGGCCACGATGGTGGGGGCGGTTACTTGCGCGTCGGCCGCCCGGCAATCGGCATTGGCCAGCGCGTCGCTGGCGGCGGCGTAGCCCTCGTCCGACGCGCGGGCGAGGATGCGGGCCAACCCCTTGCCCTCGGGCGTGCTGCGGTCGGCTTGGGTCATCCATATATCCAGCACGCCATTGGCAATCGCGGCAAGGCCGTCCGACCGGATTCTCGCCGCCCGGTCCCGCCACATCTGCGGATCAAGGCTCGCGACGTAACTGTCGAAAAGGGCGAGCCCCGTGACGCGTGTCCCGGCCTCGGCGGCGACGAGTTGCGCCACGACGCCGCCCAGCGAACAGCCCGCCAGCGTGAAGTCGTCCACGCCGAGCTGATCCAGCATGTCCAGCACGTCCGACGCGAGCGTGTCGCAGCTGTAGGGGGTCCGGCCTTCCTCGCTCGCCCCATGGCCGCGGAACTCGGGGCAGATGACCCGGTGCGTGGCGCTGAACCTCGCCACCTGCGCGTCCCAGAGCGCGGCTTCGGTGCCCAGCGAATGAAGCAGCACCAAGACCGGGGCGTCGGGGTCGCCCGCGACGGTCGCGTGCAGGGTGTGGTCGTTTACGGTCAGGAACATCGGGTCCTCAATAGGGCTGGTTCAGTTGGGCGAGCGCCTCTTCCACGACCCGGATCTGGTCGATGGGCGAAGAGCCTGCCTTTTCCAGGCGGCCAAGCGTCAGGGATTTGTCCACGACAAAGGCGCAGCGGTCGAACCGCCGCTTCATGAAAGCGTCGAGCGCCTCTTTGGGTGTCGCGGCGGTGGCGGCACATTCGCCCAGCACCACGCCGTCCTCCATCGCCATACCGGCACCCGACGCGAGTTGCGGCGTCGTGGCATGGGCCGCGTCCCCGATCAGGACCACGCCGTCACGATACCACGGCGCGGGGCAGACAACGGTCTCGAGGGGACGGGCGACGATGTTGCTGTCGGGCGTCAGCCCCGCGCGCACATCGGCCACGATGCCCCCATAACCCTCCATGAGCCGTGCGAGCCGGTCCGACAGTTCGTCGTCGGGGATCCATTCGACGGTCTCCACCGGCTCCAGAAGGAACATATACATCTCGTCGGGCGATACCGGGTTCATCCCGATCTTCATCGGCCCGCCCAGGAAATAGGTGCGCCGGTCGATGCCCGGATGACGCGGGGCCATCAGACGCCAGCAGACCTGACCCACGTATTTCGGCCCCTCCACTTCGGGAAACAGCGCCTTGCGGGTGTCCGAGAATATGCCATCCGCCGCCACGACAAGGTCATAAGTGGCCTGCCTCCCATCGGAAAAGTCGACCGTCTTCGGGCTGCCGTCCGACAGGGCCTCGACGGTCAGTCCAAGAGACACCTCGATCCCCTCGTCGCGCACGCGCTGGGCCAGAAGCCGATGCAGCGTCGGGCGCATGATACCACCCGCGCCGGGGATGCCATCGCCGCCAGAAGTGCGGCCCTCGATTTCGGCCAGCACGTTGCCCTCGGCATCGCAGGCGCGGATGTCGTCCGAGGTCCAGCCGGCCTTCAGCACGTCATCGAGAATGCCCAGGCGCTTCATCACCCGCAGGGTCGGCCCCGTTATGGTGATCCCGGCGCCCGACACGCCCCATTGGGCGTCCCGGTCGATGAGCCGGACCTTGACCCCGGCCTCGTTCAGCGACAGGGCCGCCGACATGCCCGCGATCCCGCCACCGATGATGAGCGCGCTACCGAAGGCGGCCATCACGACACCCGGAATCGGCCGATGCCGATCCCCGTATACCAGTCGTTCACGGCCTTGTAGTAGGTCCGCTCGAACGCCGCGCCGTTCGCGGCCCCCATTGCCGCCATCCACATGCGGATTTCCTCACAACCGTTCCCTGCCGTATGGACGAAATCGGTGGCGTATCGGATCGTCGCGTCCACGTCGCCGCTTTCCATGTGGGACAAGAACGTCTCGTCGAACACTTCGTTCACCATCCCCATCCGGGGCGTCGCGATGTCGTGGCTGATCCCGCCGGTGGCGAGGATCGCGACCCTTTCGACGCCGTCGTAATCCGCAATCGCCTGACCCAGGAACTTGCCCAGATTATAGCTCCTGCGCATGGTCGGCATCGGCGGTTGCACGCAGTTGATCAGCACCGGCACGATGGGCAGGTCCGGGTCCACGCCCGCCAGTTCGAGCGGCGTGAGCGAGCCGTGATCAAGCACCATTTCCATCGAGAAGGACGGGTCGAACTCGGCCTCAAGCGCGTTTTGCAGGAGGTAGGAGCCGAACGCCTGATCGCCCGCAATGGTGCGCCGTTTGGCATGCAGCCAATGCTCGATCGGGCTTTCGTAACTTTCCGCGCAACCGATGCAGTAGGCCGGGAAGTTGTCGAGAAAGAAGTTGTGCAGGTGGTCGTTCGACAGAACGATCAGCGCGTCCGGCTTTCCGGCCATGAAATCGTCGCCCATCGCCTTGTAGGCCGCGAAGATTTCGTCCTTCAGGGCGGCGGGAATGTTGTCCGGGAAATTGAGCATGACGGGCGTGTGCGACGCCGTGTAGATGCCGGTGATCTCAGCCATCGTTGTAATCCTCGTGGTCCAGAAGACGGCGCAGCGCGGCGAGGCTTTCGGCCTCGGGGATCTTGACCCCGATGCAATGGGCGCGCAGCAGATAGGGGTTCACGCCCGTGAGATACATGCCCGCCACGTCGTTCGATCTGATCGCTGTGGCGAGGTCATCGGGCAGACCGAACCGCGCGAGATAGGCGTCAGCGTCGGTAGTGTAGGCCTCCAGATGGTCCGGCTTGTGGTGCAATTCATAAAGCACCTTGTCCATCAGATAGGCCCGTGTGCTGGGCATCATTTCCTGCCAGTTGGCCATGGATTTCTTCCTTCGGGAAAGCGGTTCAGGCGAGACGGGCCTTGAGCCAGTCGATGATCGTGTCCACGGTGCCGGGGCCGAACCCCATGTGCCCGCGTCCGGGAAAGAGGCGCACCGATTTCGGGTCGCCGTGTTCGGTCAGAAGCTCGATATCCGCGACGGGACATTGCGTGTCGTTCTTGCCGTTGATGAGCAGGAGCGGCGCGCAGGGCTGGTCCAGAAGCCCCTGATCCAGAAGCGACAGCACCTTGAAGCCCTCGATATATTCCGCGTCGTTCGTCGCCCCGAGCATCCGCGAGCGGGTCTCGACCAGCTCCATGAGGTAGCTGTCCGGATAACGTGATTTCTCGATCCAGTCGGGCTGGAACATGTAATGCACGCCGCCGCCCCAGTTGACCGCCGCGCGGAACCTCTCGGGCATGAGATGGGCCAGTTTCGTGGCCCAGTGGCCACCGAAGGACCGGCCCACGATGGCGATGCGGGTTGCGTCGAACCGGCCGCAGGTCTCGACCCAGTCGAGGACGGGCAGGAACTGGCGTTCCCCGTCCGGCCCCGCTTTGATGGGCGATTGCCCAGTGCCCACGTTGTCGAGCGCGACCGTGGCGAAACCGCGTGCCGCCAGCCCCTCGGTCAGGATGGTCATTTCCTCTTTCCACGCATCGACGCCGCCCCACATGACGATGGCGGGCGGGGAGTCGATGCCCTCGGGCAGGCGGACGTAGAAGGTGATCTCGCGCCCCTCACCTTCGCGCCCGTCGAAGGGCAGGGTGACGACCTCGATCGCAGGCGTGGCGTATTTGCCGAACGACTGATAGGCCGTGACCTCTTTTTCATAGCTCGCGAGCTTGTCGGGATGGTTGGGGCAGGGGAAGCGGCCAAGGAAGTAAAAGCCGTAGGCCTGGTACCAGTTGTCGCGCGCGGCGGCGGTGTCGCCCCTGGCTTCTGCCGCCTCGGCCTGTTTCGCATAGGCATCGCCCTGACCGGCCCAGGCCGCGGCCCATGTCGCGCCATCAAGCCCCGTTAGGCTCTCGATCACCGCGCGGGTCCGGTCGACATCTGTCAAGGCGAAGGGATGAACCCGTGCCTCGAGTTTCCCAAGTATCCAGTCCTTCGCGTTCTCAAGCGATCTCGGCCCGGCCATTTCCGCCATATCGGACTCCTCCCTGTCTTGGGGTCACTCTGGCAAAATGGCCGCAGCCTTGTCTGGCACCTCCGCGCGACGGAACTTGTCCGGTAGTGCGTCGGACTACCGGCGTCCCGGCGTGGTGGTGGTCAGCTCCACGGTGGGACGTGGACGACGAGACCGTCATGGGCCTCGGTCAATGCGACCTGGCAGGACAGGCGCGAGGTTTCGGTGGGTTCGGTCTCTGAAAATTCGAGCATCGAGGCTTCATCGTCTCCGGGCGGGCCGACAAGTACATAGCTTTCATCGGTCAGCTTGCAGTGACAGGTGCCGCAGGCCATCGAGCCGCCACATTCCCCGGTGATACCGGGCACCCCCGCGCCGGTCGCGATCTCCATCAAGGTGGCACCGGGATGTGCCTCGACATCGAACCGCTGTCCGCCGGCGGCAAGAAACGCGATCTTCATGCGGGTTCCCCCGTGGTCATTGCGCCCCCGCGCGGTAGCACCTCGAGCGACAGCGGCCCACGGAAGGTAACGGTCGGCACCCACGCCGGTTGGAAGCCGGGGGCGAGCGTCATGTCGGGAAAGGCCGCGAGCAGTTCCTCGAGGATGATCGTGATCTCCAGCCGCGCGAGCGGTGCGCCCAGGCAGAAATGCCGTCCCTTTCCAAAAGCCACATGGTCCTTCACGTTCTCACGCCCCACGTCGAAGCTGCGCGGGTTCTCGAAGACCTCGGGATCGTTGTTCGCGCCCGCGAGTGAGATCAGAACATTCGCGCCCTCGGGAATATCGACGCCGCCGACGGTCACGGGTCGGGTCGTGCGCCGCCGCCAGTTCACGACGGAGGACGAGTGACGAAGCCCCTCTTCGACCGCGTTGGGGATGAGCGTCGGATCGGCCTTGAGCCGTTCCCATTGATCCCGGTCCGTCAGCAGCGCGTGGATCAGGTTGCCGGCGGCGTTCGTGGTCGTCTCGTGGCCCGCGACCATGACGCCAAAGACGAGCCCGACCACATCGGTGATCGTGAGCACCCCGTCGTCCCCGCCGCGCAGGTCAAGCAGCATCGAGGCGTAATCGTCGCGCGGATTGTCCTGCCGGTCCGCCACCAGCCGCTCGCAGTATTTCCAGTAATCGAGAAGCTGTCGGGCGGCCTCGGCCAGTTCGTCGCCTTCCAGCACGCCAAAGGTCATGCCCAGCCGGTGATCGGCCCAGACCTTGATCTGCCGGGGCGAAATATCCTCGATGCCCAGGAGCAGTGCGAGCACCTTGGCGGGCACCTCGTAGGTCAGCGCGGCCACCAGATCGACGCGCGGTGCCTCGCCGATTGCGGCGATATGGTCGCGCACGATGGCGCGGATACGGTCGGCATAGGTCGCATAGCGCTTGGCATTCAGGAACCGCTGCGCCTTGGGCCGCAGGCGACTGTGGACGGAGGCGTCGGAATTGACAAGCGTCGGTTGGAACGAGAAACCGCCGTCCCGCAACGCCGCGACGACCTCGGGCGGGAAAGGATGCACGGGGGCAAGCGTGATCGCCGCCGAGAAACTGTCCGGATCGGCTAGCACGGCCAGAACGTCCGCCCGCCGCGTCACGACCCAGTAGCGGATCGCTTCGCTGAAGAATACCGGCTCCTCGGCCTGCGCCTTCGCGATGAAGTCGTAGAAACCGTCGTGCTCCAGCGGGCGGTAGGCCCGTCCCAGCGTCGACGCCGGACAGGCGCCATCGCCCTCGGTCCAGGTAGATGTCAAAGTGGTCATGTGGTCCTCCCTCTTGCGGCCCGGTGGCATCGGCGCCGCAGGGAACACGCTAGGGGTCGTCGGTCCGGAAATCTTGTGAATTTCGGCTATCGGCTTGTCCCGGTGTGCGCTGCGGGGGAGTTTCGGCCCCTGTCCGCGACCGGTAGGCGCGGGGGGAAACGCCGAACCTGCGCCGGAAAGCCGTGCTCAGATGCGCGGAGTCGCGAAACCCCTGTGCCTCGGCAATATCGGAAATGCGAAGCGAGATACTTTCGGGATCGCTCAGGTCTCGCGCCGCCGCCGCAAGCCGCTCGTCCATGAGCCAGCGCTTGGGCGTTTGCCCCGTGGCCGCGAAGAGCGCGTACAGGTGCCGGATGCTCACCCCGGCGACCGCGGCAAGATCGCCAGCCCGCAGGTCCGTGTCGCCCAATCTGTCACGGGCAAACGCCATGGCCGCGCACAGCCAGACATCCGCCGCCTCCGGGGGGTTGTCGCGCGGCATCGCATAGCCGAGAAACTGGCACAGGCAGTCGACCAGTCGATCAGCCCAGTCCGAGCCGTCCTGCGCGGCCTCGAATAGATCGTTCGCGATATTGCTTGCAACCTCGCCCGAATGGTCGCACCCGCGCAGCACACAGGCGCCATAGCGTTCAAAGTGGGGAAAGTGGCAGCGCATGGCGCGGCGATCAACCAGGATTGCCCGCGTCGCCATGCGGGAGGTTTCGATAAGAAACGGCTGGCCGGTGTCGATGAGTTAAAGGTCTCCCGCCGTCGCGCGGTCCTTGCGCCCCGCCTGCTCGACGCGGCAGGTGCCTTCGGTCAGATGCGAGACGAGTACCGGGTCGCTCGATCCGCGCGCCTTCCCGCCCAGTTGCGCGGTGCGATGCGCGGCGAACACGAGCTTGGCCAGATGGGCGGTCCGTGTCCGTCGGTGCCAGTCGACGCGGTTCGCGACGGCTTCGCGCCGATCCGGAGCGTCGCCCGTGATGTTGAACCGCAAGCCGAAGGTGCGGTTGATCTCGGCCTGCCACGGGTCGCCAGACCCCTGCCGGGCCCGCCCGGTCATGCCGCGACGAGCCGCGTTCCGTCGACATATGTCCGCGCGAAACAGTCCCGTTCCTGCACCCGCGCCCACCAGTGCGACACGCCGGGCAGGTCCTGCCAGACCGGGGCCAGCCCCAGGTCCTGCATCCTGTCAAAGGTCGGCACCACGCAGGCGTCCGCGATCCCGAACCCGCCAGGAAGCCCTGCGACGAGCCAGTCACGGTCCGCGAGCGTCGCCTCCATCCTCTCGCAGGTCAGCCGCAGCCGTTCGACCGCCTCGTCGAACCGTGCGTCGCTGATCCCGTCTTCCATCGACCGATAGAACCCCTTGCGCAGCGTCCGCTTGTCGCTGTTGGCGCGGCGTTCGTCGGGGGTCATCTTTTCCACGGGTTTCAAGAGCACCTTCGCGAAACTCGGGATGCGGATCGCGACCGTAGGCACCTCTTCGAAAAAGCGAAGCCAGGCCCGAACCCGCGCCCGTTCGACCGCCGTGCGGCCGGACATGGGAACATCGGGAAACACCTCGTCGAGGTATTCCATGATGACCGAGCTGTCGTGGATCGCCACGCCGTCGTGCACCAGCGTCGGCACCACGCCGTTCGGATTGAGGGCGAGGTATTCGGGCGTCAGATGTTCCTGTTTCGCCAGATCGACGGGGCGATCGGTGAAGGGCAGCGTCTTTTCGAAGAGACAGAGTTTGACCTTCTGCGTGCAGGTGGATTTGGGATAGCCGTAGAGTTTGATCATGCGCCTGCGCCCTCATGTAGTCGGGGGCGCCGATGTGCCCCCGTTCCGTCCCTTACTCTGCTGCGTTCTCGACCGCAGTGCGCATCGCGGCCACCGTGTCGGCGGTGCCCGGACCGGCCTCGATCCAGGCGGCCTCGATGCCCTCGAGTGCGGTTCGCCAGGCCTCGACCTGCGCGCCTTCGATCTCCACGATCTCTTGGGCGGTGGTTCCGGCAAGCCCCTCGCCGGCGGCAGCCTGTTCGTTGAGGAACGCGCCCATATGCTCGGCATAGGCGGCACCGCTCACCGACATCAGCGCCTCGCGCGCCTCTTCGGGCAGCGCATCGAAGGCGGCGCGGTTCATCACGGTGAAGCCCGTGTGCCCGCCCAGCGCGGCCTTGTAGTAATGCGAGGTGACTTCCTGAAACCGGAAGGCGGGCACGGCGGTGAAGGCGAGGATGGCCCCGTCGATCGTGCCGCGGCTGATCGCCGGATACCAATCCCCGATCCCCATCGCGACAGGCACCCCGCCAAGCGCCTCGAGCGCGGCATACATCGTCGGATTCTGCGCCGACAGCTTCAGCCCGGTGAGCATCCCGTCCTCGGGCAGGGGTTGCGACAGGATCACCGAATTGTTCGGAAAGGCGAACAGACCGATGGTGACGAAATCGTCGTATTCGCCGGAGATCACGCCTTCGTCGAACAGGGTCTGCGTGGCAATCGAACCTTCGAGCGCCGTTTCGTAGATGAAGGGTAGTTCCGCGACCGAACTCAGCGGAAAGCGGTTCGGATAGTAGCCCTGGAAATCCCACGCGATGTCGATGACGCCCGACTGCACCCGGTCCAGCAGCTGCCCGTTGCGTCCCAGGGTCCCGCCCGCGACCACATTGATCGTGACCTCGCCACCGGTCGCCTCGGTCACCTTCTGCGCCCATGCCTCGAAGGCGCGGTTGATCGGGGCAGGGGCGGGGGCGGCAGACGCGAAGGTCAGCGTTGTCTCTGCATCGGCGGTCGTGCTGCTCAGCCCCAGCGTCAGAACGACGCCAACAGCGGACGCGATTTCTTTCATGGTCATCTGGTCTCTCCTCCTCAGATCAACCGCGGCGCGCACGGCCTGACAGCCGGAAAAGAGTCGAACTCCTGCGATTCGCGATCCCTTGCCACACGAGCATAGGGCCGAGGGCGCCACGGGGCTTGGCTGTGAGCGTCCGTGACTTGACCAAGAGTGCAACCATCTTGCCATGCCCCGAGTGCCGAGGCTGCTTGCAGGCGCTGCTTTCATGGATCTGGATCGGCGGTCCAAGGACGGTTCGATTGCGCCGAAGTCGTGACACAGCCGCGCCGCACCGGCGCAGTTCAGCTGCGCGCCAGCGATCATGCCGCAAGGTCGCGCCCCTGTTATGCCCTCTGGCCAAGGGTGACCAGCCGGCATCCTCGCGGTCACCCGTTCCGATGGGCTGCGCAACCGCCGGGGTGGTTCAGCCGTCGCGCCGCCTCGACGTGAGGGATGTCAGAACTTCAGACCGAACGTGAGGTTACCCTGCAGCGAGCGGTTCGTGGTGCCCAGGCCGCGACCCGAGAAGCTCGCGTCGATGTTGATGCCGTTGGCAGCGACAACCGAAAAGCCGCCACCGATCACCCCGCCGAACCGGCTGTTGTCGTAGGCGCTCGCGAAAAGGGCGATCGAGTTGTCGCCGTTGGTCCGCACGTAGTCCACACCGGCCAGCGCGTAGAACATCCCGTGTCCCGCGGGGGTTGCAAAGGATTTCTCGATCCGCGCGGTGGCTTCGCCGCGCACGAACCATGACGGCTGAACCGGGATCGTCAGGCCCATGCCGGTCAGGGGGTCATAGACCTCTCTCCCCGCCGACACGGTCGCCTGCGGGACGAGGGCGAGCCCCGAGGATCCCAACGAAAAGCGGCCCTCTGCGGTCAGTTCGCCGGAGAAGCGGTTGCTCGCCGTCGTGAAGGTGCCGAGCGGCATGGTCACGTCGTCGTAGCTCGTGCGCGTGTAGTTTGCCGAAGCCTTGAGCAGGAAATTCTCGTTGACCTTGAAGCCCACGTAGGGCGAGACCGTATAACCCGTGGCCGCAGTGGTCAGCATCCCGGTTTGCAGGTTCGATTTCGAATAAGCGAACGACAGGCCCCCCACCAGTTGCGGGGTGAGCAGGAAGTCGGCGCCGACGTGGATACCGTGGGTGTTGCCGGTCATCGCCGGACCCGCGGTCCCCGTGGGGGTGACGGCGCTGATGCTGGCCCAAGTCGAGAACCGCTCGCCGGTGCCGAGGTCGCCGCTGCCCTTGGTAGACACCTGCACGTCGGGCTGGCCCATGGCAAAGGCTTTGTGGACCTGCTCGAGCGTAAGGTTCGCGTGGATGCCCGACTGCATCATGCCGATTTCCGAACCGCTGATCTGCTGGTCGTTGGCCAGACCCCTGAACGGAACGCCGGGGGCAGGGGTCTCGGGCACGATCTCGGGCAAAGGCGGGAACGGATCCGAGTCCGGCGCGGAGACGACAACTGTCATGCCATCGACCAGCACCGCTTCATCCGCGCTGTAGGCAACACCGTCCGTCGCGGTCTCGTTCTGGATGCCGACGGTCGCTCCGCCGCCCGCTTCGGACGACACCCGGTCATAGGCCATCACGATCGTGCCGTCGCGCAGAAGCATGACATTGTAGCGAATGGTGGCCGTGTCGTCGAATGCGCCGGCCCCGCCAAAATGCCGGGCATTCCATTGGGCCACGAAGGTCTCGGTACCGATCGGGCTGGAGGCCTGGTCGAAATACTGACCGAAGACGTTGCCCACGAGGTCGTCGTGGTAGGAATAGATGCGCGCACCCCCCCCGGTGCTGGGAATGCTCGGCAGGGTCGGATCATTCGACAGGTCCGGTCCTTCGTCCGTGGGCGAGGTCGAGATGTATCCGTTCGTCGCGAAGGTCAGGTTCGTGTAGTTCGTGCCGTAGAACGGAAAGACGAGCCCCCCGAGCGACACGTTCCGGGCAGAAACGTCATCGCCGAAGACGAGAAACGTTCCCGTGCTCGCGATGTCATGGAACAAGCCTGTCGGGATTCTGGTGTCGAACTTGGAACTCGTGATGCGGTTTCCGAACGCATCCGTTCCCGGTCCCTCGGCGTAAACAATTCCGGTCAGGCCGACGAAGGCGCCGCCACAAAGAAACGCACCCCGAAGGATGCGGCCAACAATCTTCATTTTTCCTAATTCCCCTGCGAATCGCCGCACGGTGATGCGGTCGAAAACTCCGCGCCACACTCGCGCGAGAAAGTCGGCGCGTCAACGAAAGTGATACTTGAGAGTCAACATTGTCGCTTCTGCGCAACGTCCACACCTTACCAAGGAAATTCGCTTGGTGGCCTGCAACGATAACTCCTCTGCGGCGCGTATTCCCGATGGATTTTCGTGACGGTTGAAGGAGGCTATTTACGGACAGACAAGAAGTGCGGTCTCACTTGGTCGTGCCGGCGACCCAAACCCGCGGTCCGCGCGCACCGAGGCCCGACTGGGCCCGGTCGCACACGACACGGCTACCATGGGCCGACGTCTTGGCGTTTGATCCGGTGAAGGTTCAATGAAGCAGAGAGCATTGTCTTAAGCACCTCAATGGGCCCTTTCATTTTGGTCGGAGCGAAAACACTCAAACCTCCAGGATACGCCCCTGATCAGCCTCGCTTTCGCAGCAGCCAGACAAAGAACACACCCCCGATCAGCCCAGTGATCACGCCAATCGGAATGTCCTCGGGTGCCATCACGGTCCGGGCGAGGATGTCGCACCAGACGAGAAAGATGGCGCCGGTCAGGGTGCTGGCGGGTAGCACACGCCGATTGGCGCCGCCGACGACCATGCGCACGATATGGGGCACCATCAGCCCGACGAAGCCGATGATCCCCGAAAACGCCACCATCACCCCGGTGACCAGGGCACCCATGACGAAGGCCGTCAGCCGAAACCCGTTCACATGGATGCCCAGCGTCGAGGCGGTTTCATCCCCGATGGTCATCGCGTCGAAGTCGCGCGCGCGAAACAGGAACCACATCGTGCAGCCGACCAGCACGACGAGCGGGAACACCAGTTGCGGCCATTGGGCGAGGCCAAGTCCACCCAGCATCCAGAACACCACCGTATGGGTCGCGCGTGGATCGCCCAGGAAGATCATCACATTGGCAAGCGCCATCACGATGAACGACACCGCGACCCCGGCCAGCACCAGCCGGTCGGACGAGGTGGCATGGGCGATACGGCTCACCATGAGGACAAGCGCGGTGGCGAACAGCGCACCGGCAAAGGCAAAGAGCGGAACGGTGGCGAGCCCAAAGATCAGCCCGGTGTGCAACAGCGCGACGATGGCCCCGAACGCTCCCCCCGACGAAATGCCCAGAAGATGCGGGTCGGCCAGCGGATTGCGGGTGACAGATTGCAGCGTCGCCCCGACGACCGCGAGACCAGCTCCGACGAGCGCGGCGAGCAGCGTGCGGGGTAGACGAAGCTGCCAGACGATCGCTTCATGCGACGGCGTCCATCCACCGCCGGGAATGAGACCCGGCACGACGTGATGCCCGATCACCCCCCAGACGGTGCCAAGAGGCACCCGTACGGCCCCAAGGCTCACGGCGAGCGAGATCGACAGGATCAGCACAGCAACCCCGAAGCCGATCCAGAGGACAAAGGCGCGCGCGGCGCCTTTGTCGGTGGTCTGCGCGGCTCTGCTCATCGTGCGGCGGCGAAGGCTTCTGCGAGCTTCGCGATGGCGGCGATGTTGCGCGGGCCGGGCGTCGCCTCGACATATTCCAGCGTGACGAAGTTGTCGTTCCTCACCGCAGGAATGTCCGCAAAGGCGGGATTGGACAGCATGAAGTCGCGCTTCTGCTCCGCCGTCACCTCGCCGTAATTGACGATTACGATAACCTCGGGGGCGGTGGCCACGACCTCTTCCCAGCCGACCGTGGCCCAGCTTTTCTCGAACCCATCCATGACATTCTTTCCGCCCGCTGCCTCGATCAGGGCGGTCGGCATGGCATAGCGACCGGCGGTGAAAGGGGTATCCTCGCCGCTGTCATAGACGAAGGCGCGGATCGGGTTTGTCGTGTCGATATCGGCGGTCATCTCGGCCACCTCGGTTTTCCAACCGTCGATCAACGCCGCCGCGCGATCTTCGACACCAAAGATGGTGCCCAGATTGGCAATGTCGTTATACATGTCGTCAAGCGACGCCTTGGGCTTGTCCATGATATGGGTGCAGGATTCGGTGAGTTCGTAGACCTGAATGCCAAAGGGTTCGAGGCTCTCGGGTGTCACCTCGCCGCCGACCTTCATGCCGTAGTTCCAGCCTGCGAAATAGAAGTCGGCCCCCGCGCCGACCAGCACCTCGCGCGTGGGGTATTTCGCGGACAGCTCGGGCAGTTCCTCGACCCCCTCGCGCATTTCCTCGTCCAGCGTCTTCCAGCCGGAGATGCCGGTGTAGCCCACCATGCGGTCGCGAAGGCCAAGCACGAGCATCATCTCGGTCAGGTTCACGTCGTTGGAAATCGCGGCTTCGGGCGCGGCCTCGAATGTCACCTCACGGTCGCAGCTCTGCACCGCAACGGGGAAGGCAAGTGCGGGGCCGGTCAGCAGCATGGCCGCTGTTGTCATAAGGGCGTGTTTCATGGATCAGGTCCTTTCGGGTTCGGGAAGATGGAATGTGAAATGGGGTTGGTCCGACGGTTGAAGACGCTCGAGACGCGCGGTCACGGAAAAGGCGCGCGATACGGTGTCGGAAGTCAGGGCGACCTCGGGTGGGCCAAAGGCGATGGCACGGCCCCGGTGCAGGATCAGCACGTCGTCGCACAACGTGGTCGCAAGGTTCAGGTCATGCAGGCTCGTCACCACCGTCACGCCTAGCCTGCGCACGAGGCGAAGAACTTCGAGCTGGTGGCGGATGTCGAGATGGTTGGTCGGCTCGTCGAGGATCAGCACGTCGGGCTCCTGCGCCAGCGCCCGTGCGACCATGACGCGTTGCTTCTCGCCGCCCGAAAGGGTGCCGAAAGCACGCGGTGCGAATCCGTGCAGGTCAAGCCGGTCGAGCACCTCGTCGACGATCTGCGCATCCCGCGCACCGCCGCTGGCGATCCCCCGGCGATGCGGTGCACGGCCAAGCGCCACGATCTCGCGCACGGTCAGCGCAAAGTCCGTCGGCTGCTCCTGAAGCACGGCTGCGATGTGGCGCGCCACCTGTCGCGCGGGCATCGTGGCAAGGTCGATGCCGTCGAGCCGCACGCTCCCGGCACCGGGCCGATAGTAGCGGTAAAGCAGGCGCAGGAGCGTGGACTTGCCCGCGCCATTCGCGCCCAGGACCCCCATGCACCGACCAGCGGCGAGCGAAAAGCTCACGTTCTCGAGGATCGGCTGGTCCGGCGTCGCCGCCCAGCTCAGTCCGATGGCCTCAATCCGGCCACCTGTCGCGCAGGCCATCACGAGAACCTCGGCACACGTGCCAGCGTGTTGTCGCAGAGCTTCTTCGGGCAGTCGCGGCCCCGGAACCACGCCTCGCGCGATGATGCATACATCCGTGCAAAGGCCAGAAGGTCCGGCAGGTCGGTCTGGTCAAGATCGCCGAACACCCATGTCGCCTTGCCCCGCGCGGAATAGGCGACAACGGTCGTGCGCCCGCATCCGGCAAGGCAATCGGCCTGCGCGATCCGGAAACCTTGGGGCACCGTGTGCCGGAGCACATGGGCAAGTGCCGCCCCGGGCCGTGTCTTGGCCGTCCGGTCGATGCAGCGCATGCAGACTGTGATTACGTGTTCGGTCGTTTCCATCCGCGCCTCTGCCAAAGGCGGGGCAGGCAAGAAGGATCAAAATGTCTGGCGGGAAGGCTCCCGTGGATCATAACGACCTCCTCCGGGACACCCCGCCCGGGTTCAAGTTAACGTCCGATGGCAGGTCTCCTGACTTCGCGGGTCACAGCTCGCTGTCCCTTCCCGATCCCGCTGGATCAGTGGTCTGACAGGTCACTCGCCGCTTACAGTTGCGGGGGCAGTCACGGAGTTGGCGCCTGATGGCTACACCTCACCGTGTTCCCTTTTCATCCCGGCGGCCTCGCGGCGTTCGGGAACCATCGCGGGCAAAAGACCGGGAGCGGAACGGAAAGTCAATCACTGACCGCACGGCCCCCGGTCTGCCTGTCTGAAGGATGCGCGACGCGTCGTCGTCAGTGGGCGAGCATCTCATCCACGATCTGATCCGCTGTCAGATCGGCGGGGAAGTAGGTTGGCCAGTTGGTCAGCTCTTCGAGCACTGCGGCCCGGTCGTCGCCCCAGTAAAGGTGATAGTGATCGGCCTTGGCCGGGGCAATCTTGTGGTCGCTGAACTGGATGAAACCGGGCGCGGCCTCGTCGCCGTTGACCTTTTCAAAGATGAACCGGACGCCGCGATTTCCCTTCTCGTAGGTCAGAATCTCATACCCGTCACTCTCATAGTCGGCCTGCACGGCGTCGTCGCCCCGATAGAAGGTCACGCTTGCCCCGTCGATGACGATCCGGTCCACGTCGGTCTCGTAACCGGTCATGTAGTAGGCCGTGTATTCCTCGGCCGTCATTTCGCCATGCTCGGCCTTGTGTTCCATCACTGGCGCGAGGGTGCCATCCTGCAGATAGGGGAACACCGACTGCCAGTCGCCTTGCCAGTCGGACAGCGCGCGTGTCTGGATCTGGGCGTCCTCGAAGTAGCCTTTTGCGATCTCTTCGGACCCGTGGTCATGTGCATGGTCATGCGCGTGGTCTTGGCTGTCCGACGATTGCGACACGGCGGGCAGCGTAAAGGCGAGCAACGCGCCAGTCGAAAGGATGCCAAGGCTCTTGGCGACTGAGGTCAACATGGATGTCTCCTGTCTTGGTTTCTAGATTTGCTATGTAATAACATAACTCATTCTACCTACACATCCACCGGGGAGACCGCAACAGGCTATTCCGGCCCTCCCGTCGAGACAACGAAGCGATCTGATAGCTCCAGTTCCGCGCCGCTCAGATCGTGCCTTTGCTGTCGTCAGGGCTTGGACCTCACTGACCGTGGGCGACACGGGGTCGACGCCGAGTGACAGGGCTGGGCGGAGGAAGGTTGCTCGCCACCGCTTTGCCGCATGATCGCCAGGGCGCGGTTCACCCAACCTTGGCGGTCATTTCGTCGCGTTTGTCGCACGAGAGCGCATCCTCTGGCCTAGAGATGCGCCAACCGGGGTCCGTCGCGCGGTAATTCCCGAGTAAAACACTCTTGAATTCCGCTGGCCGCAGGGATAGCGAAAGGCGACTCTTTTACTCGGAAATGGGATCGTGATCATGTCCACCCCGAAGGTCGCCATTCTTGGCGGCGTCGCCCTCTCTCTTCTATGCTCTGTAGCACTCGCAGAGCAGACGACCTATCCGCTGACCATCGAGAATTGCGGGCAACAGGTGACCATTGAAAGGGCGCCGGAGCGCGCCGTGGCGCTCGGTCAGAACAGCGCCGAGATACTGCTCCTTCTCGGGCTCGAGGATCGCATGGCCGCCACCGCCTTCTGGCCAAACAGCGTTCTGCCGGAACTGGCGCCGGCCAACGATACGGTCGAGGTCATTACGGTCGAATTCCCGACGCTCGAATCTGTGCTGGCGCAGCAGCCCGATTTCGTGCCCGCGATGCTTGTCACGTTGATGGGGCCGGACAGCAAGGTCGCCAAGCGCGAGGATTTCGAAACGCTCGGTATCCCGACCTACCTGTCGCCCAGTGCCTGCACGACCGAGGCGGACTCGCAAAACGCGAACGGCAGCGCCGCGACCTCGGTCTACGGCGTGCGCAAGGACCTGTGGTCGATGGATCTCGTCTACAAGGAGATCGAGGACATGGCGCGCATCTTCGACGTGGCGGATCGGGGCGCGGCGCTGATCGAGGATTTCAAGGCGCGGGAGGCGGCGCTGCGCGAGGAATTTACGGAACGCGACGACCTGACGTTCCTTTTCTGGTTCTCAAGCCCCTCGCCAGCCGATGATGCCTATCTCGGGGGCGGCAATGGACCGTCAGGATACATCGCCGACCTGCTCGGCGGCTCCAATGCGGTAAAGACCGAGGCGGAATGGCCGACGCTGGGATGGGAGGGCATCATGGCCGCCGATCCGACCGTCTTCGTCGCGGCGCAGGTCGATCGCAACCGTTGGGATCTCGACACGGCGGAGAACAAGATCGCCTTCCTGACCTCCGATCCGGCGGTCAGCCAGCTGGACGCGGTCAAGGCAGGCCACATCGCGGTGATGAGCGGGGCTGCGATGAACCCGAGCATCCGAACCCTCTACGGCGCCGAACAGCTGGCCGAGCAACTCCGGTCCTTCGACCTGCCGTGAGCCTGCGCGACGATACCGAAAGCGGGGCGGGCCGGCTCGCCCTGCTTCTGGCGCTGTCGGTGCTGGCGCTGGGGTTTGCAATCGCCACGGCAACCGCGATCGGCGACTACGTGATCGGCCTGCGCACCGTCGTGCTGGCGGTGACGAACGGTCTGGGCCTGACGGGGGCCGAGATACCGCGCATCGAGCAGAGCGTGGTCTGGGACCTGCGCCTGAGCCGCGCCCTGGTCGCGGCGCTGGCGGGCGCGGGCCTCGCAATCTGTGGCGCAATCCTGCAGGCGCTCCTGCGCAACGCGCTGGCCGAACCCTTTGTGCTGGGCGTCTCGGCGGGCGCCTCGACGGGCGCGGTGGCGG
>LUOO01000021.1:78749-142299 GCA_001626765.1 Maritimibacter sp. REDSEA-S28_B5
GTGCTCGGTATCGGGGCAGGCGGGCTGTCGTTGTCCATGGGCGCCTTCGCGGGGGCCTTTGCAGCCTTTGCGCTGGTGGCGCTGCTGTCCAACGGGGCGACGAGCGGGCCCAATCACACGATCCTCGCAGGGGTCGCGGCTTCACAGCTTTTTAATGCCCTGACCTCCTACATCGTCACGACCTCGGGCAATGCCCAGCAGGCGCGCGACGTCATGTTCTGGCTCCTGGGCAGCTTCGGTGGCGTGCGCTGGCCCGACTTTCAGATCCTCATCCTCGTGGTGGCGGCGGGTCTAGTGATCTGTCTGCTGATGGCGCGTTCGCTCGACGCTTTCACCTTCGGAGATGAGGATGCTGCGGCACTCGGCGTGCCGGTGGCGCGCATACGTCTCGTTCTCTTCGGCGTCACCGCGATGATCACCGCGACCATCGTCAGCATGGTCGGCGCCATCGGCTTTGTCGGTCTCGTGGTGCCCCATGCGGCGCGCTACATCGTGGGGCCGATGCACATGCGGCTCATCCCGGCCTGCGCTGCGGTCGGGGCGATATTCATGGTTCTGGCCGATATCGCTTCGCGCGTGATTGTCTCGCAGCAGACCATTCCCATCGGTGTCGTCACAGCCTTGGTGGGCGTGCCCTTCTTCGCCATCATCCTTTACAGATCGCGGCCACAGACATGACCATCGCCGCGCGTAATCTCACCTGGGGCGTTCGCCGCCGGACCATCGTCTCGGACATCTCGCTCGACGTGGCGCAGGGCGAGACCCTGGGCCTGATCGGGCCGAACGGGTCGGGAAAATCCTCGCTCCTGCGGCTCCTGGCCGGGTTGAAGCGCCCTCAATCGGGCAAGGTCGAGATCGACGGGCAGGACATCGCCCGCATCCCGCGCCGCGCGCTCGCCCGGCAACTGGCCTTCGTCCAGCAAAGTGCGGCGACGGACACCAATGTCTCGGTCCGCGACGTGGTGCGGCTGGGCCGGACGCCGCATCGCTCGGCCCTTGCGGGTTGGACTCCGGCGGACGAGGCGGCGGTGGCCTCGGCACTGAACCGCGTCGCGATGGAGGGGCGACGGGCGCAGCCCTGGCAGACCCTCTCGGGTGGCGAGAAGCAGCGGGTGCATATCGCCCGTGCCCTCGCGCAGGACCCGCGCATCCTGTTTCTCGACGAGCCGACCAACCATCTCGACATCCATCACCAGATCGGGATCCTGCGCATGGTGCGAGACCTCGACCTGACGAGCATCGTGGCGTTGCACGACCTGAACCTTGCCGCCATGTTCTGCGACCGGATCGTGGTGCTCGAGGAAGGCCGCATCGTCGCCAGCGGCACGCCCGGGACCGTGTTGAACACCGATCTTCTGCGCGCGGTCTTTCGGGTGGAGGCCGACATCGCGCCCTCGACAGCAACCGGCCTGCCGCATATCCGTTTTCTGGCCTGACGTCGGAGGGAACGGTCATCATGGGACTCTCGGCCAATCCGGCTTTCAGGCTGACCGGCGAGCCGCTGGGCATCGCGCTACGCATCGGCTCGACCATCGCCTTTGCCGCCATGACCGCCTGCATCAAGGCGCTCGGCGATGCCGTCCCGCTGGGGCAGGTGGTCTTCTTCCGGTCGGCCGGGGCTCTGCTGCCTTTGGTCCTTTTCCTGTGGTGGACGGGCGATTTCCCCCGTGGGCTGGCCACCACGCGGCCTTTCGGCCATATCGCCCGCTGCCTGATGGGCGCGACGGCGATGTTCACCTCCTTCGCCACCCTGCGCTATCTGCCGCTGGCAGAGGCCACGATGCTCTCCTACCTCGCGCCGGTCCTTCTCGCGTTGCTGGGCTGGGCCACGCTTGGCGAAAGGCTGGGGCCCAAGCGGCTGAGCGGCGTGGCGCTGGGGCTCGCGGGGGCTGCGGCCTTCTGCCTGCCCGCGTTTTCGGGCGGGTTGCAGGCCGGGGCGGGTCTGGGGGTGATGCTTGGTCTCGCGACGGCGGTGCTGACGGCGGGTGCCCTGATTCAGGTGCGGCGCCTGACGATGGCGGGGGAAAAGGCCGGCGCCATTGCCTTCTGGTTCGCCGTGGTCTCTGCCGTGGCCGGGCTGGTGACGCTGCCCGCAGGCTGGGTCAGGCCCGATGCGACCGAGCTTGCGCTTCTCATTGGCGCGGGCCTTGCCGGGGGCGTCGCGCATATCCTCATGACGCTGTCCTTCCGCCATGCCGAGGCATCCGCACTGGCGCCCTTCGAATACCTCGCCATCCTCTGGGCCGCTGTGGCGGGTCTGGTCTTCTTCTCCGAATTGCCCGGCATGGCTTTTCTGGTGGCGGCACCCCTGATCTTGGGCGGCGCGATGATCGCGACACCGGCACGTCGAAAGACCACGACTTTTGCCGCGGGTCGCCTGAGCTGAGCCTCTCGCGCGTGACGGGAGGTCTGCCGAACGGGGACCGGTCGTGCTGCATTGCCGTGATAGATGACAGTCCCTTCGGTGCGTAGAGTGTCGATCGGCACACAATCTCGACACACAACCGGCGTCCAGTGAGTGGCGTCAACCCGGCCAGCCTGCAGGTGGTGAACGTAATTCTGAAACTCGTCGCGCTTGACCTGGTGCGGCGCACCAAGGGTGCTCTTGCCGCGAACGGGATGAAGAGGCCTAGGTCGGTTCCCTGAAAATGCCGCCGGTTTCCGTGGCGCGATTGCCGTGAAAGCAAAATGGCCGCCGCCCCATTGGGACGGCGGCCAAATCCGGGATCTGCGACCCGCAGGTTACTGCGCGATGCCGATTTCTTCCGTCAGCACCTTCATCACTTCCAGATCGGCCTGAACGCGTGCAGCCAATTCGTCGCCTGTCCCCAGGGTGACGGCCGCGGCCATGCTTTGCATCACATCGGATGCCCCTTGGGTTTTGGCCGCATCCGAGAACAGTGTGTAGAGACGGTCCACGACGTCGTCCGGCGTTCCCGCAGGCGCAAACAACCCAAACCAGAATTCTGCGTTCACCTCTGGATAACCCAGTTCGGTCATCGTCGGGACGTCCGGTAGTTCGGCCAGCCGTTCCGCTCCGGTGACGGCGATCGGCTTGAGGTCACCGTCCTTCACAAACGACCGCGCCGGACCATATCCGGTGAACATGAAGTCCGTCCGACCGGTTGCCGTTTCAAGCAGAGCCGGACCACCGCCCTTGAACGGGATCGCGACCATCTCGGCTTGGCTGGCCATGCAAAGCTGCTCGCCAAGCAACTGACCGCCGGACCCCAGCCCTTGCGTGGCAAAGCTGAGACCGTTTTCCTTGGTGCCTGCCAGTTCGATCAGTTGGTCGACCGTCTCGATATTGCTGCTGGTGGGAACCATCAGTACGTGGGGAAAGGACATCAGGTCGAGCACCGGAACAAAATCCGCGATCGGGTCATATTTGGTCGACATGATGTACGGGTTGATCGCGTGCGTCGAAGCATTGCCAAAGAAAAGCGTATAGCCATCCGGCTGTGCATCCCGTGCATACATCGCCGCGATCGTGCCGCCCGCGCCGGGCCGGTTGTCGATGATCAGCGTCGGTCCGCCCGCTTCCTGCACCTGTCTGCCGAACTCGCGCATGACAAGATCCGTGCCTCCGCCTGGTGGGAAGGGCATCACAACGGTGATATCGCGTTCGGGGAACTCGGCCATCGCCGGTGCCGCCGCGAGTGCGACGGCCGCAATGGCCAGGCCGCCGGCATAATTCATGAGTTTCATACAGTCCTCCTCCTGGTGTTTACCGGCAAGGTGCCGGGTCGTGTTCCGCGCGATCCAAATGGCGCGCGGTCATATCTTCAGGCTGGGTCAGGCCCCTCCGGACACGATGTCGAGAAGCTTGTCCGGGGTCTCTGGCAAGGCGTGCCCCCGCCAGGCTACGTGGCCGTCGGGGCGCACCAGAACGAGCGGCAACTCATAGAGCGCGGCAATATGGGGATCGGTAAGAGCGACCGTTCTGTACGGCAGATTGCGACGACGGGCGGCTTTGGCGAGCGGTTCGTCGTCAGGCGCTGTCTCTCCCAATTTCAGCAGGACAAAACCATCTCCGAAAAGGTCCAGCGTGGACAGTCCGTCACGGGGGCCGCCACTGATCCAGGCATGCGGTGCCCGGTGACCGGGGCGGGCCGAAGGCTTGTACCATCGAAAATCGTCGGAGTCCGGTTCGGTCCCGTCCGGCGACAGGATCGGAGACCCCTCGTAGCGATAGCCAAGGTGAATGCCCTTGGTTTCCCACTCGGTTTCCGTAGCCGAAACGATAGCTGACCCGACGCGCGCGCGGACCGCGTCGCCTTCGGGTGTTTCGTCGAGAATGCCGGAGCAATCGAGCACCGATTTCAACTGGTTATAATTGTGGGTCGAGGCGCCAGAGTTGCGGACAGCAATCGGACGCCGCTCGACCTCGTAGCTGTTCAGAAGTGCCGGCCCGCCCCATCCCTTGAGGACGGCGGCGAGTTTCCAGCCAAGGTTGTTTACGTCACCCATGCCGGTATTCATGCCCAAGCCACCGGTCGGCGACATGGTATGCGCCGAATCTCCGGCCAGGAACACGCGCCCCCTGCCAAAGCTATCGGCGGTCAGTTCGGTGCGGCGCCACGGCAGCGACGAGATGATCTCGAACGGAAGATCGTCGGTTCCCAGCGCCCTGCGCACCCACGATCTGGCGTTGGCCACGATGTCGGGCGCGGTTTCCGCGGTGCCGGGTACGGTAAGGCGCCAAAGCTCATAGCCGTCCATCGCCGAAATGTTGCCCCACCACCCGTTCTCATCGATGAAGTAGTAGCGATCGGCGTCGCCCTTCTCGTGATCCCGGGCGAGCGCCGCTGACTTGAAAAAGATCGCGACGGACTGGTCGATCTGATCGCGACCTGTCATCCCGATCCCAAGCTGGCGGCGGACCCTGCTGCCGGCGCCGTCACATCCGATCAGAAACTGCGTTCTGACCGTTTCCCGGGTGCCGTCTTCAACCGATACCGTCACATCGACATGTGTGCCCAGATCCTCGAAGCTTTCGAGCGTGGTCAGATACCGGATATCGATCAGCGGCTCGGCCTTCACGCGTTCTTCAAGCATCGGGTTGAGGAAGATCTGCGAACAGCGCCACTTGGTTTCAGGGCTCTCTTCGATCGGCTGTTCGTCCTGAAGCGAGGGATAGGGAATACGGCCAAGAAAGTGCCCCGCGATAGTGGTGCAGTACACCATCGACAGGCCGTAATCCCGCCGGAAAGTCGTATCCCGAACATGCCCTGAAATGCCCAGTCGACGGAAAATCTCCATCGAGCGGACGCTCACCAATCCCAGCTTCGGCGTCTCCACGCGTCCGTCGGCTCGACCACGGCAATTCTGCTCAACCTGCCGGGGACGGCGAACACGGCTGTGACCTGTCTGGACGGCCATCCGATGACACAGCAGGGGCGCGGCGGCGTGGCTTTGTTCATTTCGACAATCGCTTCCTTTCTCGGAAGCATCGCAGGCGCGATCATCCTCGCCACATTGTCCATGCCGCTTGCGTCATTCGCCCGCAGCTTTGGCGCGCAGGAGTATTTCGCGGTCATCGTTATGGCGATCGTCGCCGCATCGGCCTTTGCGAACTATGGCATGGTCCGTGCGCTGACAATGACGGTCATCGGACTGCTTGTCGGTATGGTCGGCATTGACCTGAACAGCGGGGTGGAAAGGTACACCTTCGGGGCCTTGTCGCTGTATGACGGGATGCCAATCGTGGCATTAGCCATCGGCCTGTTCGGTCTGCCTGAAGTGCTGAGCAACCTTGCCTCGCCAACCCCGCCAAGGGTGCCGGACGTCAAGATACGGATGCGGGATTTCCTGCCGTCGCGGAACGAATGGAGTCGTTCTGTCCCCGCTATGGGCCGCGGCATGACTGTCGGTTCGGTCATGGGGATCCTGCCCGGTGCCGGTAGCCTGATTGCCTCTTTCATTTCGTACTCGGTGGAAAAGAACTCATCAAAAACGCTGGACGACTTCGGCAAGGTCGCGATCGAGGGCGTCGCAGGACCCGAGACCGCCAACAACGCAGCCATCCAGACAGCGTTCATTCCGACCCTCAGCCTCGGCGTTCCGGGGGATTCAACGATGGCCATCGTTTTGGCCGCGCTCATCTTTCACGGCATCAGTCCGGGCCCCAATTTTCCCATCGAGAACCCCGACATCTTCTGGAGCCTGATCGTCAGTTTTCTGATCGGCAACCTGATGCTGCTTATCCTGAACTTGCCGATGATCGGGCTTTGGGTTCGCGTGCTGTCGATTCCTTACACCGTGCTTTTCCCCTGCATTGTCGTATTCAGCTGCATCGGGGTGTACAGTGTGCGGTTTGCGACGGCCGATATCTTGATGGTCGCCGGCTTTGGACTTTTCGGTTACCTGGCCCGACTCTTTCGTCTGGATGCGCCACCCTTGCTTCTGGGGTTCGTTCTCGGGCCGATGATGGAAGAGAATTTCCGTCGGACCCTGCTGCTATCACGGGGCGATGTGTCGGCCTTTTTCGACACGCCACTGGTCATCGGAATCTACGGCGCGACGATCCTCTTGCTTGCCTGGTCCAGCAGGCGGCGTCTGGCGTCACTTGCCCGAAAACTGGCAGTCCTCACCCGGTGAAGGCCGCGCGCCACAACCGCGCGGCCGCTATCCCGAGAAAGGGACCCCGATGCCTGCCATCCTTCGCAGACCACACAGAGAAAGAGAAATCCAATGCGCGTAGTAGTATATGGAGTTGGGGCTATCGGCGGCTCCATCGCTGCCAGGCTGGCCCTGACCGGAACCGAGGTTCTGGGAATCGCGCGCGGCCGTATGCTGGACGCGATCACCCGGCAAGGCGGAATCCGGGTGGTGTCGCATCTCGGGGACGAGCTGGCACGTTTTCCGGTGGTGGCAGATGCCAGCGAGGTCGACTGGCGCCAAGATGACTGCATCCTGATGACGATGAAGACAAATGATACCTCGGAGGCGCTGCAACATTTGCTGGAGGCGGGCGTCGAACGGCAACCCGTCATCTGCGCGCAGAATGGAGTGGCCAATGAACCGATGGCATTGCGATTTTTTCCGAATGTCCATGGCATGGCGGTGATGATGCCCGCTCAATATACCGAACCCGGCACGGTCGTCGCTTTCGGAAAACCGAAACTGGGCTTGCTCGACATCGGACGCTATCCGACCGGTTGCGATGACGTGCTCGGGCCACTGGCATCCGGACTGCAGAAAGCCGGTTTCATTTGCACGCTCCGGCCCGATGTCATGCAGGTAAAATACGGCAAGCTCCTGCTGAACCTCTCAAACATCCTCGGCGCGGCTCTTGGAGCAGAGGCACAGCACGGTCCATGGTATCATCGGCTGCGTGCCGAAGCCGAGGCCGCCTATGCGGCCGCGGGGATCACGGTCGAAAATGTGGATGCAGATAGCCCACGGCGTGCGGAAATGAAGAAAACACCCATAAACGGGGTCGAAGAGGTAGGTACGTCATCCGTGCAAAGTTTGACCCGTGGGACCGGCACGACGGAAACCGACTATTTCAACGGAGAAATCGTGCTGCTGGGTCGACGGTTTGGCGTCGCGACGCCTGTAAATCTGGCGTTTACACGGATCGCGCGCAAGATGGTCCTGGAGCGCATGGCGCCCGGTTGCCTGAGGGATGCCGACATTGAAGCGGAACTGTGCAGCGCGGCGCACGGACGCTGAGCCTAGGCGTCGAGAGCCGCGGGGGGACGGGTGATCAACGCCAGGGAATCGGGGATGCCCATTCCAGATCTTCGCGACGACGCCAGACGGGATGTGCTCCAAAGCTCCGAGATGTTCTGAAACCCGAAACGAAAGCCCCCGCACAACGGCACGCTGTCGTTCGTTGACTTCGTCATGAGACAGCAAGAACCGACCACGCCTGGTGTCCGGGAACCTGTTGGCACATCCAGCCTGCCGCGCCCAATGAGATCACGATGCAAGAGTTTTTCAAATTGTTCTCGACCAGCCATGGCCAAGTCTACAAGAAGGCCAAAGGCCTGATCCCGGGGGTCCTGATCGCCGCTGTCATCGCAATAGCGGCGCAATTTCTGTCGGAACACTACGGAGCTCCAGCGATGCTCTTGGCGCTGCTGCTCGGAATTGCGTTCAACTTCTTGGCAGAAGAAGGGCGTTGCGCGCCGGGCATCGGGTTTGCCGCCCGCACGGTCTTGCGATTTGGTGTGGCCCTCCTCGGTGTGCGGGTGAGCGTCGATCTGATTTTGAATCTGGGTGCGCCGCTTGTTCTTCTGATCCTGTCAAGCGTTGTTTTCACGATTCTATTCGCTTTGCTGGTTGCAAAGCTCTTGGGCCGAGAGTGGTCGCTTGCACTCCTGACTGGTGGATCGGTTGCGATCTGCGGCGCTTCAGCGGCGATGGCCATCGCTGCGGTCTTGCCGCAGGACGCGCAGTCGGAAAAGAGGCTGACCTTCACCGTATTGGCCGTCACCATCCTCAGCACCTTTGCGATGGTTGTCTATCCGGTGATCACCGGCCTTGCAGGGCTGGACCAGGTTTCCACAGGGTTTTTTCTCGGCGCAACGATCCATGACGTGGCGCAAGTTGTCGGGGCCGGGTTTTCGGTGTCGGATCAGGCGGGGGAGACCGCCACGACCGTGAAGCTCCTGCGCGTCGCGACACTCGCTCCGACCGTATTGTTATTGTCGTTCATCCTGCGGTTCACTGGGGCTGGAACCGCCAGTTCTGGCCGCCGTCCGCCACTTCTTCCCGGTTTTGTCGCGGCCTTCTTGTGTCTCGCGGCTCTGAACTCGGCCGGGGTGGTCCCGAAGGACCTGTCCGGGTTCTTGAGCGATGTCTCGCGCTGGTCGCTGGTCACCGCCATATCAGCGGTCGGCATGAAAACCGACATCAGGTCAATTCTGAACACGGGCGGATATGCAGTCCCCCTGATCGTGGCGGAAACCCTATTCCTGGCGGGATATGTGATGTTCGGGCTTCATTGGCTGCAATAGACCTTCAATATCCTGCGCATGTCGCCGATCCTTGCGACGCATGGCGCGCGCCTTGGACCTCTGTGTAGAGCAACAGGGGACCTCGAACTCGGCGAGAGCCATGGGCACATCCCCGGTGCCTCTTCGGTACAGTGCGATAAGGGCGCGGGTCACCTCGTCTACCAACGCGCGCTAAAGTCCCTGACATCCAAGAAAAGCGGCGAGCGCGCTGGAGTTCGACCAGGCACAGGCCGGGCGAACCAAGGAGCGCTGTCTCGCAAACAACAAAGGCGCCCGAAGGCGCCCCGTTTATCAGTGCTTTAATTGGTCGGAGCGAGAGGATTCGAACCTCCGGCCCCTGCCTCCCGAAGACAGTGCTCTACCAGGCTGAGCTACGCTCCGACCGTGGCGCGTGGGATAGTGCAGGTGCGGCGCCTTGGCAAGAGGTTATTCTGCCGGTTCCCGCGAGGTCCCGCGCGCGAGGATGGGGGATATGCGGAACGAGATCGCCGTGGCCCCGCGCGACTTGGTTTCGATGACCGGCGATTGCGATTTCGACCCCAGTCGCGCCTCGCGGAACACGATGTAAAGCCCGGACAGAACGATCAGCCCCGCGCCGATGATCGTCGCCCGATCGACCGATTCCTCGAACAGGAAAAAGCCAAAGAGACTGGCCCAGAGGATCTGCGAATACTGCATCGGCGCGACGACCGCTGCGTCGCCGTTCCTGTAGGCCGCGATCAGCACAAGCCCCGCGACGAACCCCATCGCGGCGATGAGCGCGAAGCCCCCCACATGCTCGACCGGCATCGGGACGTAGACGAAGGCCAAGAGGCTCCCCATGATCAGAAAGTTCGCGGCCATCGGGTAGAGCATCAGCACCACCGGCCGCTCGTCCTTGCCGATCTTTCGCACGATGACGCTCGCCACCGCGTTGCAGACCGCCGAGGTTATCCCGGCGAGGTGCCCGAGCGTCAAATCCGTCGCCCCGGGCCGCAGCACCACGAGCACCCCCGCGAGGCCCAGCAGCACGGCGAAAAGACGGTGCGGCCCGACCCGTTCGCCCAGGATCGGGATGGACAACAGCGTGATCAAGAGCGGCGAGGCGAAAAGCAGGACATAGACCTGCGCCAGCGGCAGGACGGAAAACGCGTAGAAGGCTGTGAACCCGGTGACCGAGGCAAAGAGCGTCCGCGTCAGCGTCCACCACGGATGCACGGGGCGCAGGTTGCCCGGCGTCGCGTCCTTCATCAGCATGAAGGTGACAAGGGGGAACGAGAACAGCGTCGAGAAAAAGATGATCTGGAACGGGGAATAGGTGCTCCCCAGGAACTTGATCACGACGTCATGGGTCGCGTAGATGCCGAACGCCAGAAGCGCAAAGAGGGGGCCGGACAGGTTCATGGGATCTCCGTTCTTCCCCAGATATCGCGCAGACCTTTCGGAATGTTCAACCCCGCTTCGGCGACAGCGGTCGGTGCCGGGCGCGCCCCGGCGCTTCTTTGCGCGTGATCCCGGAAATGATGCAGCCTGCGCAAAGGATGGTCACTGCGGGGTGCGGCGCGCGCCTTTCGCAGAGGATCGCGGCCAAGGCGTTCCCGAGACATGAAAAAACCGCGCGGAGGTCGCCGCGCGGTGTCTTGTTTCATCTCGGGGCGTTCCTGCAGGTAGCGGGACATTTCCCCCTGTCTACATAGCCTTAATGCCCCGCACGTCTTCCCTGCGGGGAAGGTCGCCCTGTAGCTGTCAGAGGCTCGCGTCGAGCTTGGCGAGGATCGCGTCGCCCATGCCGCTGGTCGATACCGGCGTGACGCCCTCCTGGCCCAGAAGGTCGGCGGTGCGCACACCATCGGCCAGCACGTCCTCGATCGCCTTTTCCAGACGGTCGGCTTCCGCGCCCAGATCGAAGGAATAGCGCAGCGCCATTGAGAACGACAGGATACAGGCGATCGGGTTCGCCTTGCCCTGACCGGCGATGTCGGGGGCCGAGCCATGCACCGGCTCGTAAAGCGCCTTGGGACGGCCATTGGCCATCGGCAGGCCGAGGCTGGCAGAGGGCAGCATCCCCAGCGACCCGGTCAGCATCGCGGCTACGTCGGACAGCAGATCGCCAAAGAGGTTGTCGGTCACGATCACGTCGAACTGTTTGGGCCAGCGGGCAAGCTGCATCCCGCCCGCGTCGGCATACATGTGCGACAGCTCGACCTCGGGATAATCCTTGGCGACCTCAGTGACGACCTCGCGCCACAGGATGCCCGATTCCATCACGTTGGCCTTTTCCATGGAACACAGCCGCTTGCCGCGCTTCATGGCGAGTTCAAAGGCGGACCGCGCGACCCGGTCGATCTCGCTCTCGGTATAGCGCTGGGTGTTGATCCCCACGCGCTCGTTGTTCTCGGTGAAAATCCCGCGCGGCTCGCCGAAATAGACGCCCGAGGTCAGTTCGCGCACGATCATGATGTCGAGGCCCGCGATCACGTCGCGTTTCAGGGACGAGAAATCGGCGAGCGCATCGAAGCACTGGGCCGGGCGCAGGTTCGAGAAGAGGTCCATCTCCTTGCGCAGACGCAGAAGACCACGCTCCGGCTTCACGCTGAAATCCAGCACGTCGTATTTCGGCCCACCCACGGCGCCGAGCAGAACCGCGTCCACCTCTTGCGCCTTGGCCATCGTGTCGTCATGCAGCGGCGTGCCATGCGCGTCATAGGCCGCCCCGCCGACAAGGTCCTCGGACACGTCGAAGGTCAGGTCGCGCTTCTCGCCGAACCAGTCGATGATGCGCTTCACTTCGGCCATGACTTCCGGGCCGATCCCGTCGCCGGGGAGGATGAGGAGGGAACCGATGCTCATGGGCAATGTCCTTATGAATGACTGTCCGCGGTGGGGTATCCTGACCGGGCGGAAGGGTCAAGAAACGCTGGGGCTTCTCACGGTGGCAGGAATGCCTTGGGCCAGCGCGTCCCAGACCCGGCTGACCCGCGGGACCCGGCGCATCGCCTCATGGGCGGTCAGCCAGACGGGCAGGGCGGGAAGCGGCATTTCGGGAAAGAGCCGCTCGACCCTCGGATCGGACTGGCCCGTGGCCACCTGCGCAATCCCGATGCCGCAGCCCGCCGCGACGAGGTGCCAGTTGCCCGCTTGATCGTCCGTTCGCGTCGCAAAGAAATCGCGCTCCACCGGCCAGCCCAATTCGCGCATCCCCCGGATCATGAGGTCGGAGCGGTCATATCCCACCCAGTCATGCGCGAGCATGTCATCGACCGCCTCGGGACGCCCGCGCCGGTCGAGATAGCTTTTCGCGGCAAAGATCCCGAGCGGCAGGTCACAGATATGCCGCGTCACCACGTCGAGCTGTTCGGGCCGATACATGCGCACCGCGATGTCCGCCTCGCGAAACAGCAGGTTCTCGCTCGTATCCGTCGCGACGAGGTCGATGTCGATCCCCGGCTCGTCGGCGCGCAGCCGGGCGAGGATCGGGGGCAGCACGAAATGTGCCACGATCACGCTTGCGGTGATCCTCACGGTTCCGGTTGCCCGCATGTCCTCGCCTGCCGCGATCATCGCGATCTCGCCGGCCGCGTCCCGCATCGCCTTTGCCGCCGGGAAGATCTGTTGCCCGGTGGCGGTCAGGCTCAACCCCTTGGCGTGGCGGTGAAAAAGCTCCACGCCCAGCGCCGTCTCGATCTCGCGCACCTGCCGACCGAGCGTCGGTTGGCTCGCGTTCAGCACGCGGGCCGCGGCGGAGAGCGAGCCCTCGTCGGCAACGGCGAGAAAGGCGCGGATGAGCGACCAGTCGATGTTCGCGAGTGTCTTGTCCATTCATCCATGAATAGCAGAGCCACGGTTTCGGGCAATTCCTGAACACGTGGCGTGGGGCGATAGTCATCGCAGACAGCGAATGGAGCACCCCATGACCCAGACCATCCTCATCCTCGGCGGCAACGGCAAATTCGGCCGCCACGCCGCCACGGCCTTTGCCGACGCGGGCTGGACCGTCCGCCATTTCGACCGCAGGACCGGCGACCTCACCGACGCCATGACCGGCGCCGATGTGGTGCTCATGGGCTGGAACCCGGTCGGCTATCACCTCTGGGCCGACCAGCTCGTCGCACTGCACGAGGATGTCGCCCGCGCCGCCGCTGCCACCGATACCCATGTGATCCTGCCCGGGAACGTCTATGTCTACGGCCCCGGCCATTCCCTGCCGTGGACCACCTCCACGCCGCACACCGCGACCAATCCGCTCGCGGTGCTGCGCAAACAGGCCGAGGCCGCCTATACCGCCCATGGCGCCAAGCTCATCATCCTGCGCTGCGGCGACTTCATCGACACGATCAAGGGCGGGAACTGGTTCGACAGCTATATCGCCCCCGATGTTGCCAAGGGTCATATCCGCTACCCCGGCCTGACCGACGTGCCCCATGCCTGGGCCTGGCTCCCCGATGCCGCACGAGCAGCCGTCGCGCTTGCCGAGGCGAGGCATGACCTGTCCGACCACGAGGACGTGCCGTTCCCCGGCTATACGCTCACCGGCGATGACCTCGCCGCCGGAATCGCGATGGCGCTGGGTCATCCGGTGACGGTCAAACCGTTTCGCTGGCTGCCGCTCCGGCTCCTGACCCCTGCCATGCCGGTCCTGCGCGGGGTGTTCGAGATGCGCTATCTCTGGTCCATGCCACATGCTCTTGATGGCAGTCGCTTGGCGGAACTTGCCCCCGGTTTCACGCACACGCCGCTGACCGAGGCGCTTGCGCAGGCGCTTGCGTGGCAGGACCGCAAGGCCGCCGCCTAGCGTTTGCGGCGCGGTCCGCCGGGGGTGCGCGAGACGAAATCGGGCGGGCGCTTGGCCACCCATGCCGCGAACTTCGCAATCCTCGGATGGGCGCGCAGTTTCTCGGGCGTGTCGTAATCCCGCGCGATCTCGGCCTCGGTCAGGGCCGCGTGGATTTCCTTGTGGCAGATGTGGTGGAGGAGCACCGTTTCGCGCCCGCCCTTGAGCCGGGGGATCAGGTGGTGACGCGACTGCGGCACGCCTGCCGGGATCGTCCGCAGGCAGAGGGGGCAGATCGGATCACTTGTCTCGGGCGCGCTTTCCATGCACGGGATGTGGGATGACGGAAGAGACTTGCCAAGCACTGGTGATCGGGGGCGGGCCTGCCGGGCTGATGGCGGCGGGCGAGCTTGCGCGCGCGGGTCTGCGGGTGGTTCTGTGCGAGGGCAAGCCCACCGTGGCGCGGAAATTCCTGATGGCCGGCAAGAGCGGGCTCAACCTGACCAAGGACGAGCCGCTCCCGGCCTTTCAGGCGCAGTTTCACGGAAGCTGCGCGGGGCTGGTGCTGGACGCCGTCGCGGGCTTCGGGCCGAAAGCGGTCGCGGACTGGTCGCGGGAACTGGGGCAAGAGGTCTTTACCGGCTCCTCCGGCCGCGTGTTCCCGGTCAGCATGAAAGGCTCGCCGCTGCTCCGCGCATGGCTTGCCGCCCTCGAGGGGGTCGAGGTCCGCACCCGCTGGCGCTGGGCCGGGTTCGACGGAGACGCCCTGCGCTTTGACACGCCCGACGGGCTGCGCGCGGTGCGTGCCGATCACGTGATCCTCGCGCTGGGCGGGGCGAGCTGGGCGCGGCTCGGGTCCGACGCGGCTTGGGTGAGGTCGCACGGCTCACCGCCGGGGACAGCGACATTCGCGGGGAGTTCGTCGTTTCGGCCCGTGGGCTGGAAGGCTCAGCCATCTACGCCGTGTCGCGGGCAGTGCGCGAGGGGGCGCCGCTCACCCTCGATCTCTGCCCCGACTGGTCGCGCGACGAGGTCGCGACGCGGCTCGCCAAACCGCGCGGCAAGGCGACGGTCACGGCCCATCTGCGTAAAGCGCTGCGACTGGACCCCGTGCGCCTCGCGCTCTTAATGGAGTTCGGGCGACCTTTGCCCGATGGCCGCGCCCTAGCCGATTTGATCAAGGCGCTGCCGGTGCCGCATCAAGGCTTGCGCCCGCTGGACGAGGCGATCTCCTCGGCAGGCGGCATCACGGCGTTGGCGCTCGACGGCTACGCCCTGCGCGATGTGCCCGGCGTCTTTGCCTGCGGCGAAATGCTGGATTGGGAGGCGCCGACCGGGGGTTATCTGCTCACCGCCTGTTTTGCGACCGGCCTCGCGGCGGCGCGGCAGGTGATAGGGTAGGTGCGCATGAATGCGCACCCTAGGGATTAACCCAGCGCTTTGACCCGTTGATAGGCGTCCCGTGAACGCATCCGTTTGAAATAGGCCAGCACGCCCTCGTGTTCGACTGGGTATTTCGCGCCGAAGGCCCAGTTGCCGCAGTGGGTGGCGAGGATATCTGGCACCGTCATCTCCTCGCCCATGAGGAACGGCTTGTCGCCCAGAAACCCGGCGAGCCGTTCGATGGACCGGGCGAACTCCCATTTCAGCGGGCCGCGAATCTCGGGCATCTTCTGCTCGTCGGGCAGCATGAACATGTGCCGGGTGCCCATCCACAAGAGCGCGTCCATCTCGTCGTTGATGAAGTTGGTCACGGCGTCCTGCTTGCCCCGTGCGACCGTCCCCGCAGGTGCCGTGAACCGCCCGTGCTTGTCCGCGAGAAACTGCATGATCGCGACGGAATCGCCGAAGGACTCGCCGTCCACGTCGAGAACCGGCACCTTGCCCAAGGGGTTGCGGGCGCGGGCGTCTTCGGATTGTGGCCCGGTCTTGACGAAGTCATAGGCCTCGCCCAGTTCCTCGAGCATCCACAGGACGCGGAACGCGCGCGTGTCGGTCTTGCCGTAAACGGTATACATGGTGGCTCCTCCCTTTGGCTCAGGGAACCCGTGGGACCGCATATCGGCAAGCGTGACGTGGGGTTCAGCGCCCGGCCATGTAGGCAAGCCGGATGAGCGTGCGCTCCATCAGAGCCATGCCGGGCGTTTTCGAGGCCGAGCGCAGCGTGAGGTCGGCGTCCACGATCATGTCGAGCGCCGATTCGAGCTTGTTCACGCCCCAGCGCCCGGCCTGCCGGATCATCCGGTCGCGGGACTTGAAATGCACCGGGGGACGGGCGCGAAAGATGCCCTTGCCCGGCCCCTCGGGGTCCGAGGCCGCCATGTGCAGCGTGCGGAAGTGCATCGTCATCGCGATGGCGAGGCGGACGGGCTCGAGCCCCTGTGCTTCGAGCTTGGTGAGCAGGGGACCAAGTTCGCCCGCCCGACCCTCGGCAGTCGCGTGGAGCACGTCGTCCAACTCGGCTTCCGTCGTGGCGGGCGCGCAGGCCAGCACATCGGCGGGGGACACCGGGGCCGGGTCGCCCAGCTTGTAGAGCGACAGTTTCTCCATCGTCTGACGGAAATCGCCGGGGTCCAGCGTGCGCGATAGCCCCTCGATATCCGTCATCGCCTCGCGGTCGATGTTCGTCAGGCCCTTTTTCGCCAGTTCCGCCTGAATTTCCTCGCGCGTCGGCGGGTCGTCGTAGATGCCCACCGCATAGGCGCGGGGATGTGTCTCGAAGTATTTCCGAAGCGCCCCGGTCGGCTTCATATTCCCGCCCGTGATGATCACAGCAGCATCGCCCGGCTGCCATTCATCCAGCGATTTGCCCAGATCCTTGCCCGCGAGATCGGTCATGTCCTCGACAAAGACCGCGCGGGGACCGGGGAAAAACCCGATCTCCTTGATCGCATCCAAGAGTCGGGTGGGATCGGATTTCAGATCGCCCGCCGTCATCCGCGTGAGCCGCATGTCCTGCTCATAGGTCGGACCCAGAAGGTTCTCGATCAACTCCTGCCGTTTGAGAGCCACGCGCATCGCGTCGGTCCCGTAGATGAGCACGCCCATCTTGTCGGGATCGGGTTTCGCGAAGTAACGCGCGGCTTCGGCGGGTTTGAGCTTCATGGTCCGACTGTGGCCCTAGGCCACGACGTTCACAATACGCCCCGGCACCACGATGACCTTCTTCGGCGGATTGCCGTCCAATGCCCGCTGCACACCCTCGGTCGCCAGCGCCAGCTTTTCGACCTCGGCCTTGTCCATGTCGGTGGGCACGGTGATCTCGTCGCGCCGCTTGCCGTTCACTTGGATCGGCAGCGTCACGGTGTCCTCCACCAGCATCGCCTCGTCCAGTTTCGGCCAGGGCGCATCGGCGACGAGGCCCTCGCCACCCAGCATGGACCAAAGCTCTTCCGCGAGGTGCGGGGTCATGGGCGACATGAGCTGCGCGAGGGTGCGCGCGGCGGTCTTTTTGGCCCCGGCCCCGGCTTGGGACTTCTGCAGCGTGTTGGTGAAACCGTAGAGTTTCGCAACCGAGGTGTTGAAGGCAAAGCCCTCGATCCCCTCGGACACGGCCTTGATTGTCTTGTGCATCTCGCGCAGGAGGTCGTCGTCCCCCGTGCCCTCGCCAGTCGCATCCGCGATGTCGGACACGATCCGGTAGACGCGGGCCAGGTGCTTGGACGCGCCCTCTGCCCCCGAAGCGGTCCATTCCACGTCTCGCTCGGGCGGGCTGTCGGACATGACGAACCAGCGCGCGGTATCGGCGCCGAAGTCCGCGATGATCGCGAGCGGATCGACCACATTGTTTTTCGACTTCGACATCTTGGCCGAGGGGATGACCTCGACCTGCTCGCCGGTATCCTTCACGAACACGCCGCCTTCCCGTGCCTCGACCTGCTCGGGGTAGTGGTAGACCGGGCGGTCCTCGGCGCTTGTCGTCTTGTAAATCGCGTGGGTCACCATGCCTTGGGTGAACAGCGCGTTGAACGGCTCGCGCGATTTTTCGGGCAAATGCCCGGTCATGTTCATCGCGCGGGCGAAGAAACGGGAATAGAGCAGGTGCAGGATCGCGTGCTCGATGCCGCCGATGTATTGATCGACGTTCATCCAGTAATCCACGTCCTCGGCCACGGTCGGCGTGTCGGCGCGTGGCGCGGTGAAGCGGGCGAAATACCATGACGAATCGACGAAGGTGTCCATCGTGTCGGTTTCGCGTTTCGCTGGCTTGCCGCAGGACGGGCAGGCACAGTCGCGCCACGTCGGATGCCGGTCGAGCGGGTTGCCGGGAATGTCGAAGCTCACGTCATAGGGCAGTTCGACGGGCAGGTTTTCCTTCTTCTCCGGCACCACGCCGCAGGCGTCGCAATGCACCACGGGAATCGGGCAACCCCAGTAGCGTTGACGGCTCAGGCCCCAGTCGCGCAGGCGGTATTGCGTGTGGCCAGTGCCCCAGCCCGCCTTCTCAGCAAACTCCACGGTCGCGGCAATCGCTTCTTCCCCAGTGGCTTCGTCGAGCCCCGTGAAATGGCTGACCCACTTCACTTTTTCAGTCTTCGGCGGCAGGAAAGCGGTGTTCTCGACGGGCTTCGGGTCTTTGAGGTCAAAGAAGGTGTCGATCACCGGCAGCCCGTATTTCCGCGCGAAATCGAGGTCGCGCTGGTCATGCGCGGCGGAGCCGAAAATCGCCCCGGTGCCGTAGTCCATAAGGATAAAGTTCGCGATCCAGACCGGAAGCTCCCAGTTCGGGTCGAGCGGGTGCTTCACGCGCAGGCCCGTGTCCATCCCCAGCTTTTCAGCTGTCTCCAGTTCTGCGGCGGTGGTGCCGCCCTTCCGGCAGAGCGCGGCAAACTCGGCGATCTTGGGGTCCGCAGCGGCCAGTTCCTTGGCCAGCGGGTGATCGGCAGAGATACCGACAAAGGACGCGCCCATCAGTGTGTCGGGGCGGGTGGTGTAGACCTCGATCGGGTCGCCACCGTCCACACGCTCGAAGGCGAACCGCAGGCCCTGCGACTTGCCGATCCAGTTCGCCTGCATCAGGCGCACCTTCTCCGGCCAGTCCTTCAGCCCGTCCAGCGCCGACAAAAGCTCGTCGGAATAATCCGAGATCTTGAAGAACCACTGGGTCAGCTCGCGCCGCTCGACCTCGGCACCCGAGCGCCAGCCCTTGCCGTCGATCACCTGCTCGTTGGCAAGCACGGTCATGTCGACCGGGTCCCAGTTCACGACCGCGTTCTTGCGATACACGAGGCCCTTTTCGAGGAAATCCAGAAACAGCGCCTGCTGCTGGCCGTAATACTCGGGGTCGCAGGTCGCAAGTTCCCGCGACCAGTCCAGAGACCAGCCCATCGGCTTCATCTGCGACTTCATCTCTTCGATGTTCTTGTAGGTCCAGTCCTTCGGATGACCCCCGGTCGCCATCGCGGCGTTTTCGGCGGGCATCCCGAAGGCGTCCCAGCCCATCGGGTGCAGCACGGAAAAACCCATGTTCCGCTTATAGCGCGCAACCACGTCGCCCATCGTGTAGTTTCGCACGTGCCCCATGTGGATGCGCCCTGAGGGATAGGGAAACATCTCGAGCACGTAGAACTTTTCCTTCGACGGGTCGCGGGTGGCGGCAAAGGTGCCTGCCTCCTCCCAAGCCTTCTGCCACTTGGGTTCGATGGAGCTTGCGTCGTAGCGGGACATGGTCGGTCCTTTGAAAAAGAAAAGCGCCGGGCGTTTGGCCCGGCGCACGTGTATTCTGATAGGGCGAAGCCGTCCAGCCGGTTACAGGTTGATGTCCTGAACCCGAAGCTGACGGGCGCGGTGGAGGATCGCATCCTCGATCTTATGCTGGGTTTCCGACGACACCGACTGTCCGCCGCGCGTTTGCAGCGCCACGTGCAGGCCACGGGCGTCGAGCGCCGGGTCCGACACATGGACCGTGGCGCGATAGGCCTGACCGCCGCCGGGCGGGACGCCATAGCCAAAGACCAGAACGCCCGTGAAGGGATCCGAGCTTTCGACCGGCATGAAGGACAGCACGTCGAGCGAGGCGTTCCAGAGATACTTGTTCACCTCGACGGTGGTGTTCGGGTCGTCCCGGTCCGCGAAAAGATCCCAGATCGTTTCGCGCTGTTCACCGCGCACACCGCGATCGGGGCGACCGTCGGGGTTCACCGCCTCGCCCGCCGCATTGCCGACGCGCACCGTGCCCAGCCCGCCCGAGCAGGCCGTCAGCGCCATGAGACTGACCACCAGTCCCGCTTTCGCCACTACGCGCGCATAATGCATGAAGAGCCCCTCACCGTCCGTTTGCATCTAACTACCCAAGCGAAAAAGCCCCGGCAAGCGTTTTCCCGGTCCGTGTCCTGCCAGACATAGCGGGGCAGGACGGGATCTTCGCAATATCTATGTGCCCGTGATCCATGCATCCGCGCGAGGAGAAGCCGTAGCCCTGCCCGGCGCGTCCCGCCCGTGACAAGAGGGGCTCAAGGTTTTGTGTGACATGTCTGCACCAGAACTGGGCACAATCAAATCGGCGGTTTCGCATTGCTTGCATCAAGGCCGGGAAAGAGAGAGGAAACAGCATACTCAATTCGGATTCCCCTGAATTGAGGTGCACCTTTAGATAAACGAGGGAAACGAAATGAAAAAGATTCTCCTGGCTTCGACGATGCTGGTGGGCACCGCCGGTTTCGCCGCTGCAGACGTGTCGTTCACCGGTAACGCCTACGTTGGCGTCGCCTACGTGTTCTCGGGCGCTGCTTCGGTTGACTACTCGGTCAGCTTCCGCGCTGGCATGATGACCACCACCGACTACGGCCTCGAAGTGGGCGCCGGTGTTGTCGTCGTGACGCCGTCCTACAACATCGTCAAAGATCCGGACGATGCGGACTTCGCGACGATCTCCAACTACACCACCTCGGCTGGTGTTGCTGGTACCGCCGCCACCGTCATCGCTCCGGCTTCCAACATCTACATGTCGGGTTCCTGGGGTAAAGTCGACGTCGCTTACGACAACGACTCCGATGACTCGAACGCGACCCCCGGCGACTGGGACATCACCGCGACCTACACCAACACCTGGGGCAACTTCGGCCTCGAAGTGTACGGCGTGTACGCTCCGGCCGGTGCTACCACCGCCACCACCTCGGGCGACTTCGGCGCCAAAGGTACCTACACCTTCGGTGACTACTCGGTGTGGGTTGGCTACGGCTACAACCGCTTCGACGCCACCAACGCTGGTGTTTCGCACAACGTGATGGCTGGTGTGTCGGCTTCGCTCGGCTCGTTCTCGGCTAACGCCGACGTCGAGTACGACATCACCAACAAAGTGTTCGGCTGGCACGTGGACGCGACCTACGCCACTGGCCCGTACTCGGTCACCGCGTTCATCAACGACGGTCTGAACTACGGCGTGCAGGGTGCTTACTCGCTCGGCGGCGGCGTCTCGATCAACGCTGGCTACGCCGGCGTCCAGGGCGGTGCGAACCTCGTGTACGCAGGCGTCTCGATGGCGTTCTAATCCCAACGGGATTTGGATTGGGAAGAGCGGGCCAAGTGCCCGCTCTTTTCTTTTCTGGACCAGCGTGTTTTGTCGAGACTCCAAGAGGAGAGACGACATGCCGCTGACCGACATCATTCAACGCATTCAGGATGAAGAAACCCGCGTGGGCCGCACGCCGGGGTCGGTGAAGCTTGTCGCCGTGTCCAAGGTGCAGCCGCTCGACCGCGTGATTGCCGTTCTCGAAGAGGGCCACCGCCGCTTCGGCGAGAACAAGGTGCAGGAAGCGGCGAGCAAATGGCCCGACCTGCGGAAAAAATATGAGGGTGTCGAGCTGCACCTCATCGGGCCTCTCCAGACCAACAAGGCGCGGCAGGCGATGGAGCTTTTCGACGTGATCGAAACGGTGGACCGGCCCAAGCTCGCCGCCACCATCGCGCGGCTGGCCAAGGAGATGGGCCATTGCCCGCGCCTTTTCGTGCAGGTGAACACCGGGGAAGAGGATCAGAAGGCGGGCGTTCTGCCCGCCGACGTGGACAGCTTCCTTGTCGAGTGTCGCGATCTGGGTCTGACCATCGAGGGGCTCATGTGTATCCCGCCGGTCGACGAGGAGCCGTCGCTGCACTTTGCCCTGCTTGCCAAAATCGCCGCCCGCAACGGGATTTCCGAGCTGTCTATGGGGATGTCCAGCGACTTTGAACGCGCCGTGGCCCAAGGCGCGACTTTTGTGCGTGTGGGTTCCGCCATTTTCGGCGAACGCGATTACGTCTGAGGTCTTACCACCACGCGGTCGCGCGGCGTCCAGCGGGCGAGAATCCAGCGCAGGTGATCGAGCCGGAAGGCAAGGCAACCTGCGGTGGCCCGCAGCGGCCCGCGCCAGCAATGCACGAAAATGGCAGACCCCTTCCCCGCCGTCGCGACAGGCCAGTTCCAGTCGGTCACGACGAAGATGTCGTAAAGCGGATCGGCCCGGCGCAGGCGTTCGTGCGACGGCGCATAGGGGGCGCGGACGAGGTGATTATACTCCGGCGTGCCCGACGCATCGGACCACAGGTCACGCGGCCCCACCGGATACATCGGAAAAGGCGCGCGCGGTTCCGGGGTGCGGTCGGCGCGATAGCCGCCCTCCATGAGCCGCCAGACCCCGGCGGGCGTGCACCCGTCGCCTTCGCGTTTGTCCGTGGTGATGCCGTTGCGACCAATGCCGACCGGGAAGGTCCGCCCCAGGAACCGCGCGCGATTGCCCGTGACGATCAGGTCGGTCACAGCAGGTGCCCGCTCTTGGCCGCCTTGGTGTCGAGGTAGGCCGCGTTATGCGCTCCGCGCCCGACCTGCAAAGGCACCCGTTCGGTCACATGGACGCCCTGCGCCTCCATCATCGCGACCTTGGCGGGGTTGTTGGTCATGAGCCGGACCGAGGAAAAGCCCATCTTCTTGAGGATCTCGGACCCGATGCGGAAATCGCGCTCGTCATCCTCGAAGCCGAGCCGGTGGTTCGCCTCGACCGTGTCGAAGCCCTGATCCTGCAGGCGGTAGGCGCGCAGCTTGTTGATGACATGGCCGCCAGCGCCGCGCGCAACTGCGGGCCGCAGTCGCATTTGAGCGAGCCGAGCAGATCGCCGGTGAAACAGGCAGAATGAAGTCGGGCGAGCACAGGCTGATCCCGGTCGGGACGGCCGATCTCGACTGCGTAATGCTCTTCGCCGCCGTCTTCGGGACGGTAGATATGGAGCCGCCCCGCCTCGGACACCGAGAGCGGTACGCGGGCCGAGATGACCTCGTCCAGCGTGGCGAGCGGCGGCACCACCGGGGCGTGCGTCAGGTCGAGACGAGTGAGACCGTGTTCGACCGCGACTGCCATGCCATCTGGCACGCAGGACAGGACGACCGACGGCAGGAGCATCGCGGATTTCGCCAGCGTGATCGCGGCGGCGGCAATCCGGTCGTCGCCCCCGCGTTCGGTCATCAGCGGCCCCTTCATCGGCTTGCGCAGATCGTCCGCCGGGTCTGCAACCCCGATTATCCACGCGACGCCCTCGTCCCCCGGCACGATGATCCGTGCCACGCTGTCGGAATAGGCCCGCGCCTTGAGCGTCACGGCCCGGCGCGGCGTAACGGCGAGCAGAACTTGCCCGAACCCGCGAAGGTCGGCCAGCCGTTCGGGCGTCAGCGTCTCGCTCGCCACGACAAGCGCGGCGGTGCCGGCAATCTCGATCACGACGGGCAGGCCCATGCGCAGATCGGCGCGGGCGCGGGCGGTCAGTTCGGTCTGGCTGGGTTTCAGGCTCATGGTGTCCCTTTCCTTGCCCCTACTTAGAGCGCACGCGGGGAAAGTGAAACATTCGCGATGATCCCGACACGACCGCGTGAGTCTTTTGCAGCAAACATTGCCGTGGCCGTGATCCATGCGCACGTCGTGTGTCAGCAGCAAAGGAGGCACCGATGGCGACCCAAAAGAACATCCTTCTCGTCGATGATGACGAGGACATCCGCGAAGCTCTGGCCGAGCAACTGGTCATGACCGAGGATTTCGAGGTGTTCGAGGCCGGAAACGGTGCCGACGCCATGCAGAAGGCCAAGGAACAGATCTATGATCTGGTGATCCTCGACGTGGGCCTGCCGGATACCGACGGGCGCGAGCTGTGCAAGCTGATGCGCAAGCAGGGTGTGAAATGTCCCATCGTCATGCTTACGGGCCATGACAGCGACGCCGACACGATTCTGGGACTCGACGCGGGCGCGAACGACTATGTGACGAAGCCGTTCAAGTTCCCGGTCCTGCTGGCTCGCATCCGTGCCCAGCTCCGCCAGCATGAACAAAGCGAAGACGCGGTGTTCCAGCTTGGGCCCTACACCTTCAAACCGGCGATGAAGATGCTCATCACCGACGACGAAAAAAAGATCCGTCTGACCGAGAAAGAGACCAACATCCTCAAGTTTCTCTACCGCGCACAGGAAGGCGTGGTGGCGCGCGACGTGTTGCTCCACGAGGTCTGGGGCTATAACGCGGGCGTCACGACTCACACGCTGGAAACCCACATTTACCGCCTGCGCCAAAAGATCGAGCCGGACCCGTCGAACGCGCGGCTGTTGGTGACGGAAAGCGGCGGCTACCGCCTTGTGGCCTGACGGCCACAGGGGTGAAATCTGGCCTACTTTTTGTCCCGAATTTGGGTTAATCTTGATCTAGGCCAAGATTGATTTGCGAACCGGAACAACGGCAAGCGGGACGATCCGGGGCAAGACTTCCCCTTCCCGTGTTGGGGTAATAACGCGGGATCCTCCCTGTTGGACTGGCCCGGCAACCGCCGGGCCTTTTTTTGTTTTACCCACGTCTGTCGCGCGGGGCGTTCTTACCGCGTGATCGGTCCTTCTACGACGTCGATCGGGCGTATCTTGTCCCGGTTGGCGAGCCATCCTGGACGCGCGGCCGCAGCGGCAAAGGGCGACACGGGCCGGTTGGTCACGGAATTGAACACGAAGAAGGCGTTCGAGCGCGGATCCGGCGTGATGTTCCCGTTGGACCCATGCAGCGTGTTGCAGTCAAAAAAGACGACCGTGCCGGCGGGACCGGTCGCGGCATCGAGCCCGTAGTGCGAGGCCATGCGTCGGATCGTCGACGGCTGCGGCACGCCGACCTCCTGCGCCTTGAGCGACTGTTCGTGGTTGTCCTCGGGGGTCTCGCCCATGCAGGCAATGAATTCGTTCTGCGATCCGGGGATGAGCAGCAGCGGGCCATTGAGCCGGGAGTTGTCGGTCAAGAGGACCGAGGCCGACACCGCGCGCATACGTGGCAACCCGTCCTCGGCGTGCCATGTCTCGAAATCGGAATGCCAGTAGAACTCTTTCCCCTTGAAGCCGGGTTTGTAGTTCAGCCGTGACTGGTGCAGGTAGACCCGGTCGTCGAGCAGAAATTCCGCGATCCCGGCCAGGCGGCTGTCGGCGGCCAGCCGCGCGAACACCCGCGAATGTTCATCGAGCCGGAACACCGTGCGCACCTCGTCCCCGCCCGGTTCGGTCACGAAATCGGCCGGACGCTCGGACGCGGGCATGTCGCGCAGCTTGGCGGCGGTCGAAATGAGCAGGTCCAGTTCCGCGTCAGAAAAGACATCGTGGCGGACGAGGTATCCCTTTTCGTCGTAATGGCGGGCCTCGTCTTCGGTCAGCGGTGCCCATTCGGTCCAGTCGGACCACAGCACCGGGTCGAGCCGCTCGGCTATCTTCTCTGCGGATGTCAGGCGCGTCGGGTAAGCGTCGATTCGTTGGGCACCGTCAGTCGCAATGGCGTCCAGTCCAGCTTCGAACTTCATGGTCTCCCTCTCTGAAGCAAAGTTACATTTCCGCCTCATAATTAGGCGATGCGGTCGTAACGCGGACTGGCAGTCTCATGTTCCACCTTGTGTTCACGCGGCCCTTGCGCGGGCGGGCGGGGCGACCCGCCGCCGAACCCGGCGCCTGCCACTGGCCATCGGGCCGTCACATGATAGGGTCCGCGCGAGCAGAAAGAACGGAGACGCCCATGCCCTTTACCCTCGCCACCTGGAACATCAATTCGGTGCGCCTGCGCGCCGATCTCGTCTCGCGTCTTCTGGCGGAAGAAGCGCCGGATGTCCTGTGTCTGCAGGAGTGCAAGAGCCCGGTGGACAAGATCCCGCTCGATGTGTTCGCCGCCCGTGGCTACACCCATTTGGTCGCCCGGGGGCAAAAGGGCTACAACGGCGTGGCGATTCTGTCGAAGATCCCGATCGTCGATGCGGGCGACCGGGATTTCGCGAAACTGGGCCATGCGCGTCACGTCGCAGCGACCCTCGAGAACGGCGTCACCGTGCATAACTTCTACGTCCCGGGGGGCGGCGACGAGCCGGATCGGGAGAAGAACGAGAAATTCGGGCAGAAGCTCGATTATCTCGCCGAGATGCGCGACTGGTTCCATGAAGAGGCGCCCGAGAAATCCATCCTCGTCGGCGATCTCAACATCGCGCCCCGTGAGGACGACGTCTGGGACCACAAGAAACTTCTCAAGGTGGTGAGCCACACGCCCATCGAGGTCGAGGCGCTGGCCCAAGTGCAGGACGCGGGCAAATGGGTCGACATCACCCGGCAGGACATCCCCGAGGGTAATCTTTACAGCTGGTGGTCCTATCGCAGCCCGGATTGGGACGCGGCCGACAAGGGGCGCAGGCTCGACCACGTCTGGGCGACGCCCGACATTGCGAGCGCGGGCCATTCGTCGAAAATCCTGCGGCCACTACGGGGTTGGGAAAAACCGTCGGATCACGTGCCGGTCTTCGCGAGCTTCGATCTGTAAGGCGCGACACGTTGCCGGGGTTGGCGGCCAAGGACCAAGCGCCCATATTGGGGGCAACGGATAAGGATGACGGAAATGCTTGAACTGGGACAACCGAAAGCCGCCGATCACGGCGCGCATGTCAAGGAAATCAGCGAAATGACGTTCATGGAGGACGTCGTCGATGCCTCGAAAGAGGTGCCGGTGATTGTCGACTTCTGGGCGCCGTGGTGCGGGCCGTGCAAGACGCTGGGTCCGGCGCTGGAAGAGGCCGTGAACGCCATGGGCGGGCGCATAAAGATGGTCAAGGTCAACGTGGACGAGAACCAGCAGATCGCGGCGCAGATGCGGGTGCAGTCGATCCCGACCGTCTATGCCTTTGTCGACGGTCAGCCCGTGGACGGGTTCCAGGGCGCGATCCCGCCCTCACAGATCAAGGAGTTCGTCGCGAAACTAGCAGATTCCGGCGAAACCGATGGGCTGGAAGAGGCGATCGCGGCGGCCGAAGAAATGCTCGCCGCCGGTGCCGTGGATGACGCTGCGCAGACCTATGCCGCGATCCTCGAAGAGGATGACAAACGCGCGGCGGCCTACGCCGGCCTCGCACAATGCTATCTTGCCAAGGACGATATCGACGGGGCCGAGGCGGTTCTGAACGGCGCGCCTGTCGAGGTGTCGAAAGACCCGGCGATCGAGGCGGTCCACGCTCAAATCGCGCTGGCCCGTCAGGCGGCGAACGCTGGCCCCGTCGATGATCTGCGTGCAGAGGTCGAGGCGGACCCGGCCAATCACCAAGCGCGATATGACCTCGCCCAGGCGCTGCTTGCTTCTGGCGACACGCAGGGCGCGGTGGACCAGTTGCTCGAGCTTTTCAAGCGGGACCGCGAATGGAACGAGGGCGCTGCCAAGGCGCAGCTCTTCACCATCTTCGAGGCGTTGAAGCCCAATGACCCCATCGCGCTCACCGGGCGCCGCAAGTTGTCATCTCTGATCCTCGTATGATCAAGCTCAAGGATCTGCCCGAGACCCTGCCGCTGTTTCCCCTGCCGGGGGCCATCGTGCTCCCGCGCGGGCGGTTGCCGCTAAATATCTTCGAGCCGCGTTACCTCACGATGTTCGACGACGCCCTGAAGTCCGAACAGAGGTTGATCGGGATGATCCAGCCCGCCGAGGATTCCGGGCAGCGGCTGCACCAGATCGGCTGTGCCGGGCGGATCACGTCCTTTACCGAAACCGACGACAATCGCTACATGATCCAGCTGACCGGCGTGAGCCGGTTCCGCATCGTGCAGGAGATCGAGGGCTTCACCCCCTATCGCCGCGCGCGGCCGAACTGGGACAGCTTCGAGCGTGACCTTGGCAGGGCTGAACACGACCCGGCGATGAATCGCCACGCCTTTCTCGACCTGCTCGCGCGCTATTTCGACGTGGCCGACCTGCGCACCGACTGGGGCAGCCTCAAGGAAGCGGAGGATGAACTTCTCATCAACTCGCTGTCGATGCTCTGCCCCTTCGATCCCGAGGACAAGCAGGCGCTTCTCGAGGCGCCGACGCTGGACACGCGGCGCGAAACGCTGGTCACGCTGATGGAATTCGCGCTGGCCTCGGGCGGTGGCGGGGCCGCTCTTCAATGAGGAGGCTGCAATGACCGAGGTGCTGTTCGACCGTCACATGCTCGAGGCGCTGGTCTGTCCTCTCACCCAACGGCCGCTCGAGTATGACCCCGAGCGGCAGGAGCTGATTTCGAAATCCGCGCATCTCGCCTTTCCGATCAAGGCGGGCATCCCGGTGATGCTCGTGGACGAGGCGCGCAAGCTCGACGACTGACGCGCGTCAGAGGTTGCGGCGGTCCTTTTCGACCCCGATGGAAAACTGCCGGTCGGGCAGGTTGCCGCCCTGACGCAACTCGCCCAGCACGGTCGTCGTCTGCGCCCCGGTGTCATCGGTGATGACCCACTGGCGCAACTGGATCGGGTTCGCCGTGAACATGAGCTGGATGTTCCCGTATTCCGGATGCTCCGGGTCCTGCGCCGTCACGATGGTCGCGGTCCCGTCAAAGCGATGCGCAATGACCATGCCGTTGCGGGCAAGGTCCACGTTCTGTGCGAGGATCAGGTTCAAGGGCGTGCGCGCCAGCGGATACTGCTCGGGCCCCGTGTTCGACTTTGCGTCGAAGATCGCGAGCTGACCTGCCGATGCCAGCACCAGCGTGCGGTCCGGCGCGGCATATTCGAACCGCGCGCGACCCGGCCGCTTGATCAGGATCGTCCCGGTCGAAATCGAACCATCGGCGTTGATCTGGGTAAACTCGGCCGAGGCAGTCGTGATGCTGTTGAGGTAGCGCGACAGGTCGTTGAGCGGAAGCTGCTGCGCCATGGCAGGCAGGCTTGTCGCGGCGAGGGCTGCGGCAACGGCGGGCAGGGCAAGGGTAAACTGGCGTCTGTTCATGCGATGTATCTAGGTCCGATTCTCCGGGGTTCCATCCCGTCAGGTCCAAATAAGCAAAACCCGGCCTGTCATGCGATAACAGGCCGGGTTTGTAACGCGCCGGGAACGCGGGTTTGTTCCCCGTCCCGCGGGACTACTGCTGTTCGGGCACCAGGATTTCGCGCTTGCCCACGTGGTTGGCGGGCGACACGAGGCCCTGTTCTTCCATCTGCTCCACCAGACGTGCGGCCTTGTTATAGCCGATGCCCAGTTTGCGCTGGATGTAGGAGGTCGAGCATTTGCGGTCCTTGATCACGATGGCCACGGCCTGATCGTAAAGCGCATCCTCGCCACCCGTGTTGCCACCTGTGTTGAGCCCGAGCACCGCGTCGATGTCGTCGGCTTTCTCTTCGTCCACGCCTTCGACCACGCCGCCGACATAGGTGGGGGGGCCGTAGCTCTTGAGGTAGGAGACGATTTCCTCGACCTCCTCATCCGACACGAAGGGTCCGTGCACACGGGTGATCCGTGCGCCGCCGGCCATGTAAAGCATGTCGCCCATACCCAGAAGCTGCTCGGCCCCCTGTTCGCCAAGGATCGTCCGGCTGTCGACCTTGGACGTCACCTGGAACGAGATTCGGGTGGGGAAGTTCGCCTTGATCGTGCCGGTGATGACATCGACCGACGGACGCTGCGTGGCCATGATGATGTGAATGCCCGAGGCCCGCGCCATCTGTGCCAGACGCTGAATACAGGCCTCGATCTCCTTGCCCGCGACCATCATGAGGTCGGCCATCTCGTCCACGATGACGACGATATAGGGCAATTTCTCGGGCGCGAATTCCTCGGTCTCGAAGATCGGCTCGCCGGTGTCCTCGTCGAACCCCGTCTGCACGGTCCGGCTGAACATCTCGCCCCGCGACTGCGCATCGGCCACGCGGCTGTTGTAGCCGTCGATGTTGCGCACGCCCATCTTGGACATCTTGCGGTAGCGTTCCTCCATCTCGCCCACGGTCCACTTGAGCGCGACGACGGCCTTTTTCGGGTCGGTCACGACGGGGGACAGAAGGTGCGGGATGCCGTCATAGACGGACAGTTCCAGCATCTTGGGGTCGATCATGATCAGGCGGCACTCTTCCGGCGTGAGGCGGTAGAGAAGCGACAGGATCATCGTGTTGATCGCCACCGATTTCCCCGACCCCGTGGTCCCGGCGATCAGAAGGTGGGGCATCTTGGCAAGGTTCGCGACGATGGGATCGCCGCCGATGTCCTTGCCCAGGGCCAAGGGAAGTTTCATGTTCGCATCGCCAAAGTCACGGGCAGCGAGGATTTCGCGCAGCACGACCTTTTCGCGGTTCGCGTTCGGCAGTTCGATCCCGATCACGCTGCGGCCCGGAACGGTGGACACGCGGGCCGACAGCGCCGACATCGACCGCGCGATGTCGTCGGCCAGGCCGATGACGCGACTGGCCTTGAGGCCCGGCGCGGGTTCGAGTTCATACATCGTGACCACGGGGCCGGGACGGACGCTCACGATCTCGCCCTTGACGCCGTAGTCGTCCAGCACATTCTCGAGCATCCGCGCGTTTTCCTCGAGCGCCTCGTCCGACAGGTGGTGCCGTTCGATGATCGCCGGATTGGTCAGAAGGTTGAGCGGCGGCAGTTCGTAATCCGCCATGCTGTCGTCGAAGGCGAGCGACGGCTGCGCCTCGGCAATCGCGCGGGTGGACAGTTTCTGTGGTTTCTTAGGCGGGTGCTGAACCACCTTCTTCGCCTCGGGCGTCACCTGTGCCGGGACATAGGCAGAGGGCGCCGCGTCATAGGCTTCGGCCTCGTACGATTGTTCGTCATAGGCGGGTTCGTCATAGGCCTGCACCGCCTGCGGCGCATCGTCGAACGGGGCAGAGCCGTAGTCCGGCTCAATACCGCCGTGCCAGTCGTCGTAGCCGTAGTCCGGCTCCATCTCGGGCATGTAGTCCTGCGCGGTGGGCTGGCTTTCCGGGTGCATGGCAGGGGCCGCCATGGACGCGCGCATCTGCGGTTCGAGCTGGTAGTCCACGTGGGTCTCGTCGTAGCCCGCGTCCCCGTCAATCCGGGCAAAGATGTTGGGGTCTTCGTCCAGTTCCTGCGGCAGTTCTGCGTCGGCCCGGTGTTGGAACATCGGCGCATCGACCCCTTGGGCGGCCCCCAGCGTGAGCGGCGGCTCGGCCCGCATCTGCGGCGACCGGAAGCTCTGCGCCATGCGCTCGACCCCGGCGCGGCGCTGGTCGCGCGCACGCGCAGCGGCGTGGGCGATCATCTGCGAAGTGGTCGAAGGTTCCTCGGCGGGCGCATAGGTGGTGCCGCCCAGCTTGGCCGCGCGGGATTTCATCGCCGTCGCGATCTTGGCCGAGATCCGGTCGGGGTTCCCCTCGTCATCCGCGACATCGCCGTGGAAGGTGTTGTCGATCAACTCGGGCTGGGGGTCGTGCTGCCGCTTCATCAGACCCGGCATCCGGGCAAGGAGGCCGGTGCGCGGTGCCGGCTGCGGCTGAGGCTGCGCGGCGCGAACGGGAGCGGGGGCCGCGGGCGGGACCGGGACCGGCTGCGGCGCGGGGCGATGCAGTTGGTCCTGCTGGACCGGCTGTGCCACGCGGGCCACTTGCGGCTGCGGGGCGCGTTGTGTCGGACGTTCCATCGGCGGTTCGGCCCGGATCACGCGGCTGGCCTGAAGCGGCGGGGGTGCGTCGAAGCGATCGTCGTCGTCGATCATCGGCTCGTCGTAATGGCCCTGCGGATGCTGCAAGGGAAGTTCCGCCTGCTGCGACCAGGCGGTCTTGTCCTCGCGCCGCGCGGCTTGGCGTTCCTTGACGCCCTGCGCCATCCCAGCGGCCCCCTGCGCCGCGCCACGGAAACCGACCTTGGCCCCCGAGGCGGCACCGCGCGCGCCAATCCGAACGAGCGCCACGATCTGCACGTAGGTCATCACAACACCCACGAGCAGGAAGCGCCCGATGCGCGCGAGTTCATCGCGGGTAAAGCCTGTGGCAAAGGCCCCGACGGCGAGCGTGGCGAGGAACAGGAGCACCGCTATCATCTTGAGTCCGAAGCCCGCCGACCCCGGCACAACATTCAGCACGGCACCCAGAACCGTGTCGCCGAACAGCCCGCCCAGACCGAAGGTATGGGTCCAGTTGGCCGGCGGCACCAGCGTCGCGGCATAGACGCTCGCCAGCGCCACGGCGATGGGCGCAAAGATCGCCCGGCTCATCACCCGGTCATCGCCCCGATGCAGGATATAGCGCCCGCCCCAGATCGCAAAGACCGCGGCAAAGCCCCATGCCCCGTTCCCCAGAATGATCGCGAGCGGCGCCGCGAGCGTTGCGCCCAGCGTGCCGAGCGCATTCTGCGCCGGGCCTTCGGTGGCGGACATCCAGCCGGGGTCCTCGGGCGAATAGGTGCCCATCATCAGCGCGATGGCGGCGGCGATGACGACAAGGCCGATCCCGATCAGCTCCTTCCCGCGTCGCTCGATCATCATCTGCGTCGCGCTGTCAAAGATCGGGTCCCGTTCCCTAAGCTGGTATGCCATCGTTCACCTCGTCCTCAGTGTTGGAGGCAGTCGCGGAGCTGGGTCAGCACGCGCTGCGTCTCTTCTTTCGGGGCGACAAGCGCCACTCTTATGTAATTTCTGCCGGGATTGTCCCCGTCCACATCCCGCGCGAGATACGCGCCGGGCAGCACGCGGATGCCGGTCTCGGTCCAGAGCTTCATTGCGGCGGCCTCGCCGTCGTCGACCGGAAGCCACAGGAAAAACCCCGCCTCGGGCGGCAGGTAGCCGGGGAAATCGGCAAAGACCTCGTCCGCGATGGCGTATTTGTCCTGATAGAGCTGGCGCGACACGGTCACATGCTGCTCTTCGGCCCAGACCGCCGCCGAGGCGTTCTGGATGGGGAGCGGCAAGGGCGCACCGGCATAGGCGCGCAGCTGCTTGATCGCGGCCATGTTGGCGGGACCGGAGGCGACAAAGCCCGACCTGAGGCCCGGTAGGTTCGACCGCTTCGACAGCGAATGAAAGATCACCACGCGCTCGGGGTCCGCGCCGCCCTCGACCGCGACTTCCATCGCGCCGGGGGGCGGCGCGTCGCGGTAGATCTCGGAGTAGCACTCGTCCGCGAAGATGCGGAAATCGTATTTCTCGGCCAGCGCGATGAGGTTCGCCCAGTAATCCCGGTCGGCCACCGCGCCCTGCGGGTTCGCGGGCGAACAGACATAGGCGATGGCGGTGCGGGTCAACACTTCCGGCGGCAGGCTCGCGTAGTCCGGCAGGAACCCGGTCTCGCGGGTCGCGGGCACGAACACCGGCTCGGCGCCCACGGTGACGCTGGCTACAGCGTAGACCTGATAGAAGGGGTTCGGGATCAGAACGACTGGCTTCTTGCCGCGCACATCCTCGGGACAGAGCGCCACGGCGGCGTTGAACAGTCCTTCGCGGGTGCCGTTGAGCGGCATGACCTGCGTGTCGGGATCGACCGTGAGGCGATAGCGCCGGTGGAGCCAGTCGGTGATCGCGGCGCTTAGCTCGGGCGTGCCGTCGTTGGGCGGGTATTTCCCGAAGCCCGCGACGCTGTCCGCGATGATTTTCCCAACGAAATCAGGGAAGTCATGCTTTGGCTCCCCGATGGTGAGATGCACCACGGGCCCGCCCGGCGTATGGGCGTCAAGCAAGGACCGAAGACGCGGGAACGCGTATTCGGGCAGACCTTGGAATCGCTCAGGGAACGTCGTCATTGCTCGCAGTGCCTCAAGTTCGGGATCGTTGACGCCCCGATTTGGTTCAGGATAACGGGAATGTGTGGCCCGGTCCAGAAAAACGCCGGATTCCACGGGGTTAAACGGCGTCTATTGTGGCTTTTTTGTCTGGCGCCCCTAGGCGTGGGACCCTCGCGGCCCTAGCGGAGCGCGCTTTCAGCCGCTGCACCGAGCCGGAGGAGCCGCTCTTCGCCCATCGCCGGAGCCATGAAGCTGATCCCCGCGCCGGGAACGCCGGTGGGAAGCGTCAGCGCACAACCGCCCGACAGGTTGCCGAAACGGGTGTTGTGCAAGGTCAGCAGGTTCTCGGTCACGTAGTACTCGCTGTCCGACATGAGCCGCTCGACGTTCGGTGGCGTGTTGGGCGTGGTCGGCAGGATAACGGCGTCATACCCCGCGACCGCGCGCGCGAACTGGGCACGGATACGGCCGAGTGTGAGCCACGCGGCCACGTAGTCCGGGCCGGAAAACGCCTTGCCGCCCCGGAAACGCTCGAGGACCGGGGGGAACATGACCTCGGGGTTCGCCTCGATTGTGTCGCGCCATGTGCCATAGGCCTCGGCCGCGAAAAGGATGGGGGAGAGCGCCTGCGCCTCGTCCATCATGGGCATGGCGGCACGTTCGATGGTCGCGCCATTGTCCATCAGCCGCCCCACCGCGCTTTCGAACGCATCGCGGGGCAGGTCGCGGCACCCTTCGAGCGCGTTTGTGAGGACGAGCAGGCGGGTGCCGGTCAGGCTGGGCTCGGTCAGATCGACGGGCTTCTTGCCCTCGAGCGCGGCGAGAAGGAGCGCGGCGTCCTCGACCGTCCGACACAGCGGGCCGACCGTGTCGAACCGCGCGGCGAGTGGCACGACACCCGCGAGCGACAGGCGGCCCGAGGTGGTCTTGAGCCCCACGAGGTCGTTCCACGCCGACGGCACCCGCACCGAACCGCCGGTGTCCGACCCGATCCCGGCAGCGGCGAGGCCGAAGGCGACCGAGGTGGCCGCGCCCGACGACGATCCGCCGGGCGCATTGCCCGCGTCATGGACGTTGGGCGGCGTTGCGGTCACGGGGTTGAGGCCGAGACCGGAGAAGGCCAGCTCGCTCATATGCGTCTTCCCGAGGCAGACAAGCCCCTGAAACGTCGCGGTTCTCAGGACTTCGGCGTCCGTATCCGGCACCCGGCCCGCGAGGAGCGCGGAACCTGCTGCTGTATCGACCCCCGCCGTGTCGAAGAGGTCCTTCCAGCTCACCGGCACCCCGTCGAGCGGCCCAAGTCGTTGCCCGGATTTCGCCCGCTCCGCCGCCGCCTTCGCCTCGGTCAGCGCCCGGTCCCGCGTGGCGCGCGCATAGATTCGGGGACCGTGCTCATGGGTGTCGATGGCGTCGAGATAGCTTTCGGTCAGCGCCACCGGGTCGATCGCGCCCGCCGCGATGCCCCGCCCGATGTCGCCCGCGCTTTTCCACCTGTCGTCCATCTGACCCTCCAATTTGTCGCAACGCTAACCGCCCGGCTCTGCATGGACAATCCCGCCGCGACAGCCCATTTATGAGCCATGATACAGGACACCGATATCGTCATCGTGGGCGGCGGCCTGAACGGCCCCGCGCTGGCCCTCGCCTTGGGCGACGCGGGCTTTGCCGTGACCCTGATCGACGCGCTGCCCGCCGGCGCGCGGGGCGAAGAGGCGTTCGACGGGCGCGGCTATGCGCTGGCGCACGCCTCGCAACGGCTGCTCCGGGCGATCGGCGTCTGGGCCTCGGTCGCCGATCACGCCGAACCGCTGCGCGAGATCAAGATTTCCGATGGCAAGCCGGGGCAGGGCGTCGGTCCCTTCGTGCTCGAGTTCGATCATGCCGAGATCGACGAAGGCCCGATGGGCTACATGGTCGAGGACCGGTTCCTGTCCCGCGCGCTGGCCGGGGCTGTCTCTGCGCATCCGCGTGTGACGCTGCTGTCCGAGACCAAGGTCGTCGCGCAAGAGGTAGGCCCGGCGGGCGCCACCGTCACACTGGACACGGGCGACACGATCCGGGCGGCCTTGATCGTCGGCTGTGACGGGCGGCGGTCGGGCACCTGCGCGCGCGCCGGGATCAAACGGTGGGGCCACGACTACGGCCAGACCGCGCTGGTCTGCGCCATTTCGCACGAGCTACCGCATCACGGCACCGCCCATCAGTTTTTCCTGCCGCCCGGACCGCTCGCGATCCTGCCGTTGCCCAAAGGTCCGGAAGGCCACCAGTCGTCCATCGTCTGGACCGAAACGGCCACCGAAGCGGCGCGGGTTCATGCGCTGCCGGATGCCGAGTATCTCGACCACCTGCGCCCTAGGTTCGGGGACTTTCTGGGCGAGATTTCTCTTGCAGGTGAACGCTTTACCTATCCGCTGAACCTGACTGTCGCCGAACGCTTCATCGCGGAGCGCGTCGCGCTCGTGGGCGATGCCGCGCACGGGATGCACCCGATTGCCGGACAGGGGCTGAACGCGGGGCTGAAGGACGTAGCGGCGCTGGCCGAGGTTTTGACGCTTGCCCGCCGCCGCGGCGAGGATATCGGTCGCTTCGACGTGCTCGAACGCTACCAGCAATGGCGGCGCTTCGACGTGACGCAGATGGTCGCCGCGACCGAAATCGCGAACCGCGTGTTCTCGAACGACAACCCTTTCCTGCGGCTTGGACGCGACCTAGCCCTGGGCGCGATCAACGCCATGCCGACCCTGCGCCGCAGCTTCATCCGCGAGGCCGCCGGGTTGACCGGCGACCTGCCCAAGTTGCTTCAGGGCCGTCAGATCTAGCCCGCCAGAATTAGCGTTTCCCGCAGGACCGAAGCTGCATGTCGTAGGTCACGGCGCGCGCCGCCACCTGGTCCGACACCGTCAGAAGCCACGCCTTGCTGTTGTGGCTGCCCCGGTTATAGCCCGCCCGACCCTCGTGATAGGCCAGATACTGGTTCTTGGCATCGGTCACCGGCACGCCGGTTTCCTTGGTCGTCTGGGTCATATACCAGCCCATGAAATCGGTCGCGTGCTGGATCTTGTCCCGCTTCTTGCCACGCCCGCCTTCCTGATCCTGATACTCGGACCATGTGCCATCCAGCGCCTGGGCGTAACCATAGGCCGAGCTTTGCCGGCCCATGGGAATAACGCCCAGAACGTATTTCATGGGGGTTCGGTTGTTACCGATGAATTTCGATTCCTGATAGATGATCGCCATCTGCACCGGCACGGGGACACCCCATTTGCGCTCCGTCGCCTGCATGGCGCGAAGGTATTTGGGGCGCTCGCTGACGATCGAACAGGCGTTGTCCAGATCCTGCGGCGCAGAGTAGTTGCGACCGCACGACACCAACGCGGCCAACATCAGGAATGCGAGGAGAATTCTGCTCATCTGCCTCTCGCTATGTGTTTTTTCTTTTTTTGCCACTCTAGCGGATTTGGGCGGAATTGGAAATGCCGGGATCGTGAGGTCAGATGAAGAGCGCCAAAATCAGCGGAAGGGCACCGACCGACATGAGGGTAGAGGTGACGACGAGCCCCGCGACGCTTTCGGAATCCGCGCCGTATTTCTCGGCCAGAAGGTAGGAGGTGACGGCGACCGGCGTCGCCACCTCGACCACCAGAACGGCAAAGGCGACCGGCGGCAGGGCAAAGAGGCTTGCGGTGACCCAGCCCACGCCGACGGCGGCCACGACCTTGACCAGCGACAGCGCGACGGCGCGGCCCAGACCCTTGGGCGTGAGGCGCGAGATCGCGACGCCCAGCGTGATCAGCATGAGCGGGATCGCCAATTGCCCGACAAGGCGCAGGGCATTGGTGAGGAAAGTGGGCGTTTCCCAATCCATGATCAGAAACAGCGCGCCCAGAAGGGTGGCGAGCACCAGCGGCTCCTTCGCGATGCGCAGGACCGAGGCGCCGCCAGACACGAGCCAGAGGCCGAAGGTGAAATTGAGGATCGCCATGACGGCAAAGACCACGACTGCATATGCGAACCCGGCCTCGCCAAAGGCGAAGAGGCAGAGCGGCAGGCCCAGGTTCCCGGTGTTTCCGAAGATGAGCGGCGCGAGATAGGTCCGCATGTCCAGCCCCATGACGCGCAGCACCAGCCAGAAGACGACGGATAGCCCGAGATAGGCGAAAAAGGCGGCGAGTGAGACCGAGGTCAGCGCGGCAGGCTCGATCTCGGTCTCCATCAGCGCGACGAAGATCAGCGCGGGCACGCCAAGGGTCATGGCGAGCTTGGTGACAAACTCGATTCGGTATTCCTGCCCGAGCCGCACCCAGCCGAAGCCGATGGCGGCCAGCAGGAACACCGGCGCGACCACTTCGATCACTGTCAGGACGAGGTCCACAGATTGTTTCCTTCGATTGTCGCCCGTTCGGATGGACAGGCCCCCTTGGTTTCCCCTACTAATGGGGTGGGGACTGTTACGCTATGCTGAAGACACACGCGAAGTATCATCTCGGTCAGGTTGTGCGCCATCGGAAGCATCCGTTCCGTGGTGTGATCTTTGACGTCGATCCGGCGTTTTCGAACACCGAGGAATGGTATCAGTCCATTCCCGAAGAAGCGCGCCCTGCGAAAGATCAGCCGTTCTATCACCTGTTGGCCGAGAACGACCAAAGCTACTACGTGGCTTACGTGTCGGAACAGAATCTTGTCGAGGATATGTCGGGCGAGCCGGTGGATCACCCGGACCTGGACGATCTGTTCGGGGATTTCGAGAACGGGCATTACCCGTTGCACTTCCAGTTGAACTGAGAACCACCGTGGCCACCGGGCCCCGAGGCCGGGTCCTTGGCGTGGTCGCTTGCATGTCTGTCGGGAATAAGAACCTCGGTGCCGGACACTGGGTGGGGGCTGTTACGCCCGGCACCGAGGGAAGCCATTGCAGCTACGAGTATCGGTATGCATCCGGTTTCTGTCTGCGATTGGGAACCAATCGGGCGTTTTGTGGGCATTTGGGGGTTTATTGGTTAACGGAATAAGCCTTATTTTCAAAGCGATATGAGAGAGGCGTTGCTTGCCGGTCCTGCCGGCTGTGTCAGGGTCCGGCGGGCGTTCGGAGCGTGCGCCTTAATCGGGACCGGCATGTCCCGACGAATCAAGTCTCTTGGGCGGGGTTGTCCGAAGTGTCCCGACGGGCTGCGGTGCACCTTAGCTGGGCGTGGCATCGGTTCACGCTGCCTTTCGGTGGCACGGCCGTCGGAAGGGGACATAGCGTGCCCCCGGCTCGCGTCAGACCGGCGACATGGACAGGCCAAAGCACAATTCGTTGCGCGTGCCGTCGCGGTGGTAGGCCAGATCCACCGTCAGGTCGCGGATGAGCGACCAGCCGAACCCGCCCTCGGGCAGGTCCGCGGTGCCGATGAGGATATCGGAAGGCAATCTTTCTGGGATCACGTTCCCCGGCATCGGCAGGCCATCGTCGCGCAGGCGAAACCGCAGGATCCGGCCATCTCGCCAGGCCTCGAGTTCGATGATCCCGTGCCCGCGATCCTCGTAGGCGTGTTCGACCACGTTGTTCAGCGCCTCGGCCAGAACGATCTCCGCCGTCGCGCGCGTGTCGTCATCGACGCCGAACCCGCGCAGCGCGGACATGGCCGTGGACAGGGCGCGCCGGACCGATGTCTGGGTGGCCGGGAACAACACATGCAGCCCGCCGCCGCCCAAGGGCCCTCGGAATGACCTGTCCTTCGCCCGGCCCATGAATGCGACGTGTTCAGCCCGCATCCGCAAGCCCCCCCGTGATCGAAGAGACATCGGGATGGATCGTGAAGACCCGGTCCATCCGGGTCAGGGCAAACACCTTCTGGACGTTGCGCGTGAGACCGGCGAGTTCCAGGCGCTGTGGTCCCGTCGCCTGTTTCATCGAGGCGACGATGGCGCCCAGGCCCGAGCTGTCGATGAAGCCGACCCTGGACAGATCGAGGATCACGCGGTCCGGCCCGGCCGCGATCAATTCCCGCATCTGGTCCTTGAACTGGATGGCAACGGCAGCGTCGATCCGTGGTTCGCTGACCGTGATGATCCGGGTATCGCCATGGTCCGATTGCTTCAGGTCCATTGCCATTCTCCTGTGCGGGCGGTTTGATGACCCCGACCTTAGGCCCGGTTTCGTTACCAACCCGTAACCGGCACAGGCCATTCGGGAGGATGAAATGGAAAAAGTTGTGATCACCGGGGCGTCGCGCACCGCGATGGGGGGCTTTCAGGGTGTCTTTGCTGACATGACCGCGAGCGAGCTTGGCGGCGCGGCGATCGCGGCGGCGCTGGTGGACGCGGGCGCGACGCCCGCGCAGGTCGAAGAGGTCCTGATGGGCTGCGTCCTCCCCGCCGGCCAAGGGCAAGCGCCAGCGCGGCAGGCCGGTTTCGCCGCCGGTCTGGGCGAAGAGGTGCCTGCGACCACGCTGAACAAGATGTGCGGGTCGGGGATGAAGGCCGCGATGATCGCCCATGATCAGATTGCGTTGGGCCAGACCGGCGTGATGATCGCGGGCGGGATGGAGAGCATGACGAACGCGCCTTACCTGCTGCCGAAGATGCGCGGGGGAGCGCGGATCGGGCATGGTCAGGTGATCGACCACATGTTCCTCGATGGCCTCGAGGATGCCTATGACAAGGGCCGTCTGATGGGCACCTTCGCCGAAGACTGCGCCGAGGCGTTCCAGTTCACCCGCGAGGCGCAGGACGACTATGCGCTCGCGTCCCTGTCCCGCGCGCTCGAGGCGCAGTCCTCTGGCGCTTTCGAGGGCGAGATCGCGCCGGTGACGGTGGCCTCGCGCAAGGGCGAAACGGTGGTCATTTCCGACGAGCAACCCGCCAGCGCCCGGCCCGACAAGATCCCTCAGCTAAAGCCCGCCTTTCGCAAGGATGGCACCGTGACCGCCGCCAATGCCTCGTCCATCTCTGACGGGGCGGCGGCGCTTCTTATGGCGTCGGAAACGGCTGCCGTGAAAGCCGGTCTCAACATCCGCGCGCGGGTGCTGGGCCATGCGTCGCATGCGCAGGCCCCGGCCCTCTTCCCCACTGCCCCCGTGCCCGCCGCGCGGAAGCTGCTCGCGCGTCTTGGCTGGGACAAGGCGGACGTGGACCTGTGGGAGGTGAACGAGGCCTTTGCGGTCGTCCCCATGGCCTTCATGCAGGAAATGGGCCTCTCGCGCGAGATCGTGAACGTGAACGGTGGCGCCTGCGCGCTGGGCCACCCCATCGGGGCCTCCGGCGCGCGGATCATGGTGACGCTGCTCAATGCGCTGGAAAAACGCGGGCTCAAACGCGGGGTCGCGGCGATCTGCATCGGCGGGGGCGAGGGCACGGCCATCGCGATCGAACGCCCCTGATCTGTCCTCTTTTCAAAGAATACGCGAGAGCCGACATGGACTACCTGGAACTCCGACAACGTATCCTCGCGCTTACCGAGGGTGAAACCGACGCCGTCGCCCTGATGGCCACGGTCGCCTGCGAGGTCCATCATTTCGACGATCGCTTCGACTGGACCGGATTCTACCGCGTGACGGCGCCCGGGATGCTCAAGATCGGGCCCTATCAAGGCGGGCACGGCTGCCTCACGATCCCCTTTGACAGGGGCGTCTGTGGGGCGGCGGCGCGGACCGGCGAGGTGCAGCTCGTGCCGGATGTCGAGGCCTTTCCCGGCCACATCGCCTGCGCGGCCTCGACCCGGAGCGAGCTGGTGCTGCCGGTGCGAAACGCGGCGGGCGAGGTCATCGGGGTCTTCGACATCGACAGCGACCAGCCCGACGCATTCACTGCCGAGGATGCCGAGGCACTGGGCGCGCTGCTGGACGAGGTCTTTGCCCGGGGATGACCCAGCGTTACCCGGCACCGCCATTGAACGCCCGCGCGCGAGGCGCATGATGGGCAGGTGCCAGCGTCAGGGGGGATCATGTCGAAAATTCAAACGCTCTGGGGGCTTGCCAAGGTTCTGATGCCCGAGGGACTAGCCGCGCCCTTTATCCGGCGCGCGGTGGTGGACGGGCGGCAGATCGACGTGAGCGCGCAGGCGGCGAGTGACCTCGTCCAGCTCGTGCGTGATCCCAATGTCATGCTCTCGGTGGCAGAAAGCCGGGCGCAGCTCGAACAGCTGACGGCCCGCTTCGACGTGCCGCGCCCGACCACGGTCACCACGCGGGACATGGTGATGCCGACTGGGCGCACGGCGCGGCTGTATCGTGCGCAGGGAGCGGTCGAGGATGTGCCGCTCCTGCTGTTCCTGCACGGCGGCGGCTGGATACAGGGCAGCATCGCGAGCCATGACGGGCTCTGCGGGCGGCTGTGCGAGATGTCGGGGTTTCGCGTGTTGTCCTATGACTACCCGCTTGCCCCGGAACGGAAATTCCCGGCAGCACCGGATGACATTCTCGCGCTCTACCGCGCGCTCGTGGCGAGAGAGGCCGGGATCGAGGTCGATCCCGCGCGGCTTGTGGTCGGCGGCGACAGCGCCGGGGGAAATCTGACTGCGGTCCTGATGAGCGATCTCGTGGCGGCGGGCGATCCGCTTCCCGCGGCGCAGGTGATGCTATACCCGGCGGTGGACGGGCGGCTCACTTCGCGCTCGATGGCGTCGCTGGCGGATCAGCCGCTTCTGCCGCGGCTTCGGATCGACCGCTTCCTGTCGGACTACCTGCCCGAAGGTCATTCGCGCACCGATCCGCGCTTTTCCCCGCTCTTCTCTGACCATCTCGCCGGACAGCCCCCCGCGTTCATCCTTCATTGCGGGCATGATCCGCTCTGGGACGATGGCACCGCCTATGCCGACGCCTTGCGCGCGGCGGGCGTCGAGGTCACGCTGGCGCCGTGGGAGGGGCAGGTGCATGGCTTCCTATCCATCGCCAAGGCGATTCCGCAGGCCGTCCCTGCGACGCGCGAGGTTGCAAACTGGATGAAGGAGCGTCTGTCATGAAAGGGTCCTGCCTTTGCGGTGCGATCAGGTTCGACGTGCGGGGCGAAGCGCGCCGTCCCGGTGCCTGCCATTGCAACCAGTGCCGCAAGCAGTCCGGCCATGTCTGGGCCTCGGTCGAGGTGGACGTGGCCGATATCGCGATCACCGGCGAAGTTCGTTGGTATCAGGCGAGCGACACGGCACGGCGCGGCTTCTGCCCGACCTGCGGATCGTTCCTCTTCTGGCAGGAGATCGGCCCGGATGGGACGACTTCGGACGAGATCGGCGTCGCGCTGGGCGCGGTGGACGGGGATACCGGGATCACGTCCTTCCGGCATATCTTTACGGCCTACAAGGGCGACTACTACGCCATCCCAGATCATGAGCCGCAGGAGCCGCGCGAATGATATTTGGATTGGACGCGGCGACACTGGCGGCTTTTCTGGGCGCCGGGATCGTTCTGAACCTGACACCCGGTGCCGATGTGATGTTCGCCACCGCCTCGGGGGCGTCGGGCGGGCCGAAGGCAGGTGTTGCCGCGGCCTTGGGGGTAGCACTGGGTGCGTTGCTTCACACGCTTCTTGCCACTTTCGGCCTGTCGGCACTTCTCGAGGCTGAACCGAGGCTGTTCGCGGCGATCACGTATCTCGGTGCGGCCTACCTGATCTATCTCGCGTGGAAGACATGGGTCGCCCCTGCGCCGGAACCCGGACGTGGCGCGGCATCGGCACGGCGCGCGATTGCGCGGGGCTTCGTGACCAACGCACTCAACCCCAAGGTGGCGCTCTTCATCCTCGCCTTCCTCCCGCAATTCACCCGGCCCGAGGCTGGGAACGTGACGCTCCAGATGCTGACGCTCGGCGCTTTGTTCACCGTGACGGGCTTCGCCATCACCTCCGGCTACGGGGTGCTCGCCGGTGTTGCGGGGGCACGGATCGCCAGGGGGCGGCTGATGAACCGCGTGTCGGCGGTGGTCTTTGCGGTTCTCGCGCTGCGGCTCGTGGCGGGTGATCTTCCGGCGAAGAGTTAGTGCGCAGGCTTGAAGCGAAGCCTCGCCTCTGCCACATCCCGCGCATGACCTCGATCACCCCGACGCTCACCGAATATGACCCGCCGACCGACCCGCTGGTGATCCTGCACGAGGACCACGAGGTCCTGATCGTGGATAAACCGGCGGGATTACTGAGCGTGCCGGGGAAAGGCGAACATCTCGCGGATTGCCTTATGGCGCGGGTACTGGCGGCCTATCCCATGGCGCTGCTCGTCCATCGGCTCGACCGCGACACCTCGGGCGTCATGGTCTTTGCGCTCGCGCCTCATGCCCAGCGCCATCTCGGACTGCAATTCGAAAAGCGGCTGACGAAAAAGACCTATGTGGCCCGCGTCTGGGGCGAGGTTGAGAGCGACAGCGGCACCATCGACCTGCCGCTGATCGTCGATTGGCCCAATCGTCCGCTGCAACATGTGGACCACGAGAACGGCAAACCGGCGCTGACCGACTGGCGGGTGATGAAGCGTGAGGAGGGCACGACGCGGATGCGGCTGACCCCCCACACCGGGCGGTCGCATCAGTTGCGGGTCCATATGCTGGAACTGGGCCACCCCATTCTGGGCGATCCGTTCTATGCGAGCGGCCCCGCGCTCGATTTCCCGCGCATGATGCTGCATGCCGAAACGCTGCGCTTTCGCCACCCGGACGGGGGCGTGATGCAGAGCTTCAAGTCGAAGGTGCCGTTCTAGCCGGCCATATCCAGACCCGGCAACGGCGCGAGCGCGCGTCGCAAGTCGGGGCGCAGGTGCCGGTGCTGTTCGGGCAGTTTCAGGACCTCGCCCAAGGCATCCGCAGGTTCGTCCACAGCAAAGCCGATGTCGCAGGTCGCCACCTCGAAGAGCACTCCGCCCGGTTCGCGGAAGTAGATCGAATGGAAATAGTCCCGATCCCGCACCTCGGTCGGGGTGAGGCCATGGTCGATGACCGCTTGCCGCACCTCGGCCTGCGTGTCGTCGTCGGGCGTGGCAAAGGCGATGTGATGCACCGATCCAGCGCCTTCCTCCGCCCGGATTTCTTCCGTCGCGCCGATCACGTCCACGACCCCGGCGGGACCGTCCATGACCATCCGGGTGCGACGGTCCTCGGTCCCGATCGAGCGAAATCCCATGGCGGTGAGAAGCTCGATGGTCGGCAGCGGATCACGCACTTTGAGCGCGACCGAGTGGAACCCCCGGATCGCCACATCCTCGGGCAGCGCGTTCCACCCCCGACGCGGATCGTCCGTCTCGACCAGCGCCAGCGTTTCGCTGTCCGGCCCGTTGAAATATAGCCGCGCCTCGTTGAACGTATGGCCAAGTGTCCCGCCGACGCGGTCCTGCCACCAGTCGAGCGATCCCTTTGGCACGGAAAACGCGGTCACCGCCACCTCGCCCGCGCCGCGCTGGCCGGGTTTCCATTTGCGCGAGGGGAAATGGGTCATCACGGTCCCGGGCGTGCCATAGGCATCGCCGTAATAGAGATGATAGACCTCCGGATTGTCGAAGTTCACCGTGACCTTCACGCGCCTGAGGCCCAGCCTGTCCACGAAGAAAGCGTTGTTCTCTGCCGCGGGACCGGCGAAGGCTGTGACGTGGTGCAGTCCGGTGATATGGGGGATCATCGCGGTATCCTGTTGGTTGCGGCGCGGGCACGGATTCACAAGTGAGACTGCCATATGCGATTGCCCGGTGCAAAGATTGTTCTCTTCGTCGGTCCGCAGATCGTGACAATCCAGCGCGACGATGACCCTCTTATTCCCTGGCCCGGTCTCTGGGATCTGCCCGGCGGGGCACTGGAGCCGGGAGAGACGCCGGAGGATTGCGTGCTGCGGGAACTGCGCGAAGAACTGGGTCTGGTGCTGGGCCGTGAGGCGCTGATCTGGTCCAAACGCTACGGGGTGTTTCACGCCTTTGTCGCGATGCTGCCCGAGGGGGCCGAGGCGGGGCTGGTTCTGGGCGACGAGGGCCAGCGGTTCGCGCTCATGGACCCCTACGACTGGCTTGCTCGCCCGGATGTAGTGCCGCCCCTGCGCGAGCGGGTGCGCGATGCCTGCGATGCGCTCTTGGGTTGAGCGGAATTCCCGCCTATCTATAAAGCGGACAGGCATTTCATAGGGAGGGTGCGTCTTGCAACCCGAAGACATTTTCGCGCAATTCATCGGGTCGAACTTCGTTCTGCTCCTGATCGCGGCCTTCATCATTATCTCGATCTTCCTGGGTGTGCGGATCGTCCCGCAATCCGAGAAATTCGTGGTCGAACGCTTCGGTCGCCTGCAATCGGTGCTCGGGCCTGGGATCAACTTCATCATCCCCTTCCTCGACCGGGTGCGGCACCGGATTTCGATCCTCGAACGCCAGCTTCCGACCAATTCACAGGACGCGATCACGCGCGACAACGTGCTCGTGCAGGTCGAAACCAGCGTGTTCTACCGGATACTGGAGCCAGAAAAGACCGTCTACCGTATCCGCGACATCGACGCGGCGATTGCCACCACGGTGGCCGGGATCGTGCGGAGCGAAATCGGGATGATGGACCTCGACGACGTGCAGTCCAACCGCCAGCAGCTGATCGCACGGATCAAGCAACAGGTCGCGGAAGCGGTCGACAACTGGGGGATCGAGGTGACGCGCGCCGAAATCCTCGACGTGAACCTCGATCAACAGACCCGGTCCGCGATGCTGCAACAGCTTAACGCCGAACGGGCCCGGCGCGCGCAGGTGACAGAGGCCGAGGGGCGCAAGCGGGCGGTGGAGCTTCAGGCCGATGCGGATCTTTACGCCGCCGAGCAGACCGCGAAAGCGCGTCGCATTCAGGCGGATGCCGAGGCCTATGCGACCGAGGTCGTTGCTCGCGCGATTGCCGAGAACGGGCTGGAGGCGGCGCAGTACCAGGTGGCGCTGAAACAGGTCGAGGCGCTGGCCAAGGTCGGTGACGGGCAGGGCAGCCAGACGATCCTCTTGCCCGCCGATGCGGTCGATGCCTTCAAGAACGCCTTCGGCATGCTGAAAGGGCGCGGATGATGGCGCTGTGGGACATCTGGTGGGTCTGGATCGCGGCGGCGCTTGTCCTCGCAATCCTCGAACTCTTTCTCCCCGGCTTTATCTTTGTCGGCTTCGCACTGGGCGCGGCGGTCGTTGGCGTGCTCGTCGCGCTGGGGCTTGGCTTTTCGCTCGCATGGTCGCTGGTGATCTTTGCGGTTGTGTCAGTGGCCGCGTGGGTCATCCTGCGGGCAGCCTTCGGCGTGCGCAAAGGGCAGGTCCAGACGTTTCACAGGGATATCAACGAGGACTGACCGCTTCGGTCAGTCCACCATCAGCACGTAACCCGTGCCGCGCACAGTCTGCAGATACTTGGCCATCTTGGGATCGGCCTCGAGCTTGCGGCGCAGGCGCGTGATCTGCACGTCCACCGCGCGACTGCCCGGTTCCGTTTCGCCCATCTCGTCCATGAGTTCCGCCCGCGTGATCGGGTGGTTGGGCGTCGCGGTTAGCGCGCGCATGAGCTTGACCTCGGTCGCGGTCAGTTTCACTCGTTCGCCGTTCTGCGTCAGCGTGCCCGCGGCCACGTCGTAGGCAAAGGGTCCGAAACGCAGATCCTTGGGTTTTTCCGGCTCAGGTCGCGGGGCGCGATCAAGGATCGTGTTGATCATCTGCGTAAGCTGCGCGCCGTCCACGGGTTTCGGGACGGATGCGTCGCCCGTGCCGCCCAAGGTGACCTGTGGCCCATCGAAGGTGATCTGCCCTGCCTCCACGTCCGCAACCGCGATGTCGAAATCCAGCCCCGACATGAGGCGCATCGCGTGATCGCCATCCCGGGCCGTGGTCACGAGAAAGCCCTGCCGGGACAGCCATGTGCGGAGCAGCTTGCGCGTCTCTTCATGTGGCACGGCGAGCAGCAGATGGGGCGGGGTGTCGGGCAAGACGGGCATCAGTCTGGCTCTTTCAGCGTCGAGAAATGCCGCCGCATGTCCGGGTCCATCATCGCTTCGAGCACCTGGCGGAACCCCTGCACGGCGTCCGGCCCGGCCTCGCGGTAGGCCTGCCGCATCCGGGCGCGCTGGGCGTCGGACAGTTCGGCTTCGAGCCCCTGTCCCTTTTCGGTGAGGTGGAGGTGCCGTTCGCGTTTGTCCCGGTTGCCCACGCGGCTGTCCACCAGCCCGTCCTCGACCAGCGTCCTGAGCTACGGTCGGGATCCGCGGTAAAGCCGCGATAGGCGAAGAACATCGCCTCGATCCCCTTTTTGAGCTGCTCGTCCGTAAGGAACAGAAGTGAAGGTCCGCGTCGGTCGTCCATACGCCCCTCCTTGTTTTCAAAGTGATGTCTCGTTGGGCAATTTACGTCAGCCTTGTTGACTTTACTAGGCCCAAATGTTAGCGAGTCGCAGGTTTGGCGCAATTTAATGTCCGGTTCGGACCCAACCTACGCAACATTCGGAAAAATCGTCGTCGGGGCTCACCGGGACGGATGGAGGTTCACATGGCTGCATATGATGATCGCGATGGCAAGATCTGGGCCGACGGCACACTCGTCGACTGGCGGGATGCGAAGGTGCATGTATTGTCCCACGCGCTGCACTATGCCTCCTCTGTCTTCGAGGGCGAGCGCTGCTACAACGGCAAGATCTTCAAGAGCGACGAACATTCGGCGCGGCTTTTGCGTTCGGGTGATCTGCTCGACATGAAGATCCCCTATACCGTGGAGCAGATCAACGCCGCGAAATACGAGGTGCTCGAGGCGAACGGCTGGGACAACGCCTATGTGCGCGTCGTCGCCTTCCGGGGCGCGGGCGAGGATATGGGTGTCTCGTCGTCCAGGAACCCGGTGCGCATGTTCGTGACGGCCTGGGAATGGGGCAACTACTACGGCGACGCGAAAACCAAGGGCGCGAAGCTCGACATTTCCAAGTGGAAACGCCCCTCGCCGGAGACGATCCCGACAGCCGCGAAGGCTGCCGGTCTTTACATGATCTGCACCATGTCGAAACACGCGGCCGAGGCCAAAGGCTGCTCCGATGCGCTCTTCTACGACTATCGCGGCTACGTGGCCGAGGCGACCGGGGCCAACGTGTTCTTCGTCAAGGACGGCGAGGTTCACACGCCGATCCCCGATGCGATCCTCAACGGCCTGACCCGTCAGACCGTCATCGCGATGCTGCGCGACATGGGCATCACCGTCCACGAACGCCATATCATGCCGGAAGAGATGGAAGGTTTCGAACAGTGCTGGCTCACCGGGTCGGCGGCCGAAGTGACCCCCGTGGGCCAGATCGGCGACTATACCTTCGAGGTCGGCAAGCTCACGCTCGACATCGCGGCGGCCTACGAGGCGCTGGTGCGGTCGTAAGATCGTCGGGTCTTCGCGAAACGGCGCCGCTTTGCGGCGCCGTTTTTTATGGCTTGCGCAGGATTTTCTCCATCGCCTTGCCCCTGGCCAGTTCGTCGATGAGCTTGTCCAGATAGCGGATTTCCTGCATCAACGGATCTTCGATCTCTTCCACGCGGATGCCGCAAACCACGCCCTTGATCAGCCGCCGGTCGGGATTCATCGCGGGCGCCTTGTCGAAGAATGTCTCGAAGTTCGTCCTGTCCTCGATCACCTTGGCAAGGCCCGCCTCGTCGTAACCCGTGAGCCAGCGGATGATCTCGTGTACCTCTTCCTGCGTGCGCCCCTTGCGTTCGGCCTTGGAGACATAGGCCGGATAGACCGATCCGAAGGCCATCGTGTAAATGCGGTGCTTCTGCATGCGCGTTCCTCTCGCTTGGCGGAAGGTTAACGCAGTAGGGAACAATTTGCCCGAAAATCTTGACGGTTCTTGAGGGCCTTTGGCGCAGGTTGGGCGAGGCCGGGGTCTGATCCGGCCGAATTTTCGAGGGCACCATGAAGAACCGTTTCAGTATCCTCTATATCCTCGGCCTGCTTGCGCTCATCGTCTTGCCCACGGTGGCGAGCCTTGGCTGGTTCGCCGTGACCAAGAACCCGAACCTTCGCCCCTTGGGCGTGACCGAGGAAAACCTGCGCGCCTTCGACAAGGGCGGGGCAGAGGGCGTTCGCATCGTGGCACAGGTGGACTGGGCCCAAGCGCAGGCGGACGGCGTATCGCGCGCCGAGGTCGAGCGCCTCTTGCGTCGCGCCTTTGCCGCGAAAGGCCTCGATGTCACGGTGTCCTTCTCGGAGGGCGCCGAAAGGATGGGCGTGACCTATAGGGTCGGGTATTCCCGTATCGGCCCCTATGCGCTGCAAGAGGCGGCCCTTGGTGTGAACGCCGCCGTCGATGCCTACCACATGCATGCTCCGGTAAGCTGACCAAGGGGCGACCGCTACGTGCTCCTCGCAGGCCGGGTGAGCACGGGAAAAGGGCCGTTGGTTGCGCCGCAGGCGAGGCTTGGTTCAAACCCTCGCGCGGTCGATCATGCGGACGGCCCATGCTGCCGCGTCGGCCAGCACGGGATCGGGGTCGAGCGCGAGTGCCTCCAGCCGGGGCAGGTGGCCGGGATCGCCCGAATTGCCCATGGCGTAGCAGACGTTGCGCAGAAACCGCGCCCGCCCGATCCGTTTGATCGGCGAGCCCGAGAACTGCGCCCGGAACCCGGCGTCGTCCAGTGCCGCGAGCTGCGCAAGCTCCGGCGCGACGAGATCTGCGCGCGCTTCGTACCTGGCCTCGCGCGCTGTCGCTGCGAACTTGTTCCAGGGGCACACGGCCAGGCAATCGTCACAGCCGTAAATGCGGTTGCCCAGAAGCGGGCGCAGCGCCTCGTCCACCGGTCCCTTGTGCTCGATGGTCAGGTAGGAAATGCAACGCCGGGCATCCAGCTGGAACGGCGCGGGAAAGGCGTCGGTCGGGCAGACGTCGAGACAGGCGGTGCAAGAGCCGCAGTTTTCCCGCCCGGGTTCATCCACCGGCAAATCGAGCGTCGTGAAGATCGCGCCCAGGAAGAACCAGTTCCCCAGATCGCGGGACAGAAGGTTCGTGTGCTTGCCCTGCCAGCCGAGCCCGGCCGCCTGCGCGAGCGGCTTTTCCATCACGGGGGCCGTATCGACAAAGACCTTGATCTCCGCCGTGTCGCCCTGTCGCGCGGCCTCTTCGATGAGCCAGCGACCGAGCCGTTTCAGCCGTTTCTTCACGACGTCGTGGTAGTCGCGGTTCTGGGCATAGACCGAGATCGCGCCCCGATCGGGCTGGCCCACGACTTCCATCGGGTCGTGATCGGGCGTGTAGACCTCGGCCAGCATGATGACGGATTTCGCCTCTGGCCAAAGCGCCGCCGGATTGCCGCGCCAGTTCATCCGTTCGGCCATCCATCCCATGTCGCCGTGCCGACCGGCGTCGACAAAGGTGGCCAGCCGGTCCGGGAGTTCCGGGAGCGCGTCAGGGCGCATCACGCCCATGGCCGAAAACCCTTCGGCCAGCGCCCGCTCCTTTATCGTGTCATAGATGCCCATGCGCGGTCACCGTCCCGCGTTCCGTCTCAGAAGTCGAGGTCGGCGTAATGCGGCGGCGGCGGAAAGCTGGGAACCTGATCTGCTAGCAGCGACCGGAAGGCCGGGCGCGATTTGATCTTGGCATACCATTCGCGCACGTTGCCGTTCCGGTTCCAGTCGACGTCCGAGATGTAGTCGAGCGACGACAGATGCGCGGCGGCGGCGAAATCGGCCAGCGTCATGTGGTCCCCGGCAAGCCAGCGCCGCTGGTCCAGAAGCCAGCCCATGTAGTCGAGGTGATACTTGATCGCCTTCGACCCCGCCTTGATCCGCGTGCTGTCGGGATAGCCCGCGCCGGTCAGTTTCTTGTTCACCCGCTCGTAGAGCAAGTTCGATGTGACCTCGTTGTGGAACTTGTCGTCGAACCACGCGATGAGCCGCCGCACCTCATACCGAGCGTCGATGTTCGAGGGGATCAGCTTGGGGTCGCCGTAGCGTTCGTCGAGGTATTCGCAGATCGGCGCGCTTTCGGTCAGGGTCCGGTTGTCGATGCGCAGCACCGGGACCTTGCCCGCCGGATTGCGACGCATGAATTCGACCGATTTTTCCCAGTACCGCTCTTCCACCAGTTCCACTTCCAGCCGCTTTTCGGCGAGCACGAGGCGCACCTTGCGGCAGAACGGAGACAGAGGTGAATGGTAGAGACGGATCATCGGGTCGCACTGTTTGGGATGTGAGACCCGTAATGCACGGGAAACAGGGGGCTTTCAATCCTCGAAGCAATCAGAGCGCCCGTCTACGCGGATTGTCTCGGCCCCGTCGCGGATACTTGCCGACCGGCGCTGCATGAAGGACGAGGGCCGGCTCGCGTCGCGCCCCTTGGGATCGGGCAGGACAGCGGCCAGCAGCGCAGCCTGCGTCGCGGTCAGGTCGCGGGAGGAAACGCCGAAGTAATGCTGCGCGGCGGCCTCGGCGCCAAAGACGCCCTCGTCGAATTCGACCACGTTCAGATAGACCTCGACGATGCGCCGCTTGCTCCACACCAGTTCCATCGCCGGAGTGATCAGCCCCTCGAGCGCCTTGCGGGTGTAGGTGCGACCGTGCCAGAGAAACACGTTTTTCACGACCTGCTGCGACAACGTCGAGGCCCCGCGATTTTCGCCCGCCTCGATGACCTGCCGGATCGCCGCCATGTCAAAGCCCCAGTGCAGGCAAAAATTCGCGTCCTCCGCCGCGACGACCGAACGCGCCATCACGGGCGCCATATCCTCGATCGGCACCCAGTCGCGGTCGATACCGCCCAGACGGATGCTTTCGCTCATCTGGTAGAAGGTCGTGGGCGGATTGACGAACGTATAGAGCGACACGCCCAGACAGATCAGCGCGACCAGCGTCAGCGCGATGCGCCGGAGCCACCGCCCGATGAACCGGATCAACCAGCGCCCTGGCCGGATGCGTGTCTTGGAAGTGCCTTTGGTCTTTGCCCGCGCCATGGTCCCAATGACCATGCAGCCCGATTTCGGTCAAGCAGGGCTTGGGTCTGTCTGCGACCGGGTGTCAGGGCAAACCGCTCAGATATAGATCGGCAATGCCGTCGCGAGGATACCACCCATGATGGTGCCGAGCGTCAATCCTGTCGTGACGCGGAGAAAAAACTGTGAAGTTTCAGCAACTTTGGCGAGCATGTTTCCCCCTGTTCATAGGGGGAAACTAGCATGATTCGGTAAATGTTCCAGAAAGGTGTCGAAAATGTGGCGCGATTGAGGCGCGAAATTTCATCTGTTGTTCTACATGGCGGCACCATGACGCCCGGTGGGTAGAGTTGTTTCACACATGCTGGCCAAAACAATTCGGGCGGGGAAATTCCCCGCCCGTTCGCCTGTCTTGTCGTGTGGCGGATCATTCCGCCGGGATCGCACCCTTTTCCATCGAAAGCGGTGCTGCGAGATGGGCGAGCATCTCCTTGGGGCAGACCTGAAGGAAGTTGTCCTTCTCGATGTCCCAATGCCTCAGGATCTCGGCGGCTTTGCGGCTGCCCGTCTCGGCCACGTGGCGTTCGATCAGGCCGCGCAGTTCGGTTTCCCAATGCTCCACGGTCACCGCGCAGGTCACGAGGGTCTCTATGTTCATGAAGTCTTCGGCCACCGCATCCGGGTCGTAAAGATAGGCCATACCGCCGGTCATGCCCGCGCCGAAGTTCGCGCCGATGGACCCGAGGATCACCGCCACGCCGCCGGTCATGTATTCGCAACCGTTGGTCCCGCAGCCCTCGATCACGACGCGCGCGCCGGAGTTGCGGACGGCGAAGCGTTCGCCCGCCCGACCGGCGGCAAAGAGGTAACCGTCGGTCGCGCCGTAAAGCACGGTGTTCCCGATGATCGTGTTCTCGGCAGCGACAAGCGGTGAGGCCATCGGCGGACGCACCACGATGGTGCCACCCGACAGGCCCTTGCCGACATAGTCGTTGGCGTCACCCGAAACTTCGATCTTGAGCCCAGGTGCTGCAAAGGCGCCGAGCGACTGACCGGCGGACCCGGACAGCTTGACCGTCAGGTGGTCGGGCTGGAGCTTGTTGCGCATCCCGAAGTTGCGAACGATGTGCGACGAGGTCCGCGTGCCGATGGTGCGGTGGGTGTTGCGCACCGCATACTGAAGCTGCATCTTCTCGCCGTCGTTGAGGAAGCGCTGGGCGTCCTTCACGATTTCCGCATCGAGCGTATCGGGCACGGCATTGCGTTCGCGATCCCGGTTGTAGGTGTCGCGCCCGACGCCATCCACACTGATGAGCAGCGGGTTGAGGTCGAGGTCGTCGAGGTGGGCCGAGCCACGCGACACCTGCGACAGCAGATCCGCGCGACCGATCACGTCGGCGATGGAGCGCGCTCCGATCCGGGCGAGGATTTCACGGACTTCCTGCGCATAGAAGGTGATGAGGTTCACCACCTTGTCCGCGTTCCCCGTGAACTTGCCACGAAGCGCCTCGTCCTGTGTGCAGACACCCACCGGACAGGTGTTCGACTGACACTGACGCACCATGATGCAGCCCATGGCGATGAGCGCGGCGGTGCCGATGCCGAACTCCTCGGCCCCCATCATCGCGGCCATGACGATGTCACGCCCCGTGCGCAGGCCACCGTCGGTGCGCAGGGTCACCCGCGAGCGCAGATTGTTCATGGCGAGCACCTGATGCGCCTCGGTCAGGCCCATTTCCCACGGCAGACCCGCGAATTTGATCGAGGTAGCGGGCGAGGCCCCCGTGCCGCCGTTGTGGCCCGAGATGAGGATCACGTCGGCCTTGGCCTTGGCGACACCGGCGGCGATGGTGCCGACGCCCGAGGACGCCACCAGCTTCACCGTCACCTTGCAGCGCGGGTTGATCTGCTTGAGGTCATAGATCAGCTGCGCGAGGTCTTCGATCGAGTAGATGTCGTGGTGCGGCGGCGGCGAGATCAGCGTCACGCCCTTGGTCGAATGGCGCAGACGGGCGATGAGGTCGGTGACCTTCATGCCGGGCAGCTGACCGCCCTCGCCGGGCTTGGCACCCTGCGCCACCTTGATCTCGAGCTCTTCGCACTGGTTCAGGTATTCGGCAGTCACGCCGAAACGGCCCGACGCCACCTGCTTGATCTTCGCCGACGGGTTGTCACCATTGGCCTCGGGCACGAAGTGCGCCGGGTCCTCGCCGCCCTCACCCGAGTCGGACTTTGCCCCGATCCGGTTCATCGCGACGTTCAGCGTCTTGTGCGCCTCGGGCGACAGGGCGCCCAGCGACATGCCGGGGGTGACGAAGCGTTTGCGGATCGCGGTGATCGATTCCACTTCCTCGATCGGGATCGGCTCGCCCAGCGGCTTGATGTCGAGCATGTCGCGCAGGTGGATCGGCGGGTTCGCCTGCATCCGGGCCGAATACTGTTTCCACATCTCGTAGGACGCGCGGTCACAGGCCGATTGCAACAGGTGCATCGTCTGTGCGCCCCAGGCGTGGGTCTCGCCGCCCTTGCGGGCCTTGTAGAACCCGCCGATGGGCAGGATGTCCTGACCCTGTTTCCAGCCCTTGGCATGGATTTCCACGACCTTGCGCTGGATGCCCCCGACACCGATGCCGGAGATGCGCGAGGTCATGCCCGGGAAGTATTCGTTCACCATGGCGCGCGACAGGCCCACGGCCTCGAAGTTCAGACCGCCGCGATAGGACGAGATGACCGAGATACCCATCTTGGCCATGATCTTGAGCAGACCTTGGTCGATGGCTTCGCGGTAGTTGTGAACGGCTTCGGTGAGCGTCATGTCGAGCAGGCCGCGGTCGATGCGATCCGCGAGCGAATCCTCGGCGAGGTAGGCGTTGACCACGGTGGCCCCGGCGGCGACGAGCACGGCAAAATAATGCGGGTCGATACATTCCGCCGACCGCACGTTGACGGAAGTAAACGTCCGCAGACCCTTGCGCACCAGCCAGCTATGGACGGCCGAGGTGGCGAGGATCATCGGCATACCCACGCGGGTTTCCGACTGCTTCATGTCCGACAGGACGATATGGCCGGCGCCCGAGCGCACGGCTTCCTCGACTTCTTCGCGGATTCGGGTCAGCCCGTCGCGCAGCGCGTTCTCGCCGGCATCCGCCGGGAAGGTGCAGTCGATCTCGACCATCTGCGCGTTGAAGCGGCGCACCAGCTCGTCGAACTGCGCGTTGCCGACAAAGGGGCTTTCCAGAACGAGGATCTCGGTCTGGCTGCCGTTCTCATCGAGCACGTTCTTCAAGTTGCCGAACCGGGTCTTGAGGCTCATCACCCGGAACTCGCGAAGCGAGTCGATGGGCGGGTTGGTGACCTGCGAGAAATTCTGGCGGAAGAAGTGGCTCAGCGGACGGTATTCGTTCGACAGCACGGCGGACGGCGTGTCGTCACCCATCGAGGCAAGCGCCTCTTTCGCGTCCTCGGCCATGGGCGCGAGCACGTTTTCAAGCTCTTCGAGGGTGAAGCCCGCGGCGACCTGACGGCGACGCAATTCGTTGCCACCGAAAACCGCCGTTTCCTCGGCGTTCATCAGCGCCTCGTCCACGTCGATGACCTTCTCGACCCAGTCGCCGAAGGGCTGGCTGGCAGCGAGTTTGTCCTTGATCTCGGCGTCGTGGTAGAGCTTGCCCTCTTTCATGTCGACGGCGAGCAGCTGACCCGGCCCAAGCGCGCCTTTCTCGACGACGGTGGATTCGTCGACCGGCACCATGCCCGCTTCTGACCCGGCGATGACCAGGCCGTCACCAGTCACGACATAACGCATCGGGCGCAACCCGTTACGGTCGAGACCGCCGCAGACCCAGCGACCGTCGGTCATGGCAAGGGCCGCGGGGCCATCCCACGGCTCCATCGTAGAGTTGGCGTAGGAATACATGTCGCGCCAGGCTTTCGGCATTTCTCCCGACTGCTTGGACCAGGATTCGGGCACGAGCATGGTTTTCGCCATGGGCGCGGAGCGCCCGGCGCGCACCAGCACCTCGAACACGGAATCGAGCGCGGCGGAGTCCGACGACCCCTGCGGCACGATCGGTTTGATGTCCTCGGCCAGATCGCCAAAGGCGGCAGACGCCATGCGGATCTCGTGCGATTTCATCCAGTTGAGGTTGCCCTTGAGCGTGTTGATCTCGCCGTTGTGGGCGAGCATGCGGAACGGCTGGGCAAGCCACCACTGGGGGAAGGTATTGGTCGAATAGCGCTGGTGATAGATCGCGAAGGCCGATTCAAACCGCTCGTCCATCAGGTCCGGGTAGAACACCGCGACCTGTTCCGCGAGCATCATGCCCTTGTAGATGATCGACCGGCAGGACAGCGAGGCAAGGTAAAGCTCGCGCACGCCCGCGGCGGCGGCGGCTTTTTCGATCCGGCGGCGGATGACGTACAGTTCGCGCTCGAAGGTCTCTTCGTCCACGCCTTTGGAGTTCGAGATGAGGATCTGCTCGATCTCGGGCCGGGTCGCGTTGGCTTTTTCACCGAGGCAAGAGATGTCCACGGGCACGTGCCGCCAGCCGTAGATGTAATAGCCCATCCGCAGCACTTCGGTTTCCACGATGGTCCGGCAGGTTTCCTGCGCGCCAAAGTTGGTGCGGGGCAGGAACACCTGGCCGACGGCGATCATTTCGGTCGTGCGCGGCTCGTGGCCGGTGCGGCGGACCTGATCGTAGAAGAATTCGACCGGGATCTGCACATGGATGCCTGCGCCGTCGCCGGTCTTGCCGTCCGCGTCCACCGCGCCCCGGTGCCAGATCGCCTTCAGCGCGTCGATCCCGGCCTCCACGACCTTTCGGGTCTTTTTCCCGTCGATGGCGACGACGAGGCCGACGCCACAGGAGCTATGCTCGAACTCGTCGCGATACATGCCGTGCTCGGCCAGATAGGCGCGCTTCGCCTCTTCTTCCGCTACCCAGTTTTCATCATACTTGGTCATGGTCTTCTCCCCGTGAAGGATGCGTCGGGCCCACCCGCCGACAGGGCGGCGGAGGGGGCGATGGGTTCAATGGAACCCGGTGTGCGATACCGGGCTCCGAGCGGCGCGAGCAATTCGCGCAAGGCGGTGAGGCGCCCGTCGAAACAGGCCCCCGTGACTTTTTCCAATATCCCTTCGCGGCGCAGCCGCTGCGGCACGTTATGAACGGTCGCGGGGATCACGATATGCATGAGGTTCTCGCGCGCCTCGAAGCGGTCGCGCTGAAGCCGTTCGCGCCAGTGCCTGCCGTGAAACACATAGTAGCGCGTCGTGTCATTGAGGTGGTCCATCACGCTGCGGATGCGGTGCGCGTCGATCCGGTTGCGCCAGTCCATCCAGCGCAGGTCGTCACCCGCCACGTCCGGATGAACGCTCGCTTGCGGAGCATAGGCGACGGCCACCTCCACCCGCGTCACCGAGGGCAGGACAAGCGCCATGAAGCCACCCATGGAATGACCGAGCGTGCGCACGATCCGTGCACCCACTTCGGTGGCATAGCTCTCGACCAGCCGGGCGACGTTTTCCAGCAGACCGGGGGCGTTGAACCAGCTCCGCGTGCCGTCCGAGATGAAGAGCGCATGGTCGCGCCCGTCCATCGTCGCGGTGCGGGCAAACTCGATACCCTGAAGCGGTTCGCGGCTATGGCCGATTCCCGCGAAGCACACGTTGAGCGCATCGCTCGTCCCGCGGAACGCATGGACCATCAGGCCGGGCGCTTCGCGATAGGCGCGTATGTCGAGCGCGGCACTCACCGGCTCTCCTCGAAACGGATCTCCTGCGCTGTGCAGTCGCGCGTCGGAACGGTGGCGCCAAAGCCCGGCTCGCCGGGCAGGATGAAATCGACCGGGGGGTTGTCATAGACGGTTTCCGCCCCGTCCGGCTCTTGCACCCTGTCCACGCCCGCGAAGAAAAAGCCGCGCTCGGTGTCGAGGAATTGCGTGCCCTTCGACGCGTATTCGACGGTGCCGGTATCGTCGAGGATCTGGATCTCGGCCTCGACCACGGCGAGCGTCACGCCGTCGATGACTTCGGTCCTTCCGGTCAGCCGGTCGGCGCCGATGACGGTGAGCAACCGATCCTCGTCGGGCGCGACGCGGTGGATCGTGTAGCGGAAGGTATCGACCCCCGACTTGGCCAGCTCGTCCATGCTCGGCGCATCTTCGGCGGGCTCGAGGAAGGTCTCGCGCGATCCGTCCCAGGGATAGGCGATGTCGAGCCAGATGTAGTCCGGCGAATACTGCGCCAGCATGTCGATGCCATCGGCGCCATAGGTCGCTTCCCAGATCGAGCTGTCGCCTTCGCAGGTGAAGATGTTGGTGACCGAACATTCGCGCGACTGAACGGTGAGCACCGCCTCGCAGCCCGCGGGCGGGGCGATGTCCTGCGCCTGTGACGCCAGCGGAAAGAGCATGGCGGCAAGGCTGGCGGCGACGATGGCTTTCATGGCTCTCTCCTGAGTTCGGTTGGCCTCCTTCGGCGTTCGCGACAGCGATGCTGACCCTTGGAGGCTGGCTTGGTGTCTGGGTCCCGGCGATGGCCGCCGGGACGGGAATCATGGGGCGTTCACTCGGCCGCGACGCTGGCGGCCTGCGAGTCGAAGACCTTGATCATGGCATCGGCCGCGTCGCGTCCGTCCTTGATCGCCCAGACGACGAGGGAAGCGCCGCGCACGATGTCGCCCACGGCATAGACGTCCTCGAGGTCCGTGCGCCCGGTGCGGAAGTCGGCCTTGATCGTGCCCCAGCGGGTCACCGGCAGCTCCGGCTCGCCCCAGAGGGTCGGGAGTTCCTCTGGCTCGAAGCCAAGCGCCTTGATCACCAGATCGGCGTCCTCGTTGTATTCCGCGCCCTCGATCGGCTCGGGCGAGCGGCGGCCGGTGGCGTCGGGCTGGCCCAGACGCATCCGCTGCACGATCACGCCGGTCACGGGGTCGCCGGTAAAGCCCTTGGGCGCGGCCATCCAGACGAACTCGACGCCCTCTTCCTCGGCGTTCTGCACTTCGCGCTGCGAGCCGGGCATGTTGGCGCGATCACGACGGTAGAGGCATTTGACGCTCGTCGCGCCTTGGCGGATCGCGGTGCGCACACAGTCCATCGCGGTGTCGCCGCCGCCGATGACAACGACCTTCTTGCCCTTGGCGAACAGCGAGCCGTCTTCGTGCTCCGGCACGTCGTCGCCAAAGGACGCCCTGTTTGATGCGGTAAGGTAGTCGATGGCGCGCACGATGCCCTTGGACCCGGCACCCGGACCGCCCAGATTGCGCGTCTTGTAGACGCCCGTGGCGATGAGGACCGAGTCGTGCTGGCCGCGAATGGCCTGGAACGTCAGGTCCTCGCCCACGTTGCAGTTCAGCACGAATTTCACCCCAGCCTTTTCAAGCTGCTCGATCCGACGCATGACCACGTCTTTTTCCAGCTTGAAGCCGGGGATGCCATAGGTCAGGAGGCCACCCGCGCGGTCGTAACGGTCATAGACCGTGACCTGCACGCCGGCACGGCGCAGACGGTCGGCGGCGGCAAGCCCACCGGGGCCGGCCCCGATGATACCGACGCTTTCAGCGCGTTCCGACATCGGCTTGATGTCCTCGACCCAGCCCTTTTCCCAAGCTGTGTCGGTGATGTATTTCTCGACCGCGCCGATCGTCACGGTGCCGTGGCCCGACTGTTCGATCACGCAGTTGCCTTCGCACAGGCGGTCCTGCGGGCAGATGCGGCCGCAGATTTCCGGGAAGGTGTTGGTCTCCTGGCTGATCTGATAGGCCTCTTGCAGGCGGCCTGTGGCGGTCATCCGCAGCCAGTCCGGGATGTTGTTGTGCAGCGGGCAATGCGACTGGCAATAGGGCACGCCGCACTGCGAACAGCGGCTCGACTGTTCCTTGGCCTTTTCGGCGGCAAATTCGGCGTAGATTTCGTGGAAATCCTCGCGACGCACGTCCGCGCCCCGCTTTTCCGGCATGTCGCGGCCTACGCTTACGAACTTGAGCATGGGTTGCTTGGCCATATGTCCCTCCGAAACTTTCGAGACGCGTGTTTAGCAGGGTTTCGCAAAAAGAAAAGGCACAATAGCTGACCTAGTTTCGAGAAATTCGCAGCGAGCCGTGATGGGAGACGCCAAAAATTGCGAAAGTAAGACACTTATACTGACCTAATTTTCCCCTTCCCTCTAGATTTCAACGGTTTAGCCTGCGACTTAGAAAAACAGGGTCGGGGTCCGACGTGAGCTTCTTTCAACTCTTCATTCTGGCGGTGGTCCAAGGACTTACCGAGTTTCTGCCGGTTTCCTCGTCGGGACACCTGATTCTCCTGCCGCGACTCATGGGGATGCCCGATCAGGGGCAGGTCATTGACGTGGCGGTCCACGTGGGCACGCTCGCCGCCGTCGTGATCTACTTCTGGTCCGATGTGCGCGAGGGCGTTGCGGGGATACCCCGGATGCTGACGGGGCGGATCGACACGCCCGGATCGCGGCTCGCCTTTCTCATGGCCGTGGCAACGGTGCCGGTGATCTTGCTCGGCGCGGTCCTTAGCCTGACCGGCCTGGCCGACCAGATGAGGTCCATCGCGGTGATCGGCTGGACCATGATCGTCTTTGGCATCGTGCTCTGGTGGTTCGACACGAAATCGCCGCAGGTGAAGGAAGACCGCGACTGGACCCTGCGCGATGCGATCATCATGGGGCTGTGGCAGGCGGTCGCGCTGATCCCCGGCACCTCGCGCTCGGGCGCGACGATCACCGGTGCGCGGGCGCTGGGCTACAAACGCGAGGACGGAACGCGGCTCGCCATGATCATGTCGATCCCGACCATCGTGGCCTCGGCGATCCTGCTCGGGGCCGAGGCAGCGGCAGAGGCCGACTGGCAGGCGCTGAGGGACGGGGCGATTGCCGCTGCGATGGCCTTTGTCGCGGCGCTCCTCGCGCTGACCCTGATGATGCGCCTGCTCCGGTCGGTCAGCTTTACGCCCTATGTCGTCTACCGCCTGATCCTTGGCGTGATCCTGCTCTGGGTCGCCTATACCTGACGCCAAAAGCAAAGGCCGCTCCGGATGGAGCGGCCTTTCTCTCGTCCGACTCTCTCAGGTGCGCAGGTTGCGCGCGGAGGCGGTGATGTCGGCGTATTGCCCATCCTTGCGGAACCGCCAGAGGTAACGCGGCAGCATGACCTCCATCGCCGTCGGTTCGATCCCCAGATCGGCAAAGGTCCGTGTCCCATCGCCCACGACGTTGTCGGACCGAAGCGATGTCACCTGATCTCTGGTCAAGGGCATGGTCACGAGCCGCCCGGTTGCGGCGTGAAGGAAATCAAAGACGCTGCCCATGACGCCAGCGAACCAGAAGGGCAGGTTCACGACGACCTTGCGCCGCTGGATCACCTCGAGCATCTCGCCCATCAAGTCGCGGAAGCTCTGCACGTCCGGCCCGCCGAGTTCGTAGATACCGGCGGGCGCTTCGCCTTTGGCACCCTTTTCGGCGGCGGCGGCCACGTCATCGACGAAGACCGGCTGAAAGAGCGTCTTGCCGCCCACGATGGGCAGCACCGGCCCCATCCGCGACATCCCCGCGAAGCGGTTGAAGAAATCGTCTTCGGGTCCGAAAATCACCGAGGGCCGCAGGATCACCGCATTGGGAAAATGCGACAGCACGGCGGCCTCGCCTTTGCCCTTGGACCGGGCATAAAGGCTCGCACCATTCGCGTCGGCCCCGATGGCCGAGATATGCACGAGATTCGCGACCCCCTCCGCAGCGGCCAAACGCGCGATCCGTTCAGCCCCCATGGCCTGCACGGCGTCGAAGTTGTTCTTGCCGCCCTTGTCGAAAGTGCCCACGCAGTTCACCACCGCATCGGCCCCGGCCATCGCGGAGGCGACCGAGGCATCGTCGCGGATGTTGCACAGGATCGGCGCGACCTGACCCACGGCGCCATACTGCTTGACGAAGAGCGCCTCGTTCGGCCGCCGCACCGCGACGCGCACACGCCACCCGGACTTGGCCATCCGCCGCGCGACATAGCGCCCGAGAAAGCCGGAGCCGCCATAGATGGTCACGAGTTTCGACATGCCGATCTCCTGTGTAAATCCCTGTTCTCCATAGCCTTGCACGGCGATTGGAACAAGAGGCGCGGCTGTCGCGGGCCATGCGGGCAGGGCAGGCGCAAGAACCCTGCGATCGGGCGCACGAATCCCGTTGACACCCTCCACGACACCCCTTACATCGCGGCTCCACGCACCTGTGCCCAGGTGGCGGAATTGGTAGACGCGCTGGTTTCAGGTACCAGTGACTTAACGGTCGTGGAGGTTCGAGTCCTCTCCTGGGCACCAACGCCTTCCCCTGACATGCAGTCGTGATCCCCGCTCCGGGTCCTATCCGATCAGCTCGTGGTTTGCTCTCCTTTTTTCCAGCGGTGTCGACCGTCGCCCGAAAGGACGCGCCTGGTGGCGAGTCGTTTGCGGTGGGCCGACACGCACACCCCCGAGAATGGGCCCTCGCATACTCTATATATAGGGGCGCTTTTCGACAGTCCCTGAAAGGCGCCGCGCCAACCGAATCCGGAATCAGATTCGACCCCATCCAAACCCTGGCACGACGCCAATCCCCGGCCCTTTCACGCAATTGCCCCGAAAATCCCTCCACGAGTCGGCCAGGATCGGATGAATCGCAGGTGACTCACCGAAAATCCGGCCCCGCAAACACCGGAATGCGCTGCATCGAACAGGCCTCTGGACCCGATCTCGCAAAAAATTCCCGAGAGCTCTCTTCAGAATCTGCCAATAAAATAGGGCGTTTCGTGAGTGCGACGCGGAAAAAAGCGCGGCCATGGGAAAAAAATCGATGAAACCGAAAAGAAACGCTTGCGGACCCCAGCAGGTATCCGTAAAAGCCCCTTCACCGGACGCAGCAACACGCTGCACCGGGACGCAAAACGGGGCGACGGCAACAAGCCAGACCAACGCGGCGGACAAAACATTAGAGGCATTGACGGGCGGCGCGCCGGAAGTTTAGGGCGCACTGGTCTGGTTTTTGTTTCTACGCTCTTTGACATTGCTGGTATCTGAAGAGA
>LUOO01000022.1:0-26516 GCA_001626765.1 Maritimibacter sp. REDSEA-S28_B5
GGTCTGGGTATCTCGTCGTCGTTCAAAGCCTTGATCGCGGGCACGATCACCTGCCGCAGAGCCCAGGCATCAGGCGCGACCACGCGGGCGACCAGCAGGTCGTCGGACAGAAGGCTCGCACCCCCCGCCACTGGCATCAAGTCCCGAAGCCCGTCCAGCATCCGCGCCGCTTCCGGCCCCGCATAGACGAGCGCCGCCATGGCGCGCGCGCCGTCCATCGTCGCGGCACTGGCGGTTTGCGCCGCCACGTCGCCCGCAAGGGTCACGCCGTCCACATAGATCGGCGCACCCTCGCGCCGGATCATCACCCGGTCGGTGAAGCGCCCCTCGCGCAGTGTCTCGCCCATCGCGATGCGGCCCAGCACCAGCGGCTCGACCATGAAAAACCGGGCATCCGGCGCCAGATCGACCGTCAACCGCCGAGCAAAGTTCATCGCGTTGAAGAGGATCGTCTCCTGCGGGAGCCAGTTCATCCGCGCGCCCGCCGCCACGGTGAGCAAGGTCTCGACCCGACCCGCCGTCTCGCCCCGCGCGGCATAGGCGCGTTCGGCAGCCTGCGTGGTGAGGGTCATCGTGGTGCCCTCGCCTGCCGTCGCGTCGAGGAAAAAGCGGTCGCCCCCGGTGACGCCGCCCGCCGTGTTGATCAACATCGCGTCCAGACGGTCGGAAAAGTTGCGCGGAAACAGGCACTTGAGCGACCCGGACATGGACAGGTCGTCGATCACGCTCGCCGTCCCGCGCCGCTTTGCGCTCACCCGCACCGCGCCGCGCGCACGGGGCTGCGCGGCTTCCGTGATCGGAGCGGCGGTCAAAGCGGTCATGATTCCTCCGGTAACACCGGAACCGATCAGACAAGAACGGTGTCGGGAAGTCAGGGGGCGCTAGCTGAAACACTGTGAACGGAATCGTCCAGGGTGAAGAGACGCCCGGAAATTGCGCACAGCGATCAAAAGAAAGGCATCTTGCGAAGACCTATTCGTCTGCTGGCTTGTCGTCCCATTGGCCCGACAGGATGCGCTGCGCCGCGCCCTCGGGATCGTCATATTGCCCACGCTTCATCGTCCAGACGAACAGCACGAGGCCCAGCATACCGAGAAAGATCGAAACGGGGATGAGAAAGACGAGGACGTTCATTTCGCACGAAGCCTGAGCGCGTTGAGGGATACGATGATCGACGAGGTGGACATCGCCAAGGCCGCCGACAAGGGCGTGGCAAGGCCGATGAGCGCGAGCGGGATCGAGACGGCGTTATAAACCACGGCGACGCCGAAGTTTTCCTTGATCCGCCGCGTCGCCTTTTTCGCCGTGGCGAGCGTGTCGGGCAGCGGCGCGAGCGATTTTCCCAGCATCACGATGTCGCTGACGACCCGCGCGGCTTCGAGCGCCGAGGCGGGCGAAATCGACACATGCGCGGCGGCGAGGGCGGCAGTGTCGTTCAGGCCGTCTCCGACCATGAGGACACGCTTGCCGTGTGCCGCCAGCGTCTCGAGCACCGCGACCTTGCCCTCGGGCAGCATCCCGGCGCGGTAGTCGGTGATCCCCAGCCGATGCGCCACGTCGCGCACGGCAGCCTCGGCATCGCCCGAGACGAGCGTGACGCCGTAGCCCGCCGCGGTGAGCGCGGCGACGGCTTCGTCCGCGCCTTCGCGCAGCGCGTCGGTAAAGGTAAAGGCGACGGCGGGCCGCTTGCCAATCTTGAGGTAGGTGGCCGTGCGTCCGATCTGGTTCGCACCCACCCATTCGGCACGGCCAAGGCGCACCTCCTGCCCTTGCCAGAGTGCCTCGATCCCGTGCCCCGGCACCTCGCGCACGGCGCTGACCGGTGCCGGCACCACGCCCGCCTGCCCCGCGATTGCGCGGGCCAGCGGATGCGAAGACCCCTGCGCGAGCGCGACGGCGACGGCCATATCCGCATCCGTATGGTCGGACAGGTTGTCAGGCGTCGGATTGCCTTCGGTCAGCGTGCCCGTCTTGTCAAAGACCACGTGATCGACCTCGGCCAGCCGTTCCATCGCCGTTGCGGATTTGAGCAGCATCCCGCGCTTGAACAGCCGACCGGACGCCGCCGTCGTCACCGCAGGCACGGCGAGACCCAGCGCACAAGGACAGGTGATGATGAGCACCGCGACGGCAATGTTGAGCGCGTGGCGCACATCGCCGCCCGTTATGACGAGCCAGACGACAAAGGCGGCGAGCGCCACCAGATGCACGACGGGCGCATAGATCGCGGCGGCCTTGTCTGCGAGCGAGGTATATTTGTTGCGCGCGGTCTCAGCGATGGCGACGAGATCGGCCATACGGTGCAGCGACGAATCCTTGCCTGCCGCCGCGACGCGCAGGGTCAGGGGTCCGGTCAGGTTCGCCTCGCCCGCGTTCAGCATCATGCCGGGACCGGCAAAGACCGGCAGGCTTTCCCCCGTGAGGAGGGAACGGTCCACCTCGCTCTCGCCCGTTTCGACCATGCCGTCGACCGGCACCCGGTTGCCCGGCGTCACGCGTACGACATCGCCCACGCGAAGCTCGGCCACCGGCACGACCTCTTCACCCTCGCCGGTCAGCCGATGCGCGCGGGGCACCTCCAGCGCGGCCAGTTCCTCGGCCGCCGAACGCGCCACGGCGCGGGTGCGCTGGTCGAGGTAACGCCCAGCCAACAGGAACATGGTGAGCGAGATCGCTGCGTCGAAATAGGCGTTTTCTCCGTGGTTCATCACCTCGTAGACCGACATCCCCGAAGCCAGCAGGATCGCGAGCGAAATCGGCACGTCCATATTGAGCCGTTTCACACGCAGCGCGGACCAGGCCGAGATGAAAAAGGGTTGGGCAGAGAACGCCACGATGGGCAGCGCGATCCCGGCACTGACCCAGTGGAACATGTCTCGGGTCGCGTCCGAGGCCCCGGACCAGACCGCCACGGACAGAAGCATCACGTTCATCATGCCGAAGAACGCGACGCCCAGCCGCATGAGCAAGTCCTTCGACCGCTTGTCTGTCGCGGTCGCGGACAGGGCGCCCGCGTCCAATTCGTAAGCCTCGAAGCCGATCGACGTCAGGTAGTCGGCCAGCGCCTGCGGCTCGACATCCTCGTCGGCTTCGACCGTGGCGCGTTTGAGCGTCAGGTTCACCCGCGCCGACCGAACGCCCGGCTGCGTGGCAAGCCCGCCCTCGACCCCCACGATACAGGCGGCGCAGTGCGCGGTGGGCAGGGACAGCATGATCCGCTTGCCCTCGCCCCCATTGCCGGCAAAGCCCCGACCGGCCGTGGTTTCGGCGAGCGCGGCGGCATCGCAGGCGGGACAGGCGGAAACGGGGGCGGCCATGATCGGGCTTTCTTGACAGGGTCAGTTCTGGGGAACGTAGATTTCGATGAGCTTGCGGAAGCCCGTGCCATCCGCGGCAACCGCCGTCAGCCGCATCTCCCACTTGCCGTAGTCGAGCGCACCGACTTCGGCCACATAGGCGCCGGTCATGGACCGGTTGAACACGGGCTCCTGATCGTCGAGCACATGGGTCGCACGGCCAAGGATGCCGCCGATCTCAGCCACTTCGACGGGCTGGCCGCCCGCGTCCGTGATCATGAGGGACAGTTGTGTGCCAAGGATCTGGGGTTCGATCCGCCATCCCAGCGCCCGTTGCCGCGCCAGGTCGTCGTCGAACTGCTGCGAGGCAACATAGGAGTTCTTCGTCTCCAGGCCCGGAAATGTGCTGACCGCCTGCACGGCCATGTATATGTTCACGCCGATGATGACGCCAAAGGCCCCGACAAAGATCGCCAGCACATGCCAGCCGGTCACCTTTCGACCGCCGTCTACCTGTTCAACCACGCTCATTGTCCTCTCCCATTGAAAACGGTGTCATGGAAGGTCCGGTCGCCCGTGACCCCATCGATGACCCAGATGCGAATTTCGGTTCTGTCGTCGCGCGCCATGTCGCTGCCCGCCGGTGCGGTCACGTAAAGCCGCGTCTTGCCCTCGGTGTCGGCGGGAACCGACACCATGGTTTCCACGGTCCCCTCGACGTTCACGATGAATGGGCTGCCGATCCCGAGCGAGAAGTAGAAGGGCCGGCTTTCCCCGTGCTTGTTGCGGATGCCCACCTCGTAAGTGTTGCGAACCGATCCGTCCGACAGGGTGACGAAGGTCGGGTTGCGCACCGGATGCACGGTGAGGTCGATGTCAGGCCGGATGAACAGCATCACGGTCAGCGCGACGCCGATGGCAGACCACAGGAAGGTATAAAGCAACACGCGTGGGCGCAGGACGTGTTTGACGAGTGACCGTTTGTGGCCACCGGCGCGCTCGTGCACCTCGTCCTTGAGCGCGATGTAGTCGATCAGCCCGCGTGGCTTGCCGACCTTGTCCATCATCTCGTCACAGGCGTCGATGCAGAGCGCGCAGGTGATACATTCGAGTTGCTGGCCGTCGCGGATGTCGATCCCCATCGGGCAGACGTTCACGCAGGCGTTGCAGTCGATGCAGTCGCCCAGCCCCTCGCGCTGCTTGCCACGACCCCGCGGTTCACCCCGCCAGTCGCGATAGGCGACGACGACCGTGTCTTCGTCCATCATGGCCGCCTGGATACGCGGCCAGGGGCATGCGTAAATACAGATCTGTTCCCGCGCGATGCCACCGAAGAAGAAAGTCGTGAAGGTCATGATCGCGATGGTCGTATAGGCGACCGGATGGGCGTTCAGGGTGAAGAGGTCGCGCAGAAGCGTCGGCGCGTCGGTAAAGTAAAACACCCATGCCCCACCGGTGGCCGCGCCGATCAGCAGCCAGACCGCCCACTTGGACAGCCGAAGCCGCCATTTGCGCAGGTCCCATTTCGCGTTCCACAGCCGCACGCGGGCGTTGCGGTCGCCCTCGATCCAGCGTTCGGTCAGGATGAAAAGGTCGGTCCAGACCGTCTGCGGACAGGCATATCCGCACCAGACCCGTCCCAGCGCCGAGGTGAACAGGAACAGGCCCAGCCCGGCCATGATGAGCAGGCCCGCGATGAAATAGAATTCGTGCGGCCAGATCTCGATCCAGAAGAAAAAGAATCTCCGCCCGGCGAGGTCCACGAGCACCGCCTGATCGGGCAGGTTCGGCCCCCGGTCCCAGCGGATCCACGGGGTCAGGTAGTAGACGCCCAGCGTGATCGCCATGATCCACCACTTGAGCGCACGGAACTTGCCGCGCACCCGGCGCGGAAACACGGGTTCACGGGCCGCGTAGAGCTTTTGCGGGCCCTCGGGTGAGTCGGTCGTCGTCATGGAATCTCTCGTCGCGCTTGGTGTTGCGACGCATTTACCGGACTTCGAAAGTGCGAAACCTTGACCTCGATCAACAATTGACGGCGGCACACGTTATCTTGACGCAACGTAAACCACATCTGCAATTTATCTTAGGGCCCGGTCATCCAAGGCATCCCTGCCGCCCCGACCCAAGGCGAGCTGCTCTGGTCGCAACGACCAAAACCGGCAGCGTCGTTTCTGACGAAATACCCGAACCGAACATGCAATGTCCGGGGGGCGCGCTGCGTTACGCTGCCATGTGCCGATGGCCCCGATCAGTAGTAAAGTAGTCCGCACCCAATGGCCTGCCACACTCGTCTCGCGGGCGCTTGTGGTGATTGCCGTCGGGATGTGGGAGGATGAGCGTTACCAGGCAGGCAAGCGCTGTTGCCTGACCAGGATCGTCATGCGCCACCCGGTCTTGCAGACTGACGAAGCCGACGGCGCGGGCCAAGAAAAAAGCCGGGGGTCGCCCCCCGGCCAGTTGGTAAGTCTGGCACCGACCCCGGAGAAACGCGCGAACAGGATCAGGGGTCGGTGCCATCACCCCGGGGAGTGAGGCCCCGGGGATCTCGGTTGCTCGGGGCGTTATTCGCCGCCGCCGAGCTGGTGAACATAGGCCGCGACAGCCTTGATCTGGGCTTCGTCGAGACGGGCGTTCCAGTTGGGCATCGCGCCTTTCGGCCCGACGCGCACGGAATGCTCGACCGACGCTTCGTCGCCGCCATAGAGCCAGATTGCATCCGTCAGGTTCGGCGCGCCCTGCTCGCGGTCGCCTTGGGCGTTCTCGCCGTGACAGGCCGTGCAGTTGTCGGCAAAGACCACCGACCCTGCCTCGACATCGCCCCGGCTTTCCAGCCCCGACAGAGACCGGACATAAGCGACCACGTTGGTGATCTCTTCGTCCGAGAGGTAGTCGTCGCCAAAGGCGGGCATTTCCGAGAAGCGGGCGTCGTCGTCGGTGCCGTTGCGGATACCGTGGGTCACCGTGTAGGTGATCGCCTCGATATCCCCGCCCCAGAGCCAGTCGTCGTCCAGAAGGTTTGGGTATCCGTTGCCCTCGGCCACACCGTCCGCGCCGCGACCGTGGCATTGCGAACAATAGGTGGCAAAGGTCGCCCGACCCGACTGGATGGCGTAGTTCTGCACCGCTTCGTTGCCCGCGATCTCGGTCACGTCCATGGCAGCGAGTTCGGCTTTCACCTCCGCGTTCATCTCGGCAAAGCGGTCGATCTCGGTGGCCACCTCGGTGCGGGTCGAATAGCCCAGCACACCGGGGGTCGCGCCGTTGATCAGCGGCCATGCCGGATAGGCAATGGTGTAGCCGATGCCCCAGACGATCGTTGCGTAGAAGGTCCAGACCCACCAGCGCGGCAAGGGGTTGTTGAACTCCTTGATGCCGTCCCATTCATGGCCGGTTGTGCCGACGTCGTGTTTCTTGTCGCTCATGTCCAGGCCTCCTTAGTTGTCCGCGCCGTGTTCAAAACGGGGTGCGGGTTGATCGTTGCGGAAGGGTGCGAGTGCCGCGTCCTTGTGGATCTCACGCGAGCCGGGGCGGAACACCCAGACGACCATGAGGACAAAGAACAGGAACATGGCGAGAAGCACCCAGCTGTCCGCGATTTCCCGAAAGATGGAATAGGTATCCATTGGCCAGACCTCCCCTCACCGGATCCAGTCGCCAGGCGTCTGTTCGAACTCGGAAAAGTCCACCAGCGTGCCAAGCATCTGCATGTAGGCGATGAGCGCATCCATCTCGGTCACCTGCGGCTGTCCGTCGAAGTTGCGCACCTGCGCGCCCGGATAGCGTTCCACGACACCGTCCGGATCGCTGTCTTCAAAGACCATCGCGTCCGGGTCGGCCTGCGATTTGAAGTCGGCGACGGCCAGTTCGATCTGCTCGTCGGTGTAAGGCACACCCACGGTGCGGTTCGTGCGCAGCACATCCCCGATATACCGACCGTCAAGAGGCCGATCGAGGAGGTAGCCGTATTTCGGCATGACCGATTCCGGCACCACGGACTGCGGGTTCACGAGGTGATCGACGTGCCATTCGTCCGAATACCGGCCACCGACGCGGGCGAGGTCAGGCCCCGTCCGCTTCGAGCCCCACTGGAACGGGTGGTCATACTGGCTTTCCGCCGCGAGGCTGTAGTGCCCGTAGCGTTCCACCTCGTCGCGCATCGGACGGATCATCTGGCTATGGCAGACGTAGCAGCCTTCGCGGATGTAGATGTTCCGGCCTTCCATTTCGAGCGGCGAGTAGGGACGCACGCCTTCCACATCCTCGATGGTGTTCTCGAGGTAGAAGAGCGGCGCGATCTCGACGATGCCGCCGACGGTGACCACGAGGAGAGAGAAGACCAGGAGAAGCGTGGCGTTCTTCTCGAGGACCGCGTGTTTATCAAGGATTGCCATTGTCGAGCTTCCCCTTATTCGGCGGCGACGGCTTGCGCGGCGCTGGCTTCGGCCAGCGGAGCGCGGCGCACCGTCATCCAGAGGTTGTAGGCCATGATCAGCGCGCCGGTGAGGTACATGACCCCGCCCAGTCCGCGGACCACATACATCGGGAACTTGGCGGCGACCGTGTCGGCAAAGGAGTTCACGAGGAAACCCTGTGCATCGACTTCACGCCACATCAGGCCTTCCATGATCCCCGACACCCACATCGCGGCGGCGTAGAGAATGATCCCGATGGTGGCGAGCCAGAAGTGCCAGCTCACGAGCTTGAGGCTGTAGAGGCCCTGCTTGTTCCACAATTTCGGGAACAGGAAGTAGAGCATCCCGAAGGTGATCATCCCGTTCCACCCGAGCGCACCGGAGTGCACGTGACCGATGGTCCAGTCTGTGTAGTGGCTGAGCGAGTTGACCGCCTTGATCGACATCATCGGGCCTTCGAAGGTCGACATGCCGTAGAAACCGACCGAGATGACCATCATGCGGATGATCGGATCGGTGCGCAGCTTGTCCCAGGCGCCCGAGAGCGTCATCAGGCCGTTGATCATGCCACCCCAGGAAGGCATCCAGAGCACGATCGAGAACACCATGCCGAGGGTCGAGGCCCAGTCAGGCAGCGCGGTGTAGTGGAGGTGGTGCGGACCCGCCCAGATATAAAGAAAGATCAGCGCCCAGAAGTGGATGATCGACAGCTTGTAGCTGAAAACCGGGCGTTCGGCCTGCTTCGGAATGAAGTAATACATCATGCCGAGAAAGCCCGCGGTCAGGAAAAAGCCCACGGCGTTGTGGCCATACCACCACTGGGTCATCGCGTCCTGCACGCCCGAGAACACCTGCACCGACTTCGAGCCGAAGATCGACACCGGCAGCGACAGGTTGTTCACCACGTGGAGCATGGCAATGGTGATAATGAAGGACAGGTAGAACCAGTTGGCCACGTAAATGTGGGGCTCTTTCCGCTTCATCAACGTGCCCAAGAACACCAGCAGATAGGCGACCCAGACGATGGTGAGCCAGAGGTCGATATACCATTCGGGCTCCGCGTATTCCTTGCCCTGAGTCTGGCCCAGCACATAGCCGGTCGCGGCCAGCAGGATCACGATCTGGTAGCCCCAGAACACGAACCACGCGAGACCGTCGTTCCACAGGCGCGCACCCGAGGTGCGCTGAACCACGTAGAAGGACGAGGTGATGAGCGCCGTGCCCCCGAAGGCGAAGATCACCGCCGAGGTGTGCAGCGGGCGCAGCCGTCCGAAGTTCATCATCCCCTCGGCCCAGGCAAAGTTCATCTGAGGGAACGCGAGCATGAAGGCGATATACGTCCCCACGAGAAAGCCCACGACGCCCCAGAAGGCGGTAAGCGCGACACCCCAACGGATCGGCCCGTCGAGATACCCGGTTTTCGGAGCAGGCTCATGTCCCATGCGGCGCAGGGTAAAGATGAACATGCCACCCGCGATCGCCACGACCAGAATGGCGTGGACCAGGTAAGCGAGATCGCGGGCATAGGTCGTGGCAATCGCGGCCAGCACTGCAATGAGGCCGAAGATCACCAGCTTGAGATAATCCCACATTTTTCGTCCCTTCTGTCTCTTGTCGCGCGGCGCCCCAGAGGGACGAATCCCGTCCAGTCCGCGCTTTTCGACTGACTGGGGTTTCGCCCGATCGCCGGACCAGAACCTTGATCCAAATCAACCGATGCGATTTTGCAGAAATTTGTTCGCGACGGCCGAGTTTGACCCATGTCAAAGCCCCCTCACCGCCTCCGGGCGCAGGATCGGGGAAAGTGAAACACGCCACGCCGCGCGCGTGGCCCCAGTCTCAGGAGACGGCCATGGCCTATCGTTCCATCACCACGGTCATCACCGATGCGGAGGTCTCCGCGTCGGCCCTACGCGCGGCCATGACGCTGGCCGAGCGCGAAGAAGCGCATCTGGACGTGATCTGTCTGGGTCTCGACCGCACGCAGCCCGGTTTCTACTACGCCGGAGCCACGGCGGTCGTGATGCAGGATACGCTGCAACAGGCGCGTGAAGACGCTCTCGAACTCGAAAGCCATGCCCGCCAGACACTGAAGGGCGTGCCGTTCAACTGGTCGGCGACGGGCCTGTCGGCGCAGATGATCGGGCTTAACAGCCTCATCGCACATCGCACCCGGTTCTCCGACCTCGTGGTCCTGCCGCGCCCATACGGCGAGGGTCGCGGGCATGATCTCGAGGGAATCGTCGAAGCGGCGATGTTCGAAGGCGACGTGCCGGTAATCATCCAGCCGGACGGACATGATTTCCCGGCGAAACTCGACCGCATCGTGGTGGCATGGAACGAAAGCCGCGAGGCGTTGCGCGCCGCCCGCGCCGCGCTCCCCTTCCTCAAGACCGCCGAAACGGTCAACGTCGTGATCATCGACCCGCCGAAACACGGCCCCGAACGCTCGGACCCAGGCGGTCAACTGTCGCAGTTCCTCGCCCGCCACGGCATCCGCGCCGAACTGTCGGTGCTGTCAAGAACGATGCCCCGCGTGGCCGACGTGCTTCTGCGTCACGCCGCCGACATCGACGCGGACATGATCGTGATGGGGGCCTACAGCCATTCCCGGTTCCGAGAGAGCATTCTCGGCGGCGCCACGCGCAATATGCTCGAGATCGCGGAACTTCCGCTCTTCCTTGCGCATTAGGACTGTGACGGACGTCACGTCCTACCTCCCTGAATGACTTGGCCGGTGGCATGACCACCGGCCTTTTTCTTTGGCTTGTTTTTCTGGTCCGGTGCAAATCCGCCCAGCATACCGTGACAGTGCGCTGCCATCCGGTCAGACGATGAATCCGCCATCCACGTCGTCGCCCGTCTCGAGCACCAGTGTCTCGAAATCCGGCACGATCACCCGGCGCTTGCCCTCAAGCTCGATGATTCCCTCTTTCTTCAACGCGGAAATCTGGCGGCTCACGGTTTCGAGCGTCAGGCCCAGGTAATCGGACATCGATTCGCGGGTCAGCGGCAGGTCGAAGATCATCCCGTTCCGCGGCAATTGCTTGCGCAGCGACGCATCGCGCCGGGCAACGATGACCAGAAGTGAGGCGATCTTTTCGCGCGCCGTCTTTCGGCCCAGAACCGTCATCCACTCGCGCGCATTGTCCAGCTCGTCGAGCGTCATTTCGAGCAGGCGCTGGCCGATATGCGGCGTGGTCGTCATCAGCCCCTCGAAGGGCCGGCGGCGAAAGCAGCAGATTGTCACGTCGCTCACCGCCGTCACGTCGAAAGGCGCCTCTTCGCGCCCCGGGCGTCCGATGAAATCCGATGGGAGCAGCAGGCCCACCATCTGCGTGCGACCATCCTCCATCGTCTGGGACAGCGTCGCGATCCCAGTCACGACCGAGGCCACGAATTCCATATGGTCGCCCTTCCACAGGATCGGCTGCCCGGCTTCGTAAGTCCGATAGTACTTTATGTCTTCAAGGGTTTCCAATTCGTCCGGTTCACAGCGGGAACAGACGGCCCGATGCCGGATCGGGCAGTTGGAACAATCCTTGAGATCTAGGTGGAGGGAACCCATTCCGAGGGCCTTTTATTGATCCTGATCAATGTCGCGCGCCAAAGGCATCTTTAACGGTAGCGGAATGAACGACATCGTGCAACTTCGCAAGCTGGGGCTCTTTGACGCGCGGGTGCCGCGCTACACGAGCTACCCGACGGCCCCGCATTTCGCCGGAGGCGTGACCTCCCAGACCGTAATCGGCTGGATCCGCGCGATCCCCGAAGGCGCGCGGATTTCGCTTTACGTGCATGTGCCCTTCTGCCGGCGCCTGTGCTGGTTCTGCGCCTGCCGGACACAGGGCACGACCAGCGCCTCACCGGTCGAGGCCTATGTCGAGACGGTGACCAAGGAGCTTCGCCTTCTGGCCGACGTGCTTCCCGAAGGCGTCGAGATCGGGCATCTGCACTGGGGTGGCGGCACACCGACGCTTCTGGAACCCGACATGATCCGCAGGCTGGCGCAGGCGATTTTCGCCACCGCGCCGCTCGCAGCGGACGCGCAGTTTTCGGTCGAGATCGACCCGAACGAGATCGACGATGCGCGGATGGACGCGCTGGCCGAGGTCGGGCTCAACCGCGCCTCGATCGGGGTGCAGGATTTCGACCCGCTCATTCAGGAGGTGATCGGCCGCCCGCAGACCTACGAGGTGACGAAAGCCGCCGTGGACGGGCTGCGGGCGCGGGGGATCGCTTCGCTCAACGTCGACCTGCTCTATGGCCTGCCTCACCAGACCGTCACGCGGATGCGCCGCTCGGTGGAGCAGGTGCTCACCCTCGACCCCGACCGCATCGCGCTCTTTGGCTATGCGCATGTGCCCTGGATGGCCCGTCGCCAGAACCTGATCCCTGTCGAGGCACTGCCCTCGCCCGAAGATCGCCTGCACCTTTTCGAGACCGCGCGCGACATGTTCGTGGCATCCGGGCATCAAGAGATTGGAATCGACCATTTCGCGAAACCCGGCGACGGCCTGTCCATCGCGCATCGCGACGGCACCATGCGGCGCAATTTTCAGGGTTACACCGAGGACACGTCCGAGGTTCTGATCGGTGTCGGCGCGTCATCCATCAGCCGCTATCCCCAAGGCTACGCGCAGAACGATCCGGCGACGTCAAAATACCAGATGGCGGTGCGCAGCGGCGTCCTGCCGATCTCGCGCGGCCATGCCTTCGGGGGCGACGACACCTTGCGCGGACGGATCATCGAGGCGCTGCTGTGCGATTTCCGCGCCGATCTGACGGCCATCGCCACCCGCTTCGGCGTGGCACCCGCAAGTCTCTTCGCCATGGCCGAAGGGCTCGATCAGGCGATGCCGGGCGCCACGTCCCTGACGGGCGGTGTGCTTGCGATCCGCGACGACGCGCGGCCCCTCGCCCGCATGGTGGCGCGATACTTCGATGCCTACGAAATGAACGAGGCCGGCCATAGCCAAGCGGTCTGATCGTCGTTAGCCTGTTCCTTCAACATCGCCAGGGCCCGGTAAGACGGTCTGGGACATCGGTCTGGGAGGGAACCATGGATTTCATCGAAGCGGCGCGGCTCGTGGTCGGGCCCGGTCAAGTGCTGACCGGCAGCGACATGGCGCGTTTCTCCAGGGATATGACCGGAAAATACACCTCCGCGCCGCTTTGCGTCCTGCGCCCCGGATCGACCGAGGAGGTCGCGGCGCTTCTGTCGCTGGCCACCCGCCACATGCAGCCCATCGTGCCCGTTTCGGGCAACACCGGCGTCTCCGGGGGCACCTTTTGCGACGGCGCGGCGATGCTGTCGCTCGAACGGATGAACCGGGTGCTCGAGGTCAAGCCCGCCGCGCGCGTGGCCATCGTCGAGGCCGGGGTAATCCTCGACACCCTGCGCGGCGCGGCCGAGGACCACGGCCTCACCTTCCCCGTCGTCTTCGGTGCGCGCGGCTCTGCGATGATCGGCGGCATCCTGTCCACCAACGCCGGCGGCTCGAACGTGCTGCGCTACGGCAATACGCGGGCGCAGGTGCTGGGTATCGAGGCGGTGCTGGCCGACGGGCGGGTGCTGAACCTCATGACCGAGCTTCATAAGGACAACTCGGGTTACGATCTGCGCGACCTGATGATTGGCGCCGAAGGGACGCTGGGGATCATCACAAGAGCAGTCGTGAAGCTCGCCCCCCGCCCACGCGCTTTCGCCACCGCAATGATCGCGCCCACATCGCTCGCGGCTGGATTGACCCTGCTCAACCGGCTGCAGGAGGCAACCGGCGGCATGGTCGAGGCCTGCGAATACATGCCGGGGACCTACATGGCCAAGGCCCGCGCACGCGGCCTTCCCGCAGCCTTCGACGCGGACCACGCGGTCAACCTGCTCGTCGAACTGGGCGGGGCCGAGGGGATCGGCGAAGGGCTGGAAGAGGTGCTTGGCCTTGCGCTTGAAGAGGGGCTGATCGCCGATGCGGTCATCGCCCAGAACGAGGCCCAGCGCACCGCCATGTGGGAACGGCGCGAGGCGGCGGCGGAGATCATGCTCGCCCCAAAGGCCAAGGCGACGAACGATATCGCCCTGCCGGTAGGGGCGGTGCCGGTCTTTTTCGACCGGATGGCACAGATCCTGCCCACGCTCGACCCCGAGGCCCATGACATTTCGGTGGCCCATCTGGGCGACGGCAACATCCACTATGTCGTCTACACCGGGCGCGACGATGCCGATCACCTCGCGATGATCGTGGAGGCGGTCGACCGGGTGGTGGCGGACCTGGGGGGCAGTTTCTCGGCCGAGCACGGGATCGGCCTGTCAAAGCGCGCGTCGATGGCGCGCCACAAGGACCCGATCGCGCTGGAGGTGATGCGGGCGATCAAGGCGACCCTTGATCCCCTGGGCATAATGAACCCGGGCAAGGTGCTGCCGGACTAGGGTTCGAATGTCACTTGCGGGACATCCGGCGGAATGAAGAGGTTTTCGAATTTCGCTTCGCGAAATCCGACCGGCTGGGAGGGCGCTGCCCTCCCAGACCCTCCCGGGACATTTATGAACCAGAGAAGCAAGGGACGGTGCGACGTCCCCCGGCCTAGCGCCAGTCGAAAAAGCCGGGACCGGCTTGCTCCAGCAGTTCGCGCGCGAGGTCCGCGCCCATCTCGGAGCCATCTGCGATCGGACCAGAGCGTTCGCCCGATATCGCCTCGGAGCCGTCAATGCGCAGGATTTCCCCGCGCAGGCGCAGGGTGCCGCCGTCAAGCGTCGCAAGCCCCGCGATGGGCGTCTGGCAGGAGCCGTCGAGCGTGGCGAGGAAGCTGCGTTCGGCGGCGAGACGATGGCCCGTGGGCGTGTCGTGGAGCGCGGCGAGCATGTGGATCGCGCGCTCGTCATGGGCGCGCCGTTCGATCCCGATGGCCCCCTGCGCCACGGCGGGCAGCATATCCTCGGGTTCGATCGGCGTGTGCGGCACATCCGCGAGCATCCCGAGACGCGTGAGCCCCGCCATGGCGAGAAACGTCGCCTCGGCCACGTTGTCCCCGAGCTTGGTCAGCCGCGTCTGCACGTTGCCACGAAACTCGACGACCTTGAGGTCCGGGCGGCGGTTGAGCAGCTGCGAGCGGCGGCGCAGCGACGAGGTGCCCACGACCGCGCCCTGCCTCAGGTCGACCAGCGCCGAGCCATCGAGCGCGACGAAGGCATCGCGCGTGTCCTCGCGCGGCAGGTAGCAGTCGAGCGCGAGGCCCGCGGGCTGCTCGACCGGCATGTCCTTCATCGAATGGACGGCAAGGTCGATGCCCCCGTTCAGAAGCTGATCCTCGATCTCGCGGGTGAAGAGCCCCTTGCCGCCCAGCGTCTTGAGCGGCGTGTCGGAGGCAATCAGCGCCCTGTCGTCGCCCGTTGTCTTGATCACCACGATTTCGAAGGCCGTCTCGGGCAGGTCGAAGGCCGCCATGAGACGGTCGCGGGTCTCATAGGCCTGCGCGAGGGCGAGGGGCGAGCCTCGGGTCCCGATCTTCAGGGGGGCGAGCGGGTCGGGAAGCGTGATGGTCCTGGGCGTGTTCATGGGGCGAGGAATAGACGCGACGGATTGCCCCGTCCAGCCGTCGCCGCGCCCCGCGCCTTGACATTCGCCCTGCGAGACGTGACGTGAAGCCGCACCGGATAGGAGGAACGACACATGACCAAGACGATCCTGCGCGCACTGGCGGGCGAGGCGCTGCCGACACCTCCGATCTGGATGATGCGCCAGGCGGGGCGCTACCTGCCGGAATACCGCGCGACACGGGCCGAGGCGGGCGATTTCCTGTCGCTCTGTTACAACCCGGAGCTTGCCGCCGAAGTGACGCTTCAACCGATCCGCCGCTACGGTTTCGACGCGGCGATCCTCTTTGCCGACATCCTGCTCCTGCCGCAGGCGCTGGGGGCGGACCTGTGGTTCGTGACCGGCGAAGGACCGCGCCTCTCCACGATCACCGCGCAGCGCGATTTCGACGCGTTGAAGGGCGTGGACGCGATCCACGACACGCTGAACCCGATCTACGAGACGGTGCGCATTCTCAAGCGCGAGCTTCCTGCCGAAACGACACTCATCGGTTTCGCGGGCGCGCCCTGGACCGTTGCGACCTACATGATCGCCGGGCGCGGCACGCCGGATCAGGGCCCGGCCCATGCCCTGAAGGCCGAGAACCGGGCGCTGTTCTCGGCGCTGATCGACCGGATCACCGAGGGCACCATCGAGTATCTGTCCAGGCAGATCGACGCAGGCGCGGAAGTGGTCAAACTATTCGACAGCTGGGCAGGCTCGCTCAAGGGTCAGGATTTCGACGATTTCGCCCTCGCCCCCGCGAAACGCATCATCGCGGCGCTTAAGGCACGCCACCCGGACACCCCGGTCATCGCCTTCCCGCGCGAGGCGGGGGAGCGCTATGTCGGGTTCGCCAAGGCGACCGGAGCCGACTGCGTCGCGCTCGACAATTCTGTCTCTGCCGACTGGGCTGCGCAGAACGTGCAGGTTGACGGTTGCGTGCAGGGCAACCTCGCCTCCTCCCACATGGTCACCGGCGGTCAGGCCCTCGTCGACGAAACCCGCGCCATCGTGAACGCCTTCCGGGGCGGGCCGCATATCTTCAACCTGGGCCACGGGATTACACCGGATGCCGACCCAGAGAACGTCGCCCTGATGATCGAAACGGTGCGCTCCGCCTGATGCCCGCGCTTCTGTCCTACCGCGCCGTCGTCGCCCCTGCCGATTGCGACATCCTCGGGCACATGAACGTGGCGCGCTACTTCGCCGCCTGCTCGGACGCGGGCTTCACCTTGCAATCCGCGCTGGGGCTGACGGCGGCGGACATCACGACGGGGCGCCGGATCTCGGGCGCGGTGGTTCACAGCGACGCGGATTTCCTTGCCGAGGTGCTGGCGGGCGAGACGATCCACGTGATGTCCGACGTCATCGCCATCGGGACCAAGTCGATCACCTATCGCCATCGGCTCTACCGCACGGCATTGGACCAGCACGCCTTCACGGCGGTGTTCAAGAACGCGGTCATGTCGCTGACGGATCGTCGCGCGATCCCGGTGCCCGATGACATGCGCGCCGCGGCACAGGCCTATCTCGCGCAGGACTGACGCCCGCTCGCGTCACGGCTACACAAATACGTCGGAGAGGTCTGGAGGGATCGCCGTTGTCGCGCCATTGGTCCGAGAGACAATGGCAATGCCCCGCCCACACCGACGCCCGCACAAACGGTGGGGCATATGCAGAACGCAGTGCAACAGGAGGGGGTAAGGTGAGAGGCTGGACAACGACCCAAGCGGGAGTCGTTACGGCTGCTTCCTTCCGGACCTGACCGGGTTGGCGACGTGCTCGCCCGCGCCAACCTCTCAAGGGGGCATATAGGAAACCCGATCGCGGAACGCAAGGATTCTGTGGACATGGGCGGATGCCCCCCCTACCCCTTGGGCCAATCAACGAGGGAGCAGCCCATGGACCTATCCGATCTCGCCTTCGGTGGTGGCGGTCTTGACCGTTCCGCGCATCTGCGCCCCCGCGCGGAAGAACTCTGGGCGAACGGCACCGCCCGCGTCCTGCCGCTGTGGCGGGGCCGTCCTCTCTTCACCGCCGAAAGAGCGACGGGCCGCGCCCTCGACCTCGTCTTCACCACGTCCGACCACCCGCTCGTCGCCGACAACGCGCCCCGGACGCTCTATCTGGGCCAGCACGACGACCGCCCCCTATTCGCCGTCGACATTTCCGGCTGGACGCCTCCGTTCGAAAGCGCCGACGGAGGCCCCGGTTTTGCCGGAGAACCGGTGCCCGTCGCCGCCAACGGACTGCCGCCCGATGCGCATTTCGCGGACCTGCGCGCCGCGCTCCATGGTCTCGACCCTTGGGAAAGCGAAGTCGCCGCCACCGCGCGCGGACTTTTCGAATGGCACCGCTCGCATAGGTATTGCGCCAACTGCGGACAGCCCTCGACGATCGCACAGGCCGGGTGGCGGCGCGACTGTCCCGCCTGTGGCCGTCAGCATTTCCCGCGCACGGACCCGGTAGTGATCATGCTCGTGACCCACGGCAATTCCGTCCTCCTGGGGCGCTCGCCCGGATGGCCCGAGGGCATGTATTCGCTCCTCGCGGGCTTCATGGAGCCCGGCGAGACGATCGAGGCCGCGACACGGCGCGAAGTCTGGGAGGAAACCGGCATCTCCTGCGGTCCCGTCGAGATGCTCGCTTCGCAACCCTGGCCCTTTCCCGCCTCGCTGATGATCGGCACCAGAACCAAGCCTTCGCAGGCACCCACCCTGTGATCCGCAAACCGCGCCGGGGGGCCATCGCGCAGGTGCTTCTCAAGAATTGGCTTGCGGGCACCCTCCCTATTCCGCAGGATCGGCGGTAATCAACAAAACCAGAGCAGACCACCACAGCAGTCGGGGACCACAGGCATGAAACTCACCACGCGCGAAGACATTTCCGCACCCATCGAAGCGGTCTTTGCCAACGTCGCGGATTTTGCCTGGTTCGAACGCGCCGCCATGCGCCGGGGCGCCGAGATCGTACGCACCGACAAGCTCGAAAAACCCGGTCCGGGCCTGTCGTGGCACGCCGAATTCGAATTGCGCGGGCGCGAGCGCAAGGTGGACGTGGATCTCGTCGACTACGACCCGCCGGAGAAGCTGAAATTCCTGATGCGCTCCGCTGGGCTCGAGGTCGAAGCCGTCATCGACTTCGTCGCCATGTCGCGCACCCGCACGCGGATGAACGTCACGATGGAGGCGACGCCCAAGACGATCCCGGCCCGCCTCATGATCCAGTCCGCGAAACTCGCCCGCACGAACGTGCAGAAACGCTTCCGTCGCCGGGTGGCCGAATACGCCGCCGAGCTCGAGGAACGCTGCCACTCGCGCGGCTTCTGACCTTTCATCTTTCCCAAAATACGCAGATCACGACCCCACCACGGGCGCCCCGGCGTCCTGGCGCATGACCCCGCAACGGGCGTCCACCGCCCGGACCTGCCGAAGGCAGGCCGGGCAAACCCTGTGCGAAGCACCGCTGGATAACCCTCAGCCGTCGCGGCGCGGATCGGCGGGGTAGACGCCCAGAATGTCCAGATTCGTCGTGAAATACCCCAGCTCTTCCAGCGCGAGCTTCAGGCCGGGGTCCTCGGGGTGCCCCTCGACGTCGGAATAGAACCGCGTCGCGGTAAAGTTCCCGTCGATCATGTAGCTTTCGAGCTTGGTCATGTTCACGCCATTGGTCGCGAAGCCGCCCATCGCCTTGTAGAGCGCCGCCGGGATGTTGCGCACCTCGAAGACGAAGGTGGTCATCATCTTGCCCTCTCCACGGCGGCTGAGGTCGATGTCGCGCCCCATGATGAGAAACCGCGTCGTGTTGTGCCCGTGGTCCTCGATATCCTGCGCCAGCACCTCGAGCCCGTGGATCTCGGCGGCGAGCGCCGAGGCCAGCACGCCCTCGCCCGGTGCCTGATGCGCGGCCAGATCCGCCGCCGCCCCGGCGCTGTCCGCCGCCGCGTGCGCCTTGATCCCGTGGGCACGCAGGAACCCAGCCGATTGCGGCAGCAGCACCAGATGCGCGCGCACGTCGGTGATGTCCTCGAGCTTGCGCCCCGGCACGCTCATGAGCGCGATGCGCACCCGCACGAAAGCCTCGTCAAGGATATGGAGCCCGCTTTCAGGGAGCAGCCGGTGAATGTCAGCCACCCGGCCATAGGTCGAGTTCTCGACCGGCAGCATGGCGAGCTCGGCCTCGCCCGATTTGACCGCGGCGATGACGTCCTCGAAGGTGGCACAGGGCAGCGGGTCGTGGTCGGGCCGCGCCGCGACGCAGGCCTCGTGGGAATAGGCGCCGAGATCGCCCTGAAACGCTATTTTCCCTGCCATCGGCCTCACCTTTGTTAACATTCCCGTAAAACCGCCCTCCCGGGCGTTTCGTCGCGCCTCATATCCCTTGAAGTCATGCAGTTAAAGCGTGTAGACACCCGCCAGAATTAGCCAGGACTGGATCGCGACATGTTCGACACAATGACCATCACCAAGGCCGGTGCCGCCGTCTGCGGCTCCCTGCTCCTTTTCCTTTTCGGCAACTGGGCCGCGGACAGCCTTTATGCCACGGCGTCGGAAAGCCACGGCGAACATGCGGAAGAGGGCGAAGACCACGGTCCCACCCAGGGTTACGTGATCGCGAGCCTCGAATCCTCGTCCGAGGGCGGCGCGGCGGAAGAAGCCGGCCCGACGTTCGAAGAGGTCTTTGCCACCGCCGACGCCGGCGCGGGTGAGCGGGTCTACAACAAATGCCAGTCCTGCCATAAACTCGACGGCTCCAACGGCACCGGTCCGCACCTTGATGGTGTCGTGGGTCGCGCGGTCGCCTCGGTCGAGGGCTTCGGCTACTCCGACGCGATGGCCGCTCACGGCGGGGACTGGACGCCCGAGGCGCTCGACGCCTTCCTCGAAAACCCGCGGGGCAACACGCCGGGCACCAAGATGACCTTCTCGGGCCTCAAGGACGTCGAAGATCGCGCCAACCTGATCGCGTTTCTCCAGACCCAGTGACCTGTCCGGCCGGATCGCGGCCGAACGAACTCGAAAAACACATGGGCCGCTCACGGGGAACCGGAGCGGCCCTTTTCCGTTGATCTGAACGCCCCCCTGTAATGTTCCTGCAACCTGCCTCACGAATTCTCGCCTTGAACATCGGTGGCACCGGACCGTAGCCTGCGATAACAGCGATTTCGCGATCAAGGAGAAGCCATGACGCCGCATAGCCCGCGCCGCGCCGACTGCAACACCGACCGCCAGACCGACCGCAACGCCCAGCGCGCCGCCGTGCGAAGCCGCCCTGTTCCCGACCTGCGCCCCCTCGCGCTGACCCTCGCCCTGTCGGGTGCCGCGATCATCGCGGGCACCCTCATGGCCGGGGCGCAGGAGGCCCAGACCACGATCGCCCATGCCTATTCCAACTTCGGCGAGGTGAAATATGGTCCCGACGCCACCCATCTCGACTACGTGAACCCCGAAGCCCCCAAGGGCGGCGAAATCTCGATCGCCGCCATGGGCACCTTCGACAGCTTCAACCAGTATTCCCGCAAGGGCGTGCCCGCCGCGCTCAACACGATCGGGTCCGAGGCGATCCTGACCTCGACCGCAGATGACGCCTACGGCATGTATTGCCTGCTTTGCGAGACGCTGGAGTATCCCGAAGACCTCAAATGGGTGACCTTCAACCTGCGCGACGACGTGACTTTTTCAGACGGCACGCCGATGACCGCCGAGGACGTGCTTTATTCCTTCAACCTGTTCCTCGAACAGGGGATCACCGAATACCGCGCCATCGTGCAGGGCTTCATCGAGGACGCCGAGATCATCGACCCGCACACGATCAGGTTCACATTCACCGATCAGGCGCCCCTGCGTGAACGTATCGGGTTCGCCGGTGGCACTCCGGTCTTTTCCAAGGCGTGGTTCGAGGAAACCGGACAGCGGCTGGATGACAGCTCCGACCAGCCCTTCGTGTCCACCGGGGCCTACGTCCTCGACAGTTTCGACTACAACCGGCAAGTGGTTTACAAGCGCAACCCGGACTACTGGGGCGCGGATCATCCGATGATGGTCGGGCGCAGCAACTTCGACCAGATCCGCGTCGAATATTTCGCCGACAGCCAGGCGGCGTTCGAGGCGTTCAAGGCCGGTGCCTATACCTTCCGCGAGGAAAGCTCCTCGCTCATCTGGGCCACGGGATATGAGAACTTCCCCAATCTCCAGAACGGGCACGTGGTCAAAACCGAGTTCGCTGACGGCACAGTGGGCACCGCCCAGAGCTTTGTCTTCAACCTCGACCGCGAGGTCTGGCAGGACAAGCGGGTGCGCGATGCCGTCGGCATGATGTTCAACTTCGAATGGTCGAACGAGGCTCTGTTCTACGGGCTTTATTCCCGCGTCGACAGCTTCTGGCCCGGCTCGGAACTGGCCGCGCGCGACGCGCCGACCGAAGCGGAGGTCGCGCTCCTCAAGCCACTCGTGGACGAGGGCCTGCTGGACGCGTCGATCCTGACCGAAGAGGCCCCGGTGCCGCCCGTCAACGATGCGGCGCAGAACCGGCCCGGACGCGGCATGTTCCGCCAGGCCCTCGGCCTTTTGAACGAGGCCGGGTGGGAGGCCGGAAGCGACGGCCGACTGCGCAAGGACGGCCAGACGCTCGACCTGACCATCGTGTCCTTCGACCCGTCGTTCGACCGGATCCTGAACCCTTACATCGAAAACCTGCAACAGCTTGGCGTGAACGCGAAACTGGAACGGGTCGACAACGCGCAATATATCGAGCGCCGCCGCTCGGGTGCCTTCGACATGGTGAGCCACGGGTTCGCCATGGGCTTCGAGCCCGGGATCGGGCTCGAGCAATGGTTCGCCTCGAAAACCGCCGACGATAGCTCGCGCAACCTGATGCGCCTGCGCAACGAAGCGGTGGACAAGCTCATCCCCGCCGTGGTCGCCGCCAAGGATCTGGACGAATTGCAGACCTCGGTCCATGCGCTCGACCGGGTGCTGCGTAGCATTGGCTTCATGGTGCCCCAGTGGTTCAAGCCGGTCTATACGGTCGCCTACTACGACCAATACGGCCACCCGGAGGCGATGCCGCCCTACGACTTGGGCTACATGGACTTCTGGTGGTATGACGAGGCGAAACACGACGCGCTCGTGTCGGCGGGCGTGCTGCGCTAGCCGCCGCCCCAGATAGAGAAAGACCCGGACCCCAATGGGCGCCTATATCCTTCGCAGGCTTCTGCTGATCATCCCGACGCTCTTCGGGATCATGCTGATTAACTTCACCCTGACGCAATTCGTGCCGGGCGGCCCGATCGAACAGATCATCGCCCGGATCGAGGGCGAAGGCGACGTCTTCGGCGCGATATCGGGCGGGGGCAGCGACTTCGGCTCGACCATGATGCAGGGCGAGGGAACGCAGGGCGGCACGGATTACGTGGGCGCGCGGGGCCTGCCCGCCGATTTCATCGCGGACCTCGAAAAGGAGTTCGGCTTCGACAAACCGCCGGTCGAACGCTTTTTCACGATGATCTGGAACTACATGCGTCTGGATTTCGGCGAGAGTTACTTCCGCTCCATCGGTGTCTTCGAACTGGTCAAGGAAAAGCTGCCCGTGTCGATCACGCTGGGCCTGTGGTCCACGCTCCTGTCCTATCTCATCTCGATCCCGCTTGGCATCCGCAAGGCGGTGCGCGACGGATCGAGTTTCGACACATGGACATCTGGCCTGATCATCGTGGCCTATGCGATCCCCGGCTTCCTTTTCGCGATCCTGCTGCTCGTTCTTTTCGCGGGCGGCACCTACTGGCAAATCTTCCCGCTTCGTGGCCTGACGTCCGACAACTGGGAAAGCCTGAGCCTGACCGGCAAAGTGCTCGACTACTTTTGGCACATCGCGCTCCCGGTCATCGCAAGCTCGATCTCGGGCTTCGCGACGCTGACGCTGCTCACCAAGAACAGCTTCCTCGACGAGATCAAGAAGCAGTATGTGACCACCGCCCGCGCCAAGGGCGTGAAGGAAAGCCGCGTGCTCTATGGCCATGTGTTCCGCAACGCCATGCTCATCGTCATCGCGGGCTTCCCGGCGCTCTTCGTGTCGGTGTTCTTCGGCGGCTCGCTGATCATCGAGACGATTTTCTCGCTGGACGGGCTCGGGCGGCTCGGGTTCGAGGCCGCCGTGGCGCGCGACTACCCGGTGATCTTCGGGACGCTCTTCGTCTTCTCACTCTTGGGCCTGCTGATCGGCATCCTGTCAGACATGATGTATGTCTTCGTCGATCCCCGCATCGACTTTGAAAAGCGGGAGGCCTGAGCATGTCGCTTGATCCGAACGCCCGGATGCCCGGCGAAGACGCGCCGGCCCCCGTTCCCCCTGCCCGCAGGCGCATGTGGCTGTCGCCGCTCAACCAGCGCCGCTGGCGCAACTTCAAACGCAACCGGCGGGCGCTCTGGTCGCTGATCATCTTCGGCGTGCTCTTCGGCCTGTCGCTCTTTGCCGAGTTCCTTGCCAACGACAAACCCATCGTGGTGAAATACGATGGCGGCTATTACTTCCCGGTCGTCCAGTTCTACCCGGAAACGGCCTTCGGCGGCGATTTCAGGACCGAGGCGGTCTATTCTGACATCGAGGTCAAATGCCTGATCATCGCGGCGGGGAGCGAGGATTGCTGGGACAACCCCGAGGACACCATCCTCGACGCCCAGGATGGCAGGCTCGGGGACACCGCGATCAACGAGGGCTGGCTCCTCTGGCCGCCGATCCCCTACAGCTACAACACAATCAACGACATTGGCAAAGCCGCACCCTCGGCCCCGGACGCGAACCACTGGCTCGGCACCGACGACACCGCGCGCGATGTGCTCGCCCGCGTGATCTATGGCTTCCGGCTGTCGGTCTATTTCACCATCATCGTGACCATCGCCACCTCCATCGTCGGTATCGCGGCGGGCGCGATCCAGGGGTATTTCGGCGGCTGGATCGACCTCGTCTTTCAGCGAATCCTCGAGATCTGGGCCTCTACCCCGTCGCTCTACGTGATCATCATCCTCTTCGCCATTCTGGGCCGAAGTTTCTGGCTGCTGGTCTTCGTTACCATCCTTTTCGGCTGGCCAGCCCTCGTCGGCGTCGTGCGGGCCGAGTTCCTGCGCGCGCGCAATTTCGAATACGTCCGCGCGGCCAAGGCGCTCGGGGTGTCGTCGCGCAAGATCATGTTCCGCCACATGCTGCCCAACGCCATGGTGGCCACCGTCACCATGCTGCCCTTCATCATCACCGGCACCATCGGTACGCTCGCCGCGCTCGATTTCCTGGGCTACGGCCTGCCGTCCTCGGCGCCGTCGCTCGGTGAACTGACCCGGCAGGCCAAGCAGAACCTTCAGGCACCCTGGCTCGCCTTTACCGCCTTTGTCACCTTCACGGTGCTCCTGTCGCTTCTCGTCTTCATCTTCGAGGGCGTGCGCGATGCCTTCGACCCCAGAAAGACCTTCCAATGACCGTGCTATCCGTCGAAAACCTGCGGATCAGCTTCCGGCAGGACGGCAAGATCATTCCTGCCGTCAAAGGCGTGTCTTTCGACATCCAGAAGGGCGAGACGGTCGCGCTGGTGGGCGAGAGCGGATCGGGCAAGTCCGTCACGGCGCTGTCCACCGTGTCACTGCTGCCCGAAAGCGCGATCATCGAGGGGTCGATCACCTATGAGGGCCGCCAGATGGTTGGCGCGTCGGACAAGGAACTGCGGCGCACGCGCGGCAACGACATTTCGTTCATCTTTCAGGAACCGATGACTTCGCTCAACCCGCTCCATACGCTGGAAAAGCAGCTGCGTGAGTCGATTGAATTGCATCAGGGCCTGACCGGGGACGCGGTGCGCGTGCGGATCATCGAGCTTCTGGAAAAGGTCGGCATCCCCGACCCCGCCTCGCGCCTGTCGGCCTATCCGCACCAGCTCTCGGGTGGGCAACGCCAGCGCGTGATGATCGCCATGGCGCTGGCGAACGGTCCCGACCTGCTCATCGCGGACGAACCGACGACGGCACTCGACGTGACCATTCAGGCGCAGATCCTCGACCTGCTCATGGGGCTCAAGGACACGCTGGGCATGTCACTTCTCTTCATCACCCACGACCTGACCGTTGTGCGCAAGATCGCGGACCGCGTCTGCGTGATGAAGGACGGCGAGATCGTCGAGACTGGTGTGACGCGCGATATCTTTGACAACCCGCAGCACCCCTACACGCAGAAACTTCTCTCCGCCGAACCCTCGGGCAGCCCCGCCCCGGTGCCGGATTTCGCCAAGGAGGTCGCGCGGACCCGGGACCTCAAGATCTGGTTCCCGATCTACCAGGGCCTCCTTCGCAAGACCGTGGGACACGTGAAGGCCGTGAACGCCGCCACCCTGTCAGTGCGCGAGGGCGAGACGGTGGGGATCGTGGGCGAGTCAGGCTCGGGCAAGACGACACTTGCGCTCGCCATCATGCGGCTCATCGCCTCCGAGGGAACGGTGGTATTCTTGGGCGACGACATTCAGGGATGGCGGTCGAAACAGATGCGTCCGCTTCGCCGCCATATGCAGATCGTGTTCCAGGACCCCTTCGGCTCGCTCTCGCCCCGCATGACCTGCGAGGAGATCATCGCCGAGGGGCTGGGCGTCCACGGGTTGGAGCCGGGCCGCAACAAGACCGAAATGGTGGCCGAGATCATGCGCGAGGTGGGCCTCGACCCGGCCACGATGCACCGTTACCCGCACGAATTTTCCGGCGGCCAGCGCCAGCGCATCGCCATCGCCCGCGCCATGATCCTGCGTCCGAAACTCGTGGTTCTGGACGAGCCGACATCGGCGCTCGACATGACCGTGCAGGTTCAGATCGTCGAGCTCTTGCGCGGTTTGCAGGAGAAATATGGCCTCGCCTACCTGTTCATCTCGCACGACCTCAAGGTGGTGCGCGCCCTGTCCCACAAGGTGATGGTGATGAAGTCGGGCGACGTGGTCGAGGCGGGTCCGGTGGATCAGATCTTCGACGCGCCCCAGACCGCCTATACCCGCGCGCTGATGGCGGCTGCCTTCGACCTAAAGGCCGTCGAGGGCGTCAACGCGTAGGGTGCGCATTGATGCGCACCACACCTGACACCCCGTCCGACATTTCAGAGTAAACAAGGGTGCGCATCAGTGCGCACGCCACGCCCGTTGAGGGGTCAGACGGGATCAGCCCCGCCCGGCCTCGATCACCGTGCAGGTCGTGCCCCGCGCGGCGAGC
>LUOO01000022.1:26525-100190 GCA_001626765.1 Maritimibacter sp. REDSEA-S28_B5
GAGCCGGCGACAGGCGAGACCGGCGGCCTCTTCGGTCATGCCCACGAAATTCGCATTCCAGCCCTGACGCCCGTTCTGCACCTTGCGCAGCGCCTCGCCCAGCGTCGGCAGATCGGCGAGCGCGGTCTTGAGAAGCACCCGCTCGGCTTCGTAGCTCGAACCGAAGGTGCCCACGTTGATCCCGAAGTGATGCCCGCCCGATGACGACATCCGCGTCACCACCTCGGGCGTGGCCATGACGGCGGCACCCGATCCCTCGACGCTGGCGAGGATGATGTTGTCCGGGCGCGCGGGCGGTGCCGGAGCCACTTCGGGCGCGGCCAGCGAGGCGGCGATCAGCGCGGCCCCTGCCGTTTCCGCTTCGTCCATGACCGGGGCATCGGGCGCGCCGTCCGCTTCGCCCGCGATCTCGGCAATCGCGTCTTCCAGCGGCTCTTCCGTCGTGTCCTCGATGATCTCGGCCAGTTCCACGGCCTCATCTTCCGCTTCTTCTTCCGCCGTCTGCGCCACCGCCTCTTGCGGCACGCCCAGATCCTCGGGGCGCGGCTCCGGCGCGGGAATGCCCTCTGCCCCGGCGACCACTTCCGCCACTTCGCCCGGCGTGGCGAGCAGCCCGGCGATCAGTTCCTCCACCTGCGCTTCGGTCTCGGTCGACAGGCCGGCACCCGGACGCGGTTTCGGGCGGATCGACTTCACCGGCGCCGCGACGATGCGGATGGTCTTGCCCACGCCGCCCTCTTCGTCGTCCGGTCCCAGACCCGCGACCAGCGCAGGCGCGGACCCGATGCCCAGCCCCTGATTACCCATATAGGGCGGGCGCTGCGTCGGGCGCACCGCGGTGTTCGACGGGGCCTTCTGAAACCCGATGTCGAGCAGCTCCGCCACCTGCGCATTGCGCGCGGCCGTCGAAGCACCTCCAAAGACCGTCGCGATGATCCGCTCCTGCCCCCGCTGAGCCGAGGCAACGAGATTGAAGCCCGCGGCGTTGGTGAAGCCCGTCTTGATCCCGTCGGCGCCTTGGTAGGCGTCGAGGAACCGGCGGTTCGTGTTGTTGATCGCCTTGCCGTTCACGTTCTCGGTCTTGCGCGAGAAAAGGTTGTAGTAGGCCGGGTAGTCGTAGAACAGGTGCATCCCCAGCATCGTCATGTCGCGCGCCGTGGACAGGTGGCCATTCGCGGTCAGACCATGGGCGTTCTTGAAATGCGTGCGCGTCATGCCCAAGGCCTTGGCGGTGCGGTTCATCCGGGCGGCAAAAGCCTCTTCCGATCCCGACACAGCCTCGCCCAGCGCAGTGGCGGCGTCGTTGGCCGACTTGATCGCGGCGGCCCGGATCAGGTGACGAATGGCGATCTTTTGTCCTTTGGCCAGCCCGATCTTGGACGGCGGCTCGGCCGCGGCATTGGCCGAGACCGTGACCACGGTGTCGAGTGTCAATTCGCCGTGCTCGATCGCCTCGAACACGATGTAGAGCGTCATCATCTTGGTCAGGGAGGCGGGGTGAAGCTGCGTGTTCGCGTTGCGCTCATGCAGCACCTGCCCGGTGCGCGCGTCGATCACGTAATCCGCATAGGGTGCCGTATGTGCCGGTCCCGCCCCGATGAAGGCCACGATCAGAATGAATAGGAGATAACGGACACTTCGCCCGTAACGCCCAAGGACGTCGCTTACCATTGTCTGCCTCGTTCCCCGGACGGATTGTTATTATTTGTCCGGTGTTTTTTTCTGATTTGTCACCAGCCTAGCACGACACTCGGTTTCGGAAAACACCCTAGTATCAGTATCTTTGACGATGTGATGAGGGCGCGGACCCCAGATATCGCGTGTCCCGTTTCGTCCACCGCCATGGGTTGAATGTGGCGAAAATGTGGCGCGGTCAGTCGAGGCCGTCGATCACGCCGGGCAAGAGCCCCAGCCTGTCGATCTCGCGAAACCGTGGATGGTCGAGCGGCGGTTCGGCATGTTCGAACACCCACGTCAGGTCATGGGGCACGTGAACGCCGACCGCCCCCGCCTCGATCGCCGGGATCACGTCGGACTTCAGCGAATTGCCCACCATCATCGCCCCCTCCGGCGCGACACCCCGGCGGGCGAAGATCTCGCCATAGACCGGCGCGGTCTTGTCCGACACGATCTCGACCCCGTCGAAAAGCTCGCCCAGCCCCGACTGCGCGAGTTTGCGCTCCTGATCCAGAAGATCGCCCTTGGTGATGAGCAGGATGCGGTAGTCGTCCGCGAGCCGCCCCACGACCTCTTCCACATCCGGGAGCAGTTCTATCGGATGCACCAGCATGTCCTGCCCCGCCGCGATGATTTCCGCGATAACGCGGGCAGGCACCCGTTCCTCGGTGACCTCGATGGCCGTCTCGATCATGGACAGCACGAAGCCCTTGATCCCAAAGCCGTATCGACCGACATTGCGCCGCTCGGCCGCGATCAGCCGTTCCTCGAGATGGTCGCGTTCGGCATGGTCCGCGAGCAGCTCCGCGAATCGATCCTGCGTCAGACGAAAGAACTGTTCGTTCTGCCAGAGCGTATCGTCGGCATCGAAGGCAATTGTCGTTAGTTTTCCTGCCATTGTGACCGCCCCTTTCGTCGTGCCTCTTTATTTCATGGCAACATACGTTATATTGTCGGCTTCAAGCGAGCATGTTCCGGGGGCACATGCGCCCTGATTGGAGAGGCCCGAGTGCATCAGATGCAATTGGAAACGAACGCCCCGTTCTCGGAGGACGTTATGGTAACGGCGCCCGCGCGGCAGCGGCCCCACCGGCTTGGACCTGCGGACAACGACCGCGACGGCCAGACCGGGCTTGCGACCAAGGTCAAGCCCAAGACGAAACGCCCGCCGCTCTACAAGGTCATGCTTCTGAACGACGACTTCACGCCCATGGAGTTCGTCGTGCTCGTGCTCGAACGGTTTTTCGGCATGAACCACGCGCAGGCGTTCGAGCTTATGCTCACGGTTCATAAAAAGGGCCTCGCCGTGGTCGGCGTGTTCTCCTACGAGATTGCCGAGACGAAAGTGGCGCAGGTCATGGACCTCGCCCGCCAGCACCAGCACCCCCTGCAATGCACGATGGAGCGGGAATAGTCCCGTCCCTCTCATCTCATGTCCTCGCCCCGCCTGACCGCCGCGCTCGACAGCGGCTCGCTCGTTCTGCCCGAGGGCCGGATCGCTGTCTTTGCGCCCGCGATGGGGGCCGACCTGTCGGCGCTTTCCCGTGAGCCGGTGCAGATCATCAGCCGCTTCGCCCCAGACGCCGCCTATTGGCAGGGGCTGGGCTACGACGTGCGACAGGCGCCCGAGGGCGACTATGCCGCCGCCGTGGTGATGATCCCCCGCGCCAAGGACGCCGCCAAGGGCCTGCTGGCCGAGGCAGCCGCCCATGCCACGCTCCTCATCGTGGACGGGCAAAAGACCGACGGCATCGATTCGATCCTGAAGTCGCTCAAAGCCATCGCGACGCCCGACGCGGTGCAGTCCAAGGCGCATGGCAAGATCTTCTGGCTCGCTTCCCCCGACCTCGCGGATTGGGCCGCCCGGCCAAGAACCGTCGACGGCGATTTCATCACCCGCCCCGGCGTGTTTTCCGCGGACGGTCCCGACAAGGGATCGCAGGCGCTGGTCGCGGCCCTGCCCACGCTCACCGGCCACGTGATCGACCTTGGCGCGGGCTGGGGCTTTCTGTCCCGCGCGATCCTGTCCCAGCCGGGGGTCACCACGCTCGACCTTGTCGAGGCCGACCTCACCGCGCTCGACTGTGCGCGCGAGAATGTCACCGACCCCCGTGCGCAGTTCTACTGGGCCGACGCCACGCGGTTCGAACCCAGGGCGCTGGCCGACACGGTCGTCACCAACCCGCCCTTCCACGTCAGCCGCGCGGGCGACCCCGGCCTTGGCCGCGCCTTCATCGACGCCGCCGCCGACATGCTCGAACCCGGAAATCGGAGGCACATCCGCGTTCAAGGTCATCCGCGCGGCGAAACCCCATCGCGCCCGGCGCTGATCCGACCTAACCTCCCGCAAAGGCTTCAGGAGACACCATGTCCTTTTCCATCGCAGGCAAGACCGCCATCGTTACCGGTGCAGCCAATGGCGTGGGCCTCGCTATTGCGCGGCATTTCATCGAGCAGGGCGCGAATGTGATCTGCGCCGACATGGACGAGGTGAAATTGGCGGAAGAGTTCGGCGCCAACCCCGACATGGACGTTCTGCCCGAGGGCGACGGGGCGGAACCGTCGAACGTGCGTATTTTCGCGGGCGATCTGCGCAAGAAGCTGACCATTGCGAACCTGCTGTCGGCCACCATCGACGCCTTCGACCGCGTCGACATCCTGGTGAACGCGAGCCGTCAGGTTGCCTCGTCCGATCCGCTCGACCCCGACGACAAGATGGTCGAGACGTTGCTGGACCAGAACCTGATGACTGCGCTCAAGCTGTCGCAGGCGGTGGCGCGCAAGATGGTGGCGCAGGCAGAAGGCGCGGACGACCGCCCGCCCTCGATCGGCTCGATCGTGAACTTGACCTCCATCGCGGCGCATCGCACCCGGCCCAATCTCATGGCCTTTTCCATCGCCTCGGCGGCCCTGGAACAGCTCACCCGGTCGATGGCGGTGGCACTTGCCCCCGAAAGGATCCGCGTGAACGCGGTCTGCTTCGGTTCGGTGATGAGCGCGTCCCTGCGCGAGAGCATCCTCAACGACCCCGAGGTGCGCGACGTGGTGATCCACGGCACCCCGTTGGGCCGCATCGCGGAAGCCAGCGAAGTGGCCGAAGCCGCGCATTTCCTTGCCTCCGACGCAAGCCAGTTCATGACCGGGCAAGTCGTCACGGTGGACGGTGGCCGCACCGTGATCGACGCGGTGGACACGGTGAACCATTAGTCTGATCTTTCGGTCAAAAACCACTTGACCGAGACACAAGGTCCCGGTGAATTTGCCCCATCGGCCCGAAATTCGTTCGGGCTCACTTGGGGAAGATTTACAATGAACACAACACGCTCCGCGATTTGCGGACTGGCCGTGGCTGGCATGATGCTGTCTGGCTGCTCTGGAACCAATACCACCGGTTTGCCCAGCGTCCTCGACGCCGCCGCCATCGCTGACCTCGTCGTCGAGACCCGGACCGACGTTCGGGCACTTAACAGCGCGACGCCGACTTTCGCGAACCTGCCCACCAATTCCTCGGCCACCTACACAGGCTATGCCATCGGGGATATCAAGACCTCCTCCGGCGCGACCACCGCCCGCAACTGGATCGGCGACGCGAGCATCGACGCCCAGTTCACCACCAACAGCGTGAGCTTCGAGGGCGAGGTGACCAACATCGTGGCCAAGAACAACGTTCGGGCGGGCAACCAGCCCGGCAGCATCGCTGAAACCTTCGCGACGGGCACCGAGGCCGAGATCGAGGCCGCTGTCGGCGACTACGAGTCGACCATCGGCTCGATCACCATCGCCAACGGCCGCTTCGCACCTGGAAGCCAGGACCGCATACGCGCCGATGTCTCGGGCGGTTTCACCCATGACGGCGACGAGCTCGAATTCGACGGCCTAGCGCTCGGCTATTTCGAGGGCGACAACTACGAGGCGCTGCGCGTCAACGGCGACACGGTCAGCGACGAGCTGACGATCACGGAAAATGGAACCAAACGCGCAGGCGATTTCGGCATCCAGACGGTGCGCTAAGGCCGCAATTCACATTTCGTGATCCATGCATTAGTCATGGGCGACCCATCAGGAGACCGCCCATGACACCCCAGACCCCCGACATGATGGACGACCAGAAAACCCGCGCCTCCGCGTGGTTCCGGTCCCTGCGCGACCAGATCGTCGCGGCCTTCGAGGGGCTCGAGGACACGCAGGCTACGGGGCCCTTTGCCGACCGCGCGCCGGGGCGCTTCGAAGTGTCCGAGACCAAGCGCACGTCAGACGATGGCAGCGACGCGGGCGGCGGGCTGATGAGTGTGATGCGCGGGGGCCGGGTGTTCGAGAAGGTCGGCGTCAATGTTTCGACCGTCTACGGCAGCTTGGGACCGGCGGCGCAGCAGTCGATGGCCGCGCGCGGCGTGCCGGGGATCGCCGAGGACCCGCGGTTCTGGGCTTCAGGGATTTCCCTCGTCGCGCATATGCAGAACCCGCATTCCCCCGCCGTCCACATGAACACCCGGATGTTCTGGACCCCGAACGCTTGGTGGTTCGGCGGCGGCGCCGACCTGAACCCCTGCCTCGAATACGACGAGGACACCGCGCATTTCCACGCGGCAATGAAGGCCGGATGCGACCCGCATGACCCGACCTATTACGACCGGTTCAAGGCTTGGGCGGACGAGTATTTCTACATCCCTCACCGCCATCGGGCGCGGGGCGTGGGCGGTATCTTCTACGACGACCACACGACCGGGGATTGGGAGGCGGATTTCGCCTTTACCCAGGACGTGGGCCGGGCCTTCCTGCCCGCCTTCGTGCCGCTGACCGAAAAGCGCCGGGATACGCCTTGGACCGAGGCCGACAAGGACGCGCAGCTCGTCCACCGGGGGCTTTATGCCGAATACAACCTCGTCTACGACCGGGGCACCAAGTTCGGGCTGGCCACGGGCCATGACGCGAACGCGGTTCTGATGAGCTTGCCGCCGCTGGCGAAATGGGTCTAGGCCAAGTTGGTCTGAGACCGGGTCAGTTGTCCCCCGACAGCCCCGTCGGCGCGTCCTGACGGCGGGTGTCTGGCTCTTCCCAGCCCTCTTCCTCCGCGTCGTCATCGGGCGATTTGTCGTTGCCGTCGTCCGACGCCGGGCGCGGCCCGCAGACCTCGCGAAGCGCAGCCCACTGGGCGTCCGTCAACACCTCGTTGCGGTAGGTCCGCCCGCCCGAGGCCGTCGCCGCCGCCTCGATTCTCGCACGCGACTGCGGGTGCGAGGACAGATGCGCCATCACGCCCTCAGCATCGCCGTATTCCTCGACCATGCGCTCGAAGAAGGTGCCGATCCACTTCGGGTCGATGTCGGCCCGCTGGAGCAGATCGTGGGCATAGGCGTCCGCTCCGGTCTCGGCCGCCTGACTGTATTTCGCGTTCACCAGTTGGTTGGCGAGGAACAGCATCACCGTGCCCCCGGCGAAATCGCCAAAGAGCAGCCCCAAGACCCCGATCGACCCGGCCGAGCGCAGCGCGTCCCGCGTCGGATCACGGTTCGCCACATGACCTATCTCGTGGGCGATGACCGCGGTCACCTCTTCCGCGTTCTGGGCGTCGTCGATCAGGCCCCGAAACACGATGATCCGCCCGCCGGGCAGGGCAAAGGCGTTCACGAGCTCATGGTCGAGCACCGCGATTTCCACCGGATAGGGCAGGTCCACCTCTGCGTTGAGCCGTTTCTCGATGGCCGTGATCGCCGCCATGCCTTCGGGTTTCTCGCAGAGCGACACCGGGCTCGCATCCGACGACAGGGCGGTGCGAATCTGGCCGAAGGTCGCGTCGCCCAGCGCCCGCTCGCCCTCGGGCGGCAGGTAGGTGGCCAATTGGTTGGCCATGATCGGCACGAGGACAAATATGATGAGAGCGACACTTGCCACAGCGCCCGAGGCCCAGCCGGCAATGCGCGGGATATTGGTCACGGGGGGGCGTTGCCCCAGCCGTTTCGCGTTCTCGCGGATGTGGATGGCGATACCGGGATCGCGCACGATGAGTCGTTCAAGGCTGTCGTGCCCCGGCTTCACCACGATCCCCCGCGCGTCCGCTTGATCGGGAAGCGCGCGCAGATCGTCCAGGGCCCATGTCAGCTCGTCGCCGCTGGCAAAGCGCAGAAGGATCGCGTCGGGTTTCGACCAGATCGACACGCGCTCGACCCCGGCAGTCATGCCGTCCACGTAGTCGGCAAAGACCTCGACCGGCTTCGGCGGCTCGGGTTCCGGCGGGGGCGGCGGCGGTTCGGGTAGCGAGGTCGGGCCGTGGTCGTCGAAATCGCTCAAAACGCATCCCCCAGCGGCAAGGCGTCAGCAAAGCCCTCGGCCTCGGCAAATTCGTCACGCGCACGCTGGCGCACGGCCCGGAGCGCATCCGGGTTCACGATCTCGGTCACCTCGGCGAAGTGTTTCATCATCGGTAGCGAGATGAAGGTTTCCTTCAGCACCGACCAGAACACGAAATAGGAGAAATAGATCAGGAGACCGAAGAGGATCGGCACAAAACGCGGAATGGCCGCAAGATTGCCTTCCTCGATGTCCGCGAAGAGGTTCGACCCGACCGCCGCGACGATCATCGCCACCACGATCCCGATGACGATGGAGGCGGCGACGAAGATGCCGAACATCGCGGCCCAGCCGCCCGCATAGATCCCGATGATCCGCCCGGTGCGCGGCGCTGTGCGCAGGCGAACGTCCCCGAGCGTCTTGGTCTCGGTCAGGGCCTTGAAGCTCTGCGCCTTCCAATGGGCAAGGCCATAGACGAACCAGCCCATCCCCAACATCCCGAGCGGGGCATAACGCGGGTCCTCGGTCACTGTGGTGACCGCCACGACAGCCACCAGCGTGACGAGCGCGAGATAGACGTGGATCATCGGCTTCACCAGCGTCTTCCACGACCCGCCCTGATGCATCCGGTGATCGCCGTAATAGGTGCGGTCCACACGGTATTTCTCGAGGTAGTATGTCTTGACCGGCCAGTAGAGACCGGCGGTGACGACCGTCAGGCCCCAATGCAACATCGAGCGCCAGACGAAGCCTGCGACGCCCGGCTCCAGCCCGAAACGGATGCCGCGCCAGCGGGTGCGCGCCAGCACGTAACGCCGGGCGCGATACTGCGCGAAGAAAATCATCGGCGTCAGCCCGACAACGGACACCGCGTAGGCGGGCGCGGTGCCTTCGAACAGGGAGAAGGAAAAGAACATCAGGATCAGGTTCACGATCCCGATGTAGAAGGCGAGGAACACGACTGCGGTGAAGAAACCCAGGAGCTTCTCGGTCGGCGTGCCCACGTATTCGAGCGGGATGCCACCAGGGCGGATCGCGCTCCAGTAATAACGTCGCATCCGGGTCTTCATCCAGAAGCGGTAGAAGCCGACGGTCAGAACCGTGAAGACCCCGGTGACCAGCGCGAGGTTGAAGATACGAGGCTTCTCGCCCGCGTAATCGGTCCTGAGGTCAGCAAAGGCCATCAAAGGGGCTCATCAGGTAAAGGTGTTCGACTTCGGAAATCCATGCGGGGGAAGCTTGCCCACACCCGCACGTTTGCCGATCCAGGGCGTCATGTCCACCTCGGTGCGTGTCCGATCACCACCTGCGGCCCAGGACAGACCCTTTTCCAGATCGAAGGTCGTGATGTCCGACAGGCCGCCGTCGAGCGCCAGCGTGCCCTGACGCCCCCGCGCCATGTTGTATTTCTGAAGCCTGACGCCCTTGCCCCGGTTCATTTCAGGCAGTTCGGTCGTCGGGAAGACGAGGAGCTTGCGGTTGTCCGACACTACCGCGACGTGATCGCCGGTCACCGGCCGCACGAGCTTGGCCACGGTGTCCGAAACGTTGAGCACCTGCTTGCCGTTCTTCGTCTGCGCCAGCACCTCGGTCTCGGGCACGATAAAGCCGTTGCCGTCCTTCGAGGCCACGATCAGCCGCCGCCCGGCGTCGTGGGTAAACATCTCCACGATCTCGACATCGTTGGGCAGGTCCACCATGAGCCGCACCGGCTCGCCCATCCCCCGCCCTGACGGCAGGTTGGCGCCGGACAGGGTGTAGAACCGGCCATTGGCGGCGAAGAGCAGGATCTTGTCCGTGGTCTGGGCGTGGAAGGCAAAGCGCGGGGCGTCGCCGTCCTTGAACTTCAACTCGCGGGTGAGGTCGATGTGCCCGGACATGGCGCGGATCCAGCCCATCTGCGAACAGACCACCGTGATCGGCTCGCGTTCGATCATCGCCTCGATCGGCACGTCGGGCACTTCGGCGGCTTCGGCGAACTGGGTGCGACGCGCGCCGCCCGCATAATCCTTGCCGAATTTCTTCTTTGCCTCGCGCAGTTCGTCGGTGATCCGGTTCCATTGAAGTTCTTCGCTGTCGAGCAGATCCTCGAGCCCCGCGCGTTCTTCCATGAGCGCATCGCGCTCGCGGATCAGCTCAAGCTCTTCCAGACGCCGCAACGACCGCAAACGCATGTTGAGGATCGCGTCCGCTTGCACATCCGACAGCCCGTCGGGCCGCCCGACAAAGCGTTGCGGCACGGCATTGTTGCTCTCGCCGGCGATAGCCTCTGCCGTCGCATCCTCGTCCGCGCGCATCTCCAGCGACGCCACGTCTACGCCGATCAGCGGCGAGACATAATCGGCCTCCGAGGTCGCACGCCGGATGGTCGATTGATGCGGTTTCGACCAGTCCTCATACATGAGCGCCCGTTTCGGGTCGTCATCATAGCGGATGATGTCGATCACCCGGTCGAGGTTGATGAAGGCGATGATGAAGCCTTCGAGCACCTCGAGCCGGTGGTCGATCTTGTCCATCCGGTGCTTGGAGCGCCGTTTCAGCACCTCGCGCCGGAAATCGAGGAAGGCGCGCAGCACTTCCTTCAGCGAGCAGACCTTGGGCGTCAGCCCGTCGATCAGCACGTTCATGTTGAGCGAGAAGCGCGTTTCGAGGTCCGAGTTGCGGAACATGAGGCCCATGAGCACCTCAGGATCGACCGTGCGGCTCTTGGGTTCCAGAACCAACCGGATGTCATCCGCGCTCTCGTCGCGCACATCGCCCAGCACGGGGATTTTCTTGAGCTGGATCAGCTCCGCGATCTTTTCGATAAGCTTGGATTTCTGGACCTGATAGGGGATCTCGGTGACGACGATCTGCCATTGGCCACGACCCAGATCCTCGACCTCCCACTTCGCGCGCAGCCGGATCGACCCGCGCCCGGTGCGATAGGCTTCCGCAATCGACTCGCGCGGCTCGACGATGATGCCCCCCGTGGGGAAATCCGGGCCGGGGATGTAATTGAGCAGCGTATCGTCGCGGGCGTCGGGAGTCTTGATGAGGTGGACGCAGGCGTCGACCAGTTCCGCGATATTATGCGGCGGGATATTCGTGGCCATGCCGACCGCGATGCCCGCAGCCCCGTTTGCGAGCAGATGCGGAAACGTCGCGGGCAGCACCGCCGGTTCTTCCAGACGCCCATCATAATTCGGGCGGAAATCGACGGCGTTTTCCTCCAGCCCCTCGAGCATGGACTCGGCCACGAAGGTCATCCGCGCTTCGGTATAGCGCGAAGCCGCCGGGTTATCCCCGTCGATATTGCCAAAGTTACCCTGCCCGTCGACCAGCGGATAGCGCACGTTGAAATCCTGCGCGAGCCGCGCCATCGCGTCGTAGATCGCGGCGTCGCCGTGCGGGTGGAAATCCCCCATCGTGTCGCCGGAAATCTTGGCCGACTTCAGGAACCGCCCGTTCGACGCGAGCCGCAGCCGATACATCGCGTAAAGGATGCGCCGGTGCACCGGCTTCAGCCCGTCACGCGCATCGGGCAGCGCCCGGTTCATGATCGTGGACAGCGCATAGGTAAGGTAGCGCTCGCCAATCGCGCGGCGCAGCGGTTCGGCCACCTCCGTCCCGGAGTTTTCGTCGTCGATGAGATCGCTCATGTGACCCGGAATAGACGACCGTGGAATCGCGGTAAAGGCCCCGAGATCCCCATGAGTAACCGGCAACCTGCCTGTGGGAACTGTAGGTGCGAAGATGACACACTCAAAAGGCGTAAAAAGGAATCGGAGCAAAATCCGGACCCACGCGTTAGGGTTTTAGCTACGAAGGGGATGACTGATGGCTTTGCTGCGACTTACGCTTGTTGCAACCGCCGTGCTTGGCGCGGCGATGTATCATTACGGACGCGAGGACGGATTGCCCGACGATCCGCTCGGGCGCGACACGGCGTTGATCACGCCCAATCTGCTGGGCGGTCCGACGCTCGACGCCACCAACGAAAAGGAAAGCGATGTTCTGCTTGCCGCCATCGCTTCGGATTCCAATCCCGAAAGCCCGACGCAACTCTCTCTGGTGTCTTTTGAACCCGAAGAGACGGTCGAACCGATGATGTCGGCCAAGAATCCGACCGCAGATGTGGTTGAGGGCGCCATCGCTGCAACCGCGGCGGATGCGACCACCGCGAAAGAACCTGAAACGACCCCCATGCTTTACGTGTCCGGCAGCGCCGTGAACGTGCGCGGGGGACCTTCCACCGCCTTTGGCGTGATCGACTCGCTCACCTACGGCACCGCGGTCGAGGATCTGGGCGACGCGGGTCAGGGCTGGCGCGAAATCCGGCTTCTGGCCTCGGGCGAGACCGGCTATATGTCCGGCCAGTTCCTGACCGCCACGCCGTAATCGCACGGGTTGGCCCCAACCGACCCGAGGCCGCTTGTCCAAACCTCAGAAATCGCTCCTGATCACCGGATGCTCGACCGGCATCGGCTACGACGCGGCCCGTGGCATGGCTGCGCGCGGCTGGCGGGTCTTCGCCACCTGCCGGAACGAAGGCGACTGCGCCCGCCTGCGCCTCGAAGGGATTGAGAGCTTCCGGCTCGATCACACGGACCCCGAGAGTATCGCAGAGGCGATCCGCGAGGCGACCTCGCGCACCGGTGGCACATTGGACGCGGTCTTCGTCAACGCGGGCGTCGGCATCCCTGTAGCCGCCGAGGACCTGAGCCTCGGCGCCCTGCGCGAAGTGTTCGAGGTCAATCTCTTCGGCACCCACGAAGTCGTCCGCAACGTGATCCCCGTCATGCGTGCGCAGGGTCACGGGCGCATCGTCAACTGTTCGTCCACGCTGGGCCTTTCCACGATCCGGTGGCGCGCAGCTTATGCGGCATCGAAATTCGCGCTCGAGGGCTATACCGACACGCTCAGGCTGGAACTCGGCCCCGCCGGGATCCATGCGATCCTGGTCGAACCCGGTCCAATCACCTCGCATTTCCGTCTGAACTCGAAAAAGATGTTCGACAAATGGGTCGATTGGCAGTCTTCGGCCCTGCGCGACCAATACGAGGCGCAGGTCCTGCCGCGCCTCAACCGCGACATCGACGCCAAGGACCCCTTCGAACTGCCGGCCTCCGCGGTGACGAAGGCGCTCGCCCGCGCCCTCACCGCGCGGCGCCCGCGCCCGCGTTACATGGTCACGCTGCCCACCCGCGTCGCCTACTGGGGAAGACGCCTGCTGCCCACACGGCTGGCCGACTGGCTGCTCGCGAAAGCCTGACCCCTCGCCATTTCCGCACGCCTCCTGTATCCCCAACCCCAAGTCATCTGGCCAATCCAAGGGAGGCCCCCATGTTCGACGATCCGCTCGTCTTCATCCCCATCGCCGCATGTCTCGTGGTCGTCCTGATCCTGCTCACCGGCATAGGCGGCTTCGCCAAGGGCGGCGAGTTCAACAAGCGAAACGCCAACAAGCTCATGCGCTGGCGGATTTACGCACAAGGTGTCGCCATCGCAGTGATCCTCGTCTACATCTGGTTCCGCGGTCAGGGGTCCTGATATGGTCGTGTTGTCGAAAATCTACACCCGCACCGGCGACAAGGGCGAAACCGCGCTGGGCGACGGCTCGCGCGTGGCGAAACACTCGGCCCGGGTCGAGGCCTACGGAACCGTCGACGAAACCAACGCCACCATCGGCATGGCGAGGCTTCACGCGTCCGGCGAGATGGACGCGGCGCTCGCCCGGATCCAGAACGACCTCTTCGACCTCGGCGCGGATCTCTGCCGCCCGAACCGCGCAGCGGATGCCGAGGCGGAGTATCCGCCGCTCCGCATGATCGACACGCAGGTCGAGCGGCTCGAAACCGAGATCGACGCGATGAACAAGGACATGCAGCCACTGAGGAGCTTCATCCTGCCGGGCGGCACCCCGCTCGCGGCCCACCTGCACCTGTCGCGCACGGTCTCGCGCCGTGCGGAACGGCTGGCCACGGAGCTGGCGACGAGCGAAGATGTGAACCCCGCCGCGATCAAATACCTCAACCGCCTGTCCGACTGGTGCTTCGTCGCCGCCCGCGCGGCGAACAAGGACGGCGCCGAGGACGTGCTCTGGGTTCCGGGGGCGAACAGGTAACACACCAAGGCGCGCGTCGGACCGTTCGGACGTGCGCGGCCTCACGTCGCTTGCGACCGCCCACCCACGACATACCGTCCGGGCCCGCTCGCCGCGAGGATCAGGAGCCCGCCCGCAATGGCCCAGTTCTTGACCACGATAGTGACCTGCCAGGGGTCCGCCCGCAGTTGCCAGTGAAAGTAACTCGTGAAGATGCAGTAGGCCGCGAGGACCAACCCCCAGAACCGCACCGTCTTCACCCCCGGTCCAAGCACCAGTCCAAGCACACCGGCTAGATTCAGAAGCGCGACAGGCCATATCAGGTTTCCCGGCAGTCCGATCCCCTCGATCATCCCGCGCACCGGTCCCGGGTCGAGCATCTTCTGGGCAAAACCCCCGAGAAACACCAGGGAAATCAAGATCCGCCCAACCAGGTTCATCACATCCGCCATCCATCCCTCCGTGGCTCTTTGCGAAGAGCCACGGAGGGATGATGCGAAAGTTTCACCGTCTGCCCGGAAAATTCGTGGTCGTTGAGGTCCAGGGGTCCCGAGCAAACCACACGAAAACCACGCCCCTTTCAACTTTCCGCAAATACGCAAGCCCGACCGCCACAACCGTTCGAAAGCGCACGCGCCCCACCCGCGCCCACCGCCCAGACCCGCCAAAGGCGGGCTGCGCAAGACCGGTGCGCCGCAGGCGCGCATTCTGGTCAGGACAATTCGGTCAGCCCGGCGCGTCCTCGATCCGCGACAGCCGGTAGATGCCCTCGGGCAGGTCGAGCGCAGCCGCCAGATCCTGCACCTGCGCGATGGACAGGGTGATGACCTGCACCTGATCGGTCTGCGGATTGAGCTGTTCTATGGTGATGCAGTCGTCGAAGGCGTTGATCGTCACGTCTTCCTGCAAGTGGGATGCGCCTTCGTCCCCCTCGTCCACAAGGGTCACTACGGTCGCGTCGAAGTCGTGCTCGATGGTAAACATGCCCCCAGCCTATTCCTCCGGCTGGAAAAGACCAGAGCGATTTGAGCCACATCAATGTGACCCGCGCCCGAAGTCTCCATGATCGTCGGCAGACAGGAGAGGACAGTTGACCGACATGACCGACCGCACCGGAACCCCCGCGCTGATGGCCCGCATGGCCGACACCCTTGGCCTCGACCTCGATATCGAACGCGAGGCGCATCTCGTTTCGCGCAGACAGCTCGACCGGGCCGCAGGGCGCTGCGACAGTTGTGCGGATGCCGAGGGCTGCGAACTTTGGCTCGATGACCACGCAGGCGGTGCGACCGAGGCACCGAAACTCTGCCCGAACAAGGCGCTCTTCGACCACCTGCACGACGGCTGGTAGCCCCGCCGGAACCGCCGGCCCGCCACGCGGATCGCACCCGGATCATCGACCCGTCTTGATCGCTTCCGGGCTGCGGGGTAACCCGATGCCATGGCCAAGCTCTACTTCCATTACTCCACCATGAACGCGGGCAAATCGACGCTGCTCCTGCAGGCCTCGCACAACTACCGCGAACGGGGGATGGAGACCTATCTCATCACCGCGCAGTTCGACAACCGCGCAGGCGAGGGCATGATCGGCTCGCGCATCGGCATCAGCGAACCCGCCGACACCTTCGCCCCCGGCGAGGACATGTTCGCCAAGATCGAGACGCGGCTCGACCAAGGCCCCGTCACTTGCATCTTCATCGACGAAGCGCAGTTCCTGTCGCCCGACCAGGTGTGGCAATTGGCCCGCGCGGTGGACGACCTGCGCGTGCCCGTCATGGCCTACGGCCTTCGTGTGGATTTTCAGGGCAACCTCTTCCCCGGATCGGCCACGCTGCTTGCGCTCGCCGACGAGATGCGCGAGGCGCGCACGATCTGTCATTGCGGGAAAAAGGCCACGATGGTCGTGAGGCAGGATTCCGAGGGTCGCGTTCTCACAGCCGGCGACCAGGTCCAGATCGGCGGCAACGAAAGCTACGTGAGCCTGTGCCGCAAGCACTGGCGGGAGGCGACCGGCGACCGCGCTGCCAAACCCTCCGACGACAAGACCGCCTTTTCCCAGTTCCACGCGCCGGATCGAGCGTGCTGAACCCCCTTTCCCTTGCCCGGCGGATCGTCGGCCTGGGCGCGACAGGAGCCATTGCCCTTGTCGGCGCGAAAAGCTGGCTCGACGAGGGACGCGCCCAGCTGCGCCTCGACTACTACCAGTCACTTGCGGATTTCTACGCCGACGCAACCCAATCCGCCTGCCTTTCGCGCGAAGCGGTCGTCGACGCCGCCATGGCGCGAAACTGGGATGTGCGTGAAGTGACATCCTGCGGCGGGGCCGAGAGTTACCTGCGCCTGGTGCCCACCGCGCAGACCCCGTGGATGCAGGGGCCGGACGGTTTCGTCATGGGCTTTGACAGCCGGGGCTGCCGCGCGGCGATACCGCCCGAGTGCGGGAACTGATCCGGAGGCATACTTGCCCGCCGGGGCGCAAGGGCCTATCACGCAGGCAATTCGATTGCGGGCAACTCAACAAAGGACCCGGACATGATGAACCGACGCACTCTCCTGAAAACCGGTGTGGCCGCGCTGGCCATCGCCACCACGCCCCGCCTCGCCGCCGCGCTCTATGCGCCCAAGCCCGTGGGCTGGCGCACCTTTGAACTCGTGACCCGGATCGAACTGCCGCGGGACGGCAGCGGCCAGAGCGCGCAGGCCTGGGTGCCCGTGCCCTCGCTCGACGCCGACCTCTGGTCGAAGCCCGGCGAAACCACGTGGGAGGCCAACACCGACACCGTCGAACTGGCCACCGATCCGGCGAGCGGCGCGATGATGGTTCACGCGGTCTGGGCCGAAGGCGCTGAACCGGCGGTGCTCACCGTGACCTCGACCGTCGCGGTGCAAAGCCGCGCCGTGGACCTGTCCCTGCCCGCCTCTGACGTGACGCTTTCCGAAGAGGACCGCGCGCTCTACACCGCCGCGACCGAGCTTCTGCCGACGGATGGCATCGTCGCCGAAACCGCCGCGGCGATCACGGACGGCACCGACAACGCGCTCGAAAAGGCTCGCCGCATCTATGAATGGGTCGTGGAGCAGACAAAGCGCGACCCGGAAACGCGCGGCTGCGGGCTGGGCGACATCGCGACCATGCTTCAGACCGGGGACCTCACCGGTAAATGCGCCGACCTCAACGCGCTCTACGTGGGCCTCGCCCGCGCGTCCGGCCTGCCCGCGCGCGACCTCTACGGCATCCGCGTCGCGCCCTCGGCCTTTGGCTACAAGAGCCTCGGTGCCAGCTCCGAGGTGATCACCAAATCGCAGCATTGCCGCGCCGAGGTGTTCATAGATGGCCGTGGCTGGATTCCCGCCGACCCCGCCGACGTGCGCAAGGTCGTGCTCGAGGAACCGCCGAAGACCCTCACGCTCGCCTCGCGCGAGGTGGAAGAGGTCCGCGCCGCGCTCTTTGGCGCCTCCGAAGGCAACTGGATCGCCTACAACGACGCGCATGACGTGGCGCTGCCCGGCGGGAACGGCGAGGTCGTGCCTTTCCTCATGTATCCGGCGGCGGAAGTGGGCGGCGAATACCGGGATGAACTGGACCCGGACACCTTTGCCTATACGATCACCGTGCGCGAAGTGACCGCCTGAGCGGGCCATCGCAGACACATTCAGGGGCCGGGTGCGGATGGCGCGCCCGGCCCTTTTCGTGTCAACCGAGGCGTTCTTCGAGATTGTCGAGCGTGACCGCCGTGCCCTCGGCGATCCCCATCGACAGGAACCGCTCCAGCCCCTCCTCCGATCCGCAGGCGATGGTGACGACCATCGCGGTCAGATCCCCAACGGGCGTGAAGGTCACCGCGCTGTCCGCCCCCATCGCCGACCAGCCGAACCCGCGCGGCGGGTCGACCCAAGTGAAGGTCGCGGTAAAGCTGTGCCCGCTCGCATGGGTGAGCCTCAGGGTGCCGCCGAGGACCGGATCGACCACCGCCTCTGCCAGCGGCGTGCCCGACGGGTCCCACCAGCGCGCGATGTCCCCGGGCGTGGTCCAGGCGGCGAAGAGGCGTTCTGGCGTGGCGGCAATCCGGCGGGTGAAGCGGATTTCATGGGCCATGCGATCCACGGTGAAACGGTCGCTGTCCAGCATCACTTGCCCGCCTTTTCGTCCGCCATCATCCGTTCGAGGTTATCCAGCCGCGCCTCCCACTCCGCCCGGAACGGCGCGAGCCATTGGTCGATGTCCCGCAGCGCAGCAGGGTTCAGCCGCCGCGGCCGCGCATTCCCGCGCACTTCGGTCGTGATGATCTTGGCAGCTTCCAGCACCTTCAGGTGTTTCGAGATCGTGGGCTGCGCGAGGTCATGCGGCGCGGCGAGGTCCGTGACACTCGCCTCCCCCGCCAGCAACTGCGCCACCATCGCCCGGCGCGTGGGGTCGCCCAGGGCGGCAAACACCTGGTCCAGAGACATGGGGCACCTCGCTTCGCCAAAATCGCCACTCAGCAATATAGCCAAATGGCGATTCTATCAAGCCCGCCCTCACACCGGGTTCTGCAGGCTCCCGTCCTTGAGGAACCCGAGGATATTGTCCGCCCCTCGTCCACCACCTCGCCGCGCGAGATATTCACGACCACCGCATGCTCCGGCATCGCCGCAAAGACGCTGCGCCCGATCAGATGCGTGGTCTCCGCACCCCCCGGCACCGCGACGACAAGCACATCGGCCCAAGCCGCCACATCCTCGATCCGCTCCATCTGCTTGGCGGGCACCTCGCATTTCTTGGGGCTGCGGTTGTAAAAGAGCACGTTCATCCCGAAGCCATGATGGGCCCGCCGCGCGATGGCCTGCCCGATCCGCCCCATGCCGATGACCCCCAGCGTCTTGCCGGTCATGTGCAGGCCCAGCATCTGCATCGGATGCCAGCCCTCCCAGTCGCCCGATCGCACCAGCCGCTCGCCCTCGCCCGCCCGGCGGCAGGTCATCAGCATCAGCGTCAGCGCAATATCCGCCGTCGCATCGGTCACCGCGCCCGGCGTGTTGGTCACGGCCACGCCTGCCACCTTCGCCGCCGCCACGTCGATGTGGTTATAGCCCACCCCGAAATTCGCGATCAGCTTGCAGCGCGGCTTGCCCGCCTTGGCGAAAACGTCGGCGCTGAACCGGTCCCCCAACGAGCAGAGCACCGCGTCGTAGCCTTGCAAAGCGGCGACCATCTCGTCCTCGTTCATCGGCCATGTCGCCTCACGCAGGTCGATGTCATGCTCCGCCGCCAGAGCCTCGATCACCGGCTCGGGCAGGGGCCGCGCCACCAGAACCAGCGCCATCAGTAAAGCCTCCCGCCGTTGGGCACGCTCTTGTCCGGGGTGATCAGCACGACCTCGCCCTCTGCGTCCGGCACGCCCAGCACCAATATTTCCGACATGAACTTGCCGATCTGGCGCGGCGGGAAATTGACCACGGCCATGACCTCTTTGCCCACCACGCTTTCGGGCGTGTAATGCTTCGTGATCTGGGCGGAGGATTTCTTGACCCCGATCTCGTCCCCGAAATCGACCCAGAGTTTGATCGCGGGACGCCGCGCCTCGGGAAAGGGTTCGGCGTTCACAACGGTGCCCTTGCGCACGTCGACCTTGAGGAAATCTTCGAACCCGATTTCGGCGGACAGCGTGTTCATGCGCCCAGCTCCCGCGAGCGATCCGCGGCCGCCCTGACCGCGCGCGACAGAAGCGCGGGGAAGCCGCTCGCCTCATCCATGAGAACCTCCAGCGCCGCCTGCGTCGTGCCATTGGGCGAGGTCACGTTGACCCGAAGCTGTCCCGGATCCTCGTCCGCATCCTCGGCCAGTTGCCCGGCCCCGCCCACCGTCGCCTTGGCCAGCGCCATGGCGAGGTCAGGCGACAGCCCCTGCTCGACCCCGGCTGCGGCCAGCGTTTCGATGAGGTGAAAGACATAGGCGGGACCCGACCCCGACACCGCCGTCACGGCATCCATCTGCCCCTCGTCGTCGAGCCGCACGACCTGACCCACGGCGGACAGCAGCGCCTCGGCAAGCGCCACGTGGTCCGCGCTTGCCGCGCCATTGCCGATGATCGCCGTGATCCCGCGTCCCACCGCGGCTGGCGTATTGGGCATCGAGCGCACGACGGGCGTTCCGGCCCCCAGCATCCGCTCATAGGTTGCGATGGTTACCCCGGCAGCGACCGACACGAACAAGGTTTCGCCATTGCCCATGGCCGCGAGCGTGGGCAGCGCGTCGCCCATCATCTGCGGTTTCACGGCGACGAGCACGACGGCGGGCGCATCGGGTAGGTCTTTGTTCAGATGCACACCGGTGCCCTGAAGCCAGTCCGAAGGTTTCGGATCGAGCACCCAGACGCTTGTGGCAGGCAGACCGCCCGCGAGCCAGCCCGCCAGCATCGCGGACCCCATCTTGCCGCAGCCAAGCAGCACGAGTCCCCGCGTCTCGACATCCTTCATGTCCATGATCGCCCTCCTGTCCTTTCTCGCGGGACGCTAGGCGCAAGCGCTTCGATGTGCAACGGGAGCGCGAGAAATGCCGGCCGGCACCAAGAAGGGAAAACATGTCGAAAAAAGCGAACGGGGGGACCAAAGCCCCCCCGTTACCCGTATGAAACCCGTTCCAGGTATCAGGCGTCTACGCGCGACCGTAAGCCTCGGCCATCGCCACCTGCATGGCCGCTTCCACGCTCTTGTCGCTCCAGTTCACGAGCTGGAAGGCGGGGTAGAAGCGTTCACAGTTGCCCACGGCGGAGGAGATGAGCCGCCCGAGCTGTTCCGTGCCCGCCACCAGACCGCCCGCCAGCACGAGGCCGTAGCGGAAGACCATGAGACGCTGTTCGTGCCAGTAGGTGAAAGCGCCGTCCCAGACCATGTCGTTGGTCGTATTGAGCGCTTCGTAAAGCTGCGGGAGACGATGCTCCGGCGGCTCCATTTCGAAGGTGCAGATCAGGCGCAAAGTCTCGTCGTAGGGCGACCAGGCGAGCGTGATCGAATAGGTGCGCCACTGTCCTTCGACAGCCATGGCAATCTGGTCGTCACCGACCCTGTCGAAGTCCCACGCGTGGTGCTCGGCGAGGGTTTCAACAATGTCGATGGGATGCAGTTCTTCGCCGTCGAGATAATGCTCGGTCGCCGCCATGGCTTGCCCCTTCTGCTCGGTGAGCCCTCGCGGATGCAGAAACGCTAGGACTCGGTGCCTGTACAGGGTTTGGCGTCTGATGCGCCGTGTCCCTACCATATATCGTCAACTTTTCGTTGACTCCTGTAAAGGGCATTCTGAATTATTTGGGATTTTCCAATGTTGTGAGTCGCTTGCGGACTCGCCGGTTACACAATTTCCACATTTTCCACCGTTTTTTCTCGGATTTTCGGGGCGTTAACCACGTTGTAGAGCGGCAAAGCAACCACCTGAAACGGGGATCCGTGGGTGATCTGATCTGACGAAGCGCGATCGCGACCCGCCTGAGACCGCTCAACTTTGCCGCATTGCAGCATCGCGGGCACACCGGGCACCGCGGATTTCAGACCTCCGGTTGCCCCATCGCTAGCCCCGGATAAAGGCCGCCGCCTTTTCCGCGATCATCACGGTGGGCGAGGCGGTGTTGCCCGAGGTGATCGTCGGCATCACCCCGGCATCCACGACACGCAATCCGTCTATCCCGTGAACCCGCAATTCAGCGTCAACCACCGCCATGGAGTCGGATCCCATCCGGGTCGTGCCGACCGGGTGAAAAATGGTCGAGGCGATATCGCCCACACCACGCAAGAGGTCGGCGTCGGTCTCGCAGGATGGACCGGGCAGGAACTCCTCTGGCGCGTACTTCGCCATCGCCGGCATCCGCATCAGCGCCCGCGCCTGCTGCACTGCCTTGACCGCGACGAGCTTGTCCCGCTCGGCGCTCAGGTATCCCAGCCGGATGTCCGGCTGCTCCGCCGGATTGGTCGAGCGCAGGTGGGACGTTCCCCGGCTCTCGGGCCGGAGATTGCAGACCGACACGGTGATCCCAGGGAAGGGATGCAGCGGATCGCCCAGCTTGTCGGTGGTCAGAGGCTGCACGTGGTATTCCAGATCCGGCGTCGCCACGGTTTCGTCCGACCGGGTGAAGATGCCCAGCTGCGAAGGTGCCATCGACAGCGGCCCGGACCGGGTGAGCGCGTATTCCAGTCCCATCCGCACCTTGCCCACCAGCGAGTTGGACATTTCATTCAGCGTCTGGGCGTTTTTCACGCGGTAGGCGGTGCGGATCTGCAGATGATCCTGCAGGTTCTTGCCCACCCCCGGCAGATCGTGGCGGACCTCGATCCCGTGGCCTGCCAGCACCTCGGGGTCGCCGATGCCGGACAGTTCGAGGAGCTTGGGCGAGTTGATCGCCCCGGCAGCCAGAATGACCTCGCCCCGGACCCGTGCCCCTTGCGTTTCGCTCCCGACCCGCCAGCGCATCCCGACCGCGCGCTTGCCCTCGACGATCACTCGCTCGGCCAGCGCATGGGTCACGACCTTCAGGTTCGGACGGTTCATCGCAGGCTTGAGGAACGCCTTGGCCGTGGACCAGCGCACGCCCTGGTTCTGGTTCACGTCGAAGAACCCGACGCCCTCGTTGATCCCGTCGTTGAAGTCGTCGCAGACCGGGATGCCGAACTCGACCGCCGCGTCCCGGACGCTTTCGAGGACCGGCCATTTAAGCCGCTGCTTCTGCACCTTCCACTCGCCCCCTGCACCGTGAAGGTCACTGTCGCCGCCGTAGTGGTCCTCGGAGCGTTTGAAGAACGGCAGCACATCCGACCAGCCCCAGCCAACATTGCCCAACTGGCGCCAGTGGTCATAGTCGGCGGCCTGCCCGCGCATGTAGATCATCCCGTTGATCGAGGAGCAGCCGCCCAGAACCTTTCCCCGTGGATAGGCCAGCGAACGCCCGTTCAGGCCAGGCTCCTCTGACGTGCGCATCATCCAGTCGGTGCGCGGATTGCCCATGGTGTAGAGGTAGCCGACAGGAACATGGATCCAGGGATACGAATCGCGCCCCCCGGCCTCGATCAGCAGGACACGGAGCCTCGCATCCTCGCTCAACCGGTTGGCCAGCACGCAACCCGCGGTCCCCGCCCCCACGACAATGTAATCCCACTCGCCCTCAAGCTGCATTCAACACCTCCCCTTCCTCCTTGGCGCGAAACGTCGTGCGTCTTTCGGGTAAACCTGTGCGCAAATGAACGAAACGCCGTGTTTCTCCTCACGACAATTGCCCAAGGAAATCCGTTGCGCTATCTCCCTCAACATGAAGGCGGGGTTACAGCGGAAGTTCATTCTGATCGCATCCATGGTGGCCATCGCCACTGTGACCGGTCCCTTTGGCACCTTTGAACAACTCTCCCTCATTGAACGGTTCTTCTACTGGGCCATCGGGATCAGCCTCATTTCGGTCTGCATGATCATCGGGATCGAGGGCATGAGCCGCATGAGGCTCTTGAAAGACAGGATTTTCGCGCAGGTGCTCGCCGGCGCGGTCCTGGCAGGTCCCTTCGGCGCGCTCATCATTCTTGCGCTCGACGCCTACTTTCGCGGCGTGAGTTTTACCTTGGGCGGCATCGGGTTCCGCTGGGTCTTCGTGAGCCTCGTTGGTCTCGGTGTCGGTCTGATCGAACGGTCGATCCGCCCGATGCTCAAAAAATCGCAGCAGGTGGAGCTTGTCATGCCAGGGAAACCTGCAGACGAAGCCGCCACGCCGATCAACGGGGCCGCGCATCACCGCGAGCCGCCCCTGTTCCTGCGTAATCTGCCCGAGAACCTTGGCCATTCGATCATCTCGATTTCGACGCAGGACCATTACCTCGACGTGGTCACGCAAGACGGCAGCGACCGGATCCTGAAGCGCATGTCGGATGCCATCGCAGAGCTTAACGGCTATCCGGGAATGCAGATCCACCGCTCGCACTGGGTCGCGCTCGACGCCATCGAGGATATGGAACGCGACGGGCGCAATGTGCGGGTGCGGCTCAAGAACGGCGAGGTGCTGCCCGTAAGCCGGCCCAACGTGGAGCCGCTCGCAGCGGCCCTGGGGCGGGACGAACAGTCGATCTGACGGCGCTGCGACCGCGGGTGTGGTGGCTTGCGACTAGCCGCACAGGACGGTGCGAAAGCCTTCGCACCTGCACAGATTAACCTTGTTATGACCTGCTCTCCTGCAACACATTGGGAAACAGGCATAATTTCCACTCCAAGATTCTAGAATTCTAGAATCCCGGAATCCTGTGCGGGATCCGGCCCCTTTCGCCGACGTATCCGAGCACCTAGGTTCAACACCGAACGAACAGACCGCGCGCCCCGACCCGACGTCCGGCGCGAAACGCGACACGTCGAACCGTTCTCAACAGGTGCTGCGCAGGGGCGCGGCGCCCCAGAAGGAGCAACCATGACCGCCTATTCCATCCTTGACCTTGCCCCTATTCCTGACGGATTCACGGCGGCCGATGCCCTCGCCAATTCCGTGGACCTCGCGCAGAACGCCGAAGCGCAGGGCTATACCCGCTACTGGTTCGCCGAGCACCACAACACCACCGGGATCGCCAGCGCGGCGACCTCGATCGTCATCGGCCATGTGGCCGGGCAGACGAAGACCATCCGCGTCGGCGCGGGCGGCATCATGCTGCCCAACCACGCGCCCCTCATGGTGGCCGAGCAGTTTGGCACGCTGGCCACGCTTTACCCGAACCGGATCGACCTTGGCCTTGGCCGTGCGCCGGGCACCGACATGGCGACCGCGCGGGCGCTGCGCCGGATGATGCAGCAGGCGGATACTTTCCCCGAGGACGTGATCGAACTCTTGAGCTACCTTGCCCCTCCGCAGGAAGGCCAGCGTATCCTCGCGGTGCCGGGCGAGGGCACCGAGGTCCCGATCTACATGCTCGGATCAAGCCTTTTCGGCGCGCAGCTTGCCGCGCATCTGGGGCTGCCCTATGCCTTTGCCAGCCATTTTGCCCCCGACGCGCTGGACGATGCCGCATATATCTATCGCCGGGATTTCAAGCCGGGACAGATCGACAAGCCGCATTTCATCCTCGCGGCGAACCTCTTTGCCGCCGATACGGACGAAGAAGCGGCCCGCCTGCGCACCTCGATGCAGCAGAGTTTCCTAAAGATCCGGCGGGGCGAGATGCGGGGGAAACTGCCCAAGCCCGTGGACGACTTTGGCCTCGTCGCCACGCCCGACGAACAGGCGATGGTCAACCACATGCTGCGGATCACGGCGGTGGGTGGCCCGAAACGTGTGCAATCACAGCTTGCCAACCTGATCGAACGCTATCGCCCCGACGAGATCATCCTCACCGGCATGATCCACGACCACGCTGCCCGGCGACGCTCGTTCGAGATCGGGGCACAGGCGATGCAGGCGCTGAATTCGGTCGCCGCGTAGAATGGGGTTCGACCCCGTCCTACCGCACCCCGCGCTTTTCCCGTTCGCGTTCGTCACCTTCGCGCGCGAGCCGCTGGTCTTCGCGTAGCTCGAGCCACATGGCGTTGAGCACGGCGAACATCGCGGCGAGCGGCAGGCCAAGGATCCAGGCGAAATACCACATCTGTCAGCCTCCTAGTAGCTGTGGCCGGGGCCGGTCACGTCCTCTTCCGTGACCTTGCCCCAGAGCACTTTGTAGACCCACGCGGTGTAGGCCAGAATGATGGGCAGAAAGATCGCCGTGGCGACCAGCATGATGAAGAGCGTCAGGTGGCTCGACGAGGCATCCCAGACGGTGAGTGAGGAATTCGGGTCCACGGTCGAGGGCAGGATGAAGGGAAACATCACCGTGCCGACCGAGGCGATGATCCCGAAGATCCCCAATTTCGACGCGAGCAGCGTCGTCGCCTCGCGCCCGGCGCGCAGGCCGAGGATGGCAAGGAAGATGCCGACGAAGCCGAGGATCGGCGCGATCAGGGCCCAGGGCCGGACCGCATAGGCATCGAACCACGACCCGCCACGGGCGACCTCGTTGAAGAGCGGGTTCGACGGGCCATCCTTGGCGACCTCGTTCACGAAGGAAAACCCGTCGATCCCGAGCCAGAGCCAGACACCGGCGAGCGCATAGGCCGCCGCCGCGATCAGACCGGCGACGACACCGACCCGACGCGCCCGCGCCGCGATGTCGCCCTCGGTCTTCAATCCCAGCCAAGCCGCGCCGTGCATCGTGAGCATGGACATGGAGACCAGACCCGCGAGCAGCGCAAAGGGATTGAGCAGCGCAAAGAGCTTGCCGAAGGCTCCGCCCTCATACATGGGCACAAGGCTCTCGGTCAGGTAGAAGGGCACGCCCTGCAGCACGTTGCCGACCGCGATCCCGAATACCGTCGCAGGCACCGCGCCGCCCGCGAACAGTGCCCAGTCCCAGCGATTGCGCCACGCGGGGTCCTCGCGTTTCGAGCGATACTTGAACGCCACGGGCCGCACGATAAGCGCCGCGAGGATCAGGAACATGGCAAGGTAGAAGCCCGAGAAGCTGACCGCGTAGAGCGGTGGCCAGGCGGCAAAGATCGCCCCGCCCCCAAGGATGAACCAGACCTGGTTGCCCTCCCACACCGGGCCGACGGTGTTGATGATCACCCGGCGTTCCACGTCTGTCTTGCCGATAAAGGGGAGGAGTGCCCCCACCCCCATGTCAAACCCGTCGGTGAGCGCAAAGCCGATGAGGAGCACCCCCAGAAGCACCCACCACGCGACGCGCAGAAACTCGAAGCTGACGAACTCGTGCAGGATCATGGCTTACTCCGCTGGCTGGTTCTTGGGGTCGACGTGGGGCGCTTCGGTCAGGCCCGAGGAGCGCAGCCGCGCCTCGTGCTTGTAGCGCCAGTCGAGCGTTTCCTCGACGTCCTCGACAGGTCCGCGCCGGATGTATTTCAGCATGAGCTTCATCTCGATGATGAATAGAACGGTGTAGAAGATACAGAACCCGGCGAGCGTCAGGGCCACGTCAGTAATCGACAGCCGCGACACCGACAGCGCGGTGGGCAGGATGCCGTCCACGGTCCAGGGCTGTCGCCCGTATTCGGCCACGAACCACCCCATCTCGGCCGCGATCCACGGCGTCGGGATGATCGCCACCGCCCCGCGCAGCGCCCAGCGGTGAAACCGCATGTTGCCGAAGGACGACATCGCGAAGAAGTAGAGCATCACGGCGATGAACATGAAGCCAAGCCCCACCATCACCCGGAACGCCCAGAACAGCGGCGCGACACCGGGGATCGTATCCTCTGCCGCCTGCGCGATATGTTCCTCGGTCGCATCGCGCGGGTCCTCGACATAGCGGTAGAGGAGGAAGGCGTAGCCGAGGTTCTTGGAGTTCTGCTCAAAGACGAGCCGTGTCGCCTCGGGCGTCTCGTCGCGCAACTCGCGGATCTCCATGAGCGCGTCATAGGCACGCAGGCCCGAGCGGATGTTGTCCACGCTCTCGGCCTCGAGATCGTTGATGCCGGGGATCTCCTGCGTCAGGGACCGCGTGCCGATCAGCCCCATGACCCAAGGAATCTCGATGGCGTAATGCGTCTCGCGCGCCTCGCGGTCGGGAATGCCGAAAAGGGTGAAGGGCGCGGGGGCGTCGTGGGTTTCCCACATCGCCTCGATCGAGGCCAGTTTCATCTGCTGGGTGTGGGACGCCGAATAGCCGCTTTCGTCGCCCAGCACGACCACCGACAGCGACGAGGCGAGGCCAAAGGCCGAGGCCACCGCGATGGACCGGCGGGCAAGCTCGATATGGCGGTTCTCGAGCAGATACCACGCGCTCACCCCGAGCACGAAGACCGAGGCGGTGACATAGCCCGCCGACACGGTATGGACAAACTTCGACTGCGCGGCCTCGTTGAAGAGCACCTCGAAGAAGTTGACCATCTCCATGCGCATCGTCTCGGGGTTAAATTCCGCCCCGACCGGGTTCACCATCCAGCCGTTCGCGATGAGGATCCAGAGCGCCGAGAAGTTCGACCCGATGGCAACGAGCCATGCCACGACAAGGTGCTGGATCTTCGACAGCTTGTTCCAGCCGAAGAAGAAAAGCCCCACGAAGGTCGCTTCGAGGAAGAATGCCATCAGCCCCTCGATCGCGAGCGGCGCGCCGAAGACGTCGCCGACGTAGTGGCTGTAGTAGCTCCAGTTCATGCCGAACTGAAACTCCATCGTAATGCCGGTCGCGACCCCCAGCACGAAGTTGATGCCGAAGAGCGTGCCCCAGAATTTCGTCATCTGCCGCCAGATCGGACGGCCCGACATGACATAGACCGTCTCCATGATCGCGACGATGATGGACAGGCCCAGCGTCAGCGGAACGAAGAGGAAGTGAAACATGGCCGTCAGGGCAAATTGGAGCCGGGACAGCTCGACGATACCGAATTCCATGCGGTTTCTCCTGTGCCGTGACCCCCTCGCGGCCGTCACGGTTCGATTCTAGGTGGGACAGGCCCGTTCGCTCCACCCTTATATGTTAATTCGCAAATACGGTTAACTGCGACGCATTGACCCCGATCCGGGCTAAACCCGCGTCAGAGCGTCACAATCCTGTGCGCTTCGATTTGATCGGTGTCCCGATGCGCGGCGATGACCAGCGCGGCAGCGGGCAGCGCCGCGCGCAGGTTGGCCAGCACCCGCGCGGCGGTCGCGCCGTCCAGACCCTCGGTCGGCTCGTCGAGGAGCAGCACCTCGGGCTCGGTCAGAATCGCGTGGGCGAGCGCGAGGCGGCGGGATTCGACGCAGGTTCTCGGCCACCGTCCCCGCGATCAGCGCGGCCCTTTGCGGCAGGAGGGTGATCCGTTGGCGAAGCGCGCCCTCGGGCCAATCGGCGTGCGTCACGCCGCCGAGGATCACGTCGCCCGTGGCAGGGGGGATCAGCCCGGCGATGGCGGCAAGCAAAGTCGACTTCCCCTGCCCCGACGGCGCGGTGAGGAGCGTCGTGGTGCCCCCCTCCAGCGTGAGGGACAGGTCGCTCACGATGGGCAGCGTGGTGCCGGGTCGGTGCAGGGTCAGGCGCTCGATCCTGACCGGAAGGGCCGTCTCGGGAACCTGCGCCGTCCCCGGCCACGCCCCCTGCCCCGCGTCCATGAGCGACGAGACGCGCCCGGCGGCCATGGACAGCCTTCCGAAGTTGGCGGCAAGGCGGCGTAGCGGCGCAAGGGCTTCGTTGAGCGCAAGCGCGGCGAAAATTGCGATGGCCGCCCGCGTGGGTTCAAGCCCCGCGTCGAGAACGAGCGCCCCCGACTGCCACACAACGGCGGCCAGCGTCAGCCCCGCGACGAGCGACAGGTTGCGCCCCGTCGCCCGCTCGATCCGGTCGAGGCGCAGCGCGGCAGCTTGGCGGTCGTTCTCGGCTTCTTCAGCGCGGGCAAGGGCTGCGGACAAACGCCCCGTGGCCACGAGGTCGTCGCGGGCGGCGATGAGGTCGATGGCCTGCGCGCGATGTGACTGGGCAAGGCTCTCGACCCGCTCCGACAGCGCCCGCGCGGCCCGGATACCGTGAAGCGTCACGGCGGCTCCACCCAGCGTGAAGCCCGCCCAGAGGATCAGCGCCGTGACCGGGTCCACCAGCCAACCTATCATTAGCGCGGAAAGGGTCACGGTGGTCAGCGCGGCCCCCACTGGCAGCACGACGCGCAGCGGAAGCGCGTCCAGCGCATCCACGTCCGCCGTGATCCGGTTCAGCCCGTCGCCCGAGCGCAGGCGGCCAAGGGTCAAGAAAGGGGCGGATGACAGCCGGGCGAGCAGCGTGGTGCGCAAGGACGCAAGCGCGGCCAGCGTCGCGTCATGGGTCAGGAGCCGTTCGCCGTAGCGGGCGGCTGCGCGCCCCAGCGCGAGGAAGCGGATCATGGCAGAGGGGCGAAAAACGTCGAAAGCGATGCCGACCCCGGCCAGTCCCGCGATTGCGGTGGCGGTGATGAACCATCCCGACAGACCCAGAAGCGCTGTGCCCATGACGAGCACCAGCGCCGACAGCGCCGCCCCGCGCAGGAAGGCAGCGCGATTGCCCGCGAGCATCACCCGCAGGATGTGGACGAGCGCGCTCATCGGCGCACCTCGATCACGCGGTCCATCCGCGCGATGAGCGCCGGATCATGGGTGGCAACGATCAGGGTCGCGCCATGGCCTGCGAGCGACAGGATTGCCTCGGTGATCGCGCGGGCAGTGGCGGCGTCGAGGTCGGCGGTGGGTTCGTCGGCCAGCACGACCTCGGGGCGGACGGCGATCAGGCGGGCAGCGAGCACGCGCCGCGCCTCGCCCCCCGACAGCCCCGCGCCGGTTTCACCCAGCGTCGTCGCGAGCCCCTCGGGCAACCGCGCGACGACCTCGGTCAGTTGCGCCTGCGCGAGGACTTCGGGATCGTCCGTACCAATCACCTCGGCCAGCGGCGCATCAGGAAAGCGCGGGGTCTGGGGCATCCAGCCGATCCGCGCCCGCCAATCGTCAGCATTGCCCGTGTCGAGCACGCGGCCCCCGGCCTCGATCTCACCGGTCGTGGGGGTAATCAGCCCGGCGAGGATTGAGAGGAGCGTCGATTTTCCCGCTCCTGAAGGCCCGGTGATCGCAACCCGCTCGCCGGGGGCAATCACGGCATCGGGGTAGCTCGTGCCCCGGGCCGTCAGGTCCCGCCAAGCGAGCGTCGCGGGGCCGTCGGCGCCCTCAATCGGGCCAAGGCCCCCGAGGATCGCAGGGCGATTGATCGCCTCCCACGTAGCAATCTCGGCGGCGACGGCGCGAGCCGCGGCCCGGTCGTGCCATGCGCTCGCCAGATCGCGCAGCGGCTGAAAGAAATCGGGGACGAGCAGCAGCAGGAAGATGCCGCCAAGAGGGGTCAGGCCCCCGCCCCAGCTACCCCAGTTGATCACCTCGAGCAGGGAAAAGCCGACCCAGACGGCCGTCATCGCGGTGCCGAGGGCGGCAAAGAGCTCGAGCACGGTCGAGGACAGGAAGGCGAGCCGCAGCACCGACATGGCGCGAGTGGCCAGATCGCGCGCCTCTTCGCCGAAACCGGCGGTCACGCGATCCCCCGCGCCGAGGATGCGGATGTCCGGCAACGCCGCGAGCCGATCGACGAGCAGGTCCGAGAGCGTCGAGACACCGGCAAGATGTTTGGCCGAGGCGCCTTCGGCAGCACGCCCGATCAGCGCCATGAAAAGCGGGATGACAGGACCGGCGACCAGGAGCACGAGCGCCATGGCCCAGCTTTGGCTGAGCGCAGCGGCAAGGATGACGAGTGGAACGACCCGCGTGCGCGCCATCGCCGGGGCAAAGCGGGTGAGGTAGGGCGCGAGCGTGTCGAGCTTCTCGCGCAAGAGAGCGGCGGTGCTGCCCGCACCGGCGGGGGTCTCGGCCGTCGCCTCGATCCGCAGGATGCGCTGGCGCTGGCGGCGGATGAAGTCCTCTGCCACGGCAAAGAGCAGCGCCTCGGCGCGCGAGGACAAGAGCGCACGGGCGAGCGTCAGGGTGGCGAGCGCAAGGCCGGTGACGAGCGGCGGGATCAGCGTCTCGCCCGCGATGAACCCGGCTATGAGCGCAGCGATCAGCGCGGCCTGCGGCAGCCACAAGAGCGAGGACGCCACGGCAAGGACCGAGGGCAAGCGCAGGCGCTGCGCCTCGTCGCCCATGAGGCGGTCAAGCGGGGTGTCGGGTCGCGCGGTCACGGGCTGGACATAGGCTGGAGCGCTTGATTTGCCCAGAGCCGTACCTGCGGCGCTTCGTCCCGGTTCAGGGGAGGTGATGCCAGAGCGCTCCGTTCAGCCCCTGCCCTCTTGGTCAGGGCGCGAGCTTCGCGGCAGCGGCGGCGGTGCCCCCGCCCACGATCCCGTCGAGCGGTCCGGTGTAGAAGCCGCGTTCCTTGAGCACGGCCTGAAAGGCGAGCGCCGTATCGCGGTCCCATGGGCCGGGGGCCCCGGCACGCAGGTCGGCAAAGGCGAGCTTTCCGGTCTCGAGCGCCCTGACGTAAAGCCCCGCGGCCACCGTCGGGTCATAGTCCACGCCGCGCCCGGTCTCGTAGAAAACGCCCATCTGCGCCACGGCGGGGGCGTGTCCGGTGTTGGCCACGATCCGGGTCAGGCGGATCTGTTCGGCCGGGTTGTCGGGCAGGCCCGAGTTCGGATCGGCATAGAGCGTCGAAAGCTCCAGCGCGGCGGCGAGGTTGCCCTGATCGGCGGCCCTGGTGAAATACTGCACCGCTGTCGCTGCATCGGGGATGCCCAACCCGGCATCTGCGCGGCCCGGAAAACCATCGCCGGAGAGGTAGATCTGCGCAAGGCGATACTGCGCGAAGTGATAGTCCTGATCGGCGGCTTCGGTGAGCAGCTCGACCATTCGCGCCGGATCACGCGGGACCCCGGTCGCGACTTGGTAAAGCAGCGCAAGCGTGGTCATACCGGCGGCATCCTTGAGCTTGGCAGCGCGCTGGAAATGCCCGACGGCCTTTGTGACGTTCTGGCCCTGCGGCCCGACACCGAAGAGGAAGTAATCCCCCAGCCGCGCCTCGGCGGGTCCGAAATCGGCCTCTGCCGCGCGGGTTAGAAGCGTGAAAGTCTCTCGTGCGTTGCCCCCGGCCTGTGCCACGGCGGCGGCGTGAAAGAGCACTGCGGGATCGGCATCATCTGCTGTGGCGGCAAGGGCGCAGACCTCAGCCGCCTCGGTCAGCCGGGCCCGTTGCGAGGCGGCATCCTCGGCCCCGACCGGCACGCCCGCCGTGGCCGGACCCGCGATCTCGAGGCAGGCCTCGGCGGCGAGGGCGAGCGGATCGGGTTCGGCCATTCCCGTTTCTGGGGCGGGATCGGACGTGTCGCCGGTATCGGTCGAAACGGTGTCGCCCGGAACACTCGTGTCAGGTGAAGCGGCATCCGGGGTGGCCCCTGCCGCATCGGTAGCGCTCGGGTCCTGAGGTTCGGCCTGTGCCGCGGCTTCGCCATCGGATGTCCGCTCGGCCTGAGCGTCCGGTGCGCCCCGGTCCGTGGCAGCGGGAATCCCGTCGGTCGAGGCCATGTCAGGGGCTTTGACCGGCTCTTTGACCGAGGCGGCATCGGAAGCCATGTCCACGACACTCGCCACAGGGTCCGCGGGGGTCTCGGCATCGCTCGCTTCGACCGCCATTTGCCCGGTTCCGGTCTGCGTGGCTGCATCGCCAACGGGCTCGGCCGCTACGCCGCTGTCCGAGGTCTCTTCGACACCCGAACCTTCCATGTCTGTCGCCAGATCATCGTCGAGCAGATCGTCCGGGGTCTGCGCGGTATCGACCTCCAGCGCCGTGCGGTCGACATCCACAGGCACCGGTTTGGCTGTCGCCTCGCCAAGGGTGTCCGCATCGGTCACTGTCGCGGCGGGCTTGTCCCCGGACTTGACCGTTTCATCCACGCCGATTGCCGGGACAGGCACGGCCAGAGGGGCCTTGTCCGCGTCGACGGCAGGACCGCCGCTATCCTGCGCGTTTGCGGCGAGCGGCAGGAATGCAAGTGTGCCCAGAATGATCCCGAATGCCTTCACCACGTATCCCTTCCTCTAAAATCCCTTACGAATTGCTAGCCCGAGCGTGACCTTGTGTCCACAGGTGCACCGTTGCCGATCCATGGATCTGACCGCCCCCATTGCCCCGGGTTGAGCATTCGTTAACCTTGGCAAAAAGGAATGGCAGAGTGAACAAAGGGTTCGGGAGCATCGGCACGACGAGCAAGATTGCAAAGGACGTAGCGCCTTTCGTCGTGGACCTCGACCGCGACCTGCTGGGCGGCACGCTCGGGGCCGAGATGTTCTGGTCGACGGTCGGCAAGGCGCCCCTCAGCCTCTTCGCATCAAAACGCCTGCCTCCAGCCGCGCGCGGCCTGCCGCTCGACCCGGCCGTGGTTGCCGCGATGGATGCGGCGCATGCGGCGGGGCGGCCCGTGATCCTCACCGACAGCGGGCATCCGGGGCTGGCCAGCGGCGTTGCCACGCGGCTCGATTGCATCGACTCGGTCGAGCCGGGCACCGCGCCAGCGCACGTCCTGCCCCGCGCACACAGGGACACGCTTCGCGCGCTGATCAAGCAGCTCAGGCCGCATCAATGGACGAAGAACGCGCTCATCCTGCTGCCGCTTCTGGCCGGACATGCCTTTCAGTCACAGGCCTTGGCGCAAACCGCCCTCGCCTTTGTCGCAATGTGCCTCATCGCCTCGGGTGTCTACGTGCTCAACGATCTAGCCGATCTCGACAACGACCGGGTTCATCGCACGAAACGCGAGCGGCCCTTTGCCTCGGGCCGCCTGTCGCTTCGGTTCGGCGGGCCAATGCTTGTTGCATTGCTGGTTGCCGGATTTGCCGTCGGAGCCCTCGTCAGTCCGGCGCTCATGGTCGTGCTCGCGGTCTACTTCGTGATGACGACCGCATATTCGATGAAGCTCAAGGGCATGATCGCGGTGGATATCCTCGTTCTGTCGATGCTTTATGCCGTGCGGGTCATCGCGGGGGCGACGGCGATCGAGGTCGATCTGTCGGTCTGGCTCCTGACCTTCACCATTTTCATGTTCTTCTCGCTCGCCTCTGTGAAGCGGCTGTCGGAGCTGGTCGAGCTCGAGGCGCGCGACGGGCCAAAGGCGGCGGCGGGGCGCGCCTACTCCATCGGCGACCTGCCCATTATCGCCAATATCGCCACGGCGTCCGGTTTCATCGCGGTGCTGGTGCTGGCGCTCTACCTGGATACGCCCGAGGTGCGGGCGCTGTATTCCGAGCCCTGGGCGCTCTGGGGCGTCTGCCTCGTGTTGCTGTTCTGGGTGAGCCGAATCGTTCTGCTTGCGCATCGCGGTGCAGTGCATGAAGACCCGGTGGTTTTTGCCCTGAAGGACCGGACCAGCCGTGTCGTGCTGCTGATGGTTACCGCGTTATTTGCGACTGCGGTTCTTGCTTGAAGGCGGATTGGCGGGTTTCCAGCAGGATTCTGGCGCGAAACCGCCGGTTTTCATGCTGCACCGCGGCAATTTCCCGCCCAAGGGGATAAACGCTCGCCCCACCGGGGTGTTCCATTTATTGTTTTCTTAAACTTGGGACAGTACCAGCGCGGACCATGATCCGTTTCAAACTCGCCAACACGACCTCCGCGTCGCGCGACCCTGCCCGGACGTCCATTCGGACTCTGGTCAAAACGCGCCTCAACGCCGCCACCGCAATCGGTGCGACCGGCGTGCTCGCTGGTCTTTGTGTCGCAGCCTGGGGCAGCTTCTTCGCCGTCCACGGCTTGTATCCGTCCTATGTGGAAGCCTTCCACGGGGGCAAAACCGAAACCAGAACCGTTGCGAAGGACGTCCCGCCCGCGGTCACGACGCCCAGCGAGGCCAATATCGTCGCAGTCGCTGACATGCCGGTGAAGACCGAGGTCCCGGTGACCGAGGTGCTCGAGACACCCGCCAAGGTTCAGGACGAACCCTCTCCGCAGGATTTCGCGGCCATGGGCCGGGCAACCGCCGGGGCCGGCGGCGTCAATGGACGCCTCGCGCCGGGAACGGATGCCGACGTGAAAACGGCCGCAGCCGACAGCATGACCTTCGTTGCACCATCGTCGATGGATACGGACTCCGACCCGCTGGCCGGGATCGACCCCGAGCTGCTCGCAGGTCGCATGGGATCACAACCGCTGGAAGGCGACGATCTCGTTACCCGCGTGGTCGCTTCGGCAACCAATGTGGTAAACGCGATCCGGCCGCAACCGCGCCCGGCGAGCTTTGCGCCCACGACGCGCGGGACGGAAACCGGCCCGACCGATGAGCCGGGCGAGATCATGTCGTCGATGAGCGGGGCCAGCGAACTGGCCGTTCCGCTGTCGCCACGCCCGCGCGCCGTGCCCGAGGACCTGCGACAGGCCTTTGCCACGCCCGGCGCCGTGGCCCGCGTCGAATCCGTCGCCGCCAATCCGGTCGAGCCCAGCCCGCGCGGCAACGCTGTCCTCACCGGCAACAGCTGCAACCGCTCGCTCGCGGGTGCGATGCCAGGGCGCCGGGGCAACGCCGCCGGCGGGCAGACCTTTGTCGCCTCGCTTGGCAACGGGTCCGGCGGGTCGCGCGACAACGCGATCATCAATGAACTGGCCCGCGGCAACATGCCCGACTTCTTGCACGACCTTCAGCCGGTGGTGCTGTCAGGCAAGGATTCGCGCGGTGCCTCGACCCAGATCGTCATCTGCGTGACGCCCGACTACCTCGCCGTCGGGTCGGACCGCGATTTCGTACGCGTGCCGATGGGGCTGCCCGCCGCCGCGTCGATCGCGGCCAAGTTCAACATGACGCTGCCGACCTCGCGCATGGTCGATGCGATCTACGCCCAGTCCACCGTGCGCCTGTCGCCCTCGCCCATGCAGGCGGGACCGCAGATGTCGTCCACCGACTATTTCCTGCGCCACAACGCGACCATCGAGGGTCAGCGCGGCGGACGCACGGGCCTCGTGTCGGGCCACAAGAAGGACGTGGTCCTGGCCAACCGGATGGAATCGAACCCGGGCCGGGTCGCGATCTATGGCTGGCACCGGAGCAAGAACGATCCGATCCAGCCGGTTTCGACCGTGCATGGGGCAAGCTATGCCGACTATTCTCATGGCATCCGGCTGGTGAGCCGCACGGCCTATGTCAACGGCAAGCCGGTGGACATCGACGACCTGCTATCCTCGGATCGCTACGCCTATCTCCTCAACGCCGATGGGCCGATGCCAGGGCGCGTGATCCAGATCGCGTCGCGCTAACCTGAGACTCCCAGAACAAGAAACGCCCCCGCCGGATGGACGGGGGCGTTTTTCGTCGTGCGGTCTATGCTACTTCACATCCGCGAAACACCGAAACCCGAGGTGATAGTTCGCGTGGCTGTGCGACGACATGACTGGCGTGCCGTGCCAGTAGGGCGCGCGCCAGCGGGCCCATTCTTCGTGCGCGCGGATCGTGTCCCAGATGAACCAGCTTCCTTTCATCTCGGTCACGCCCAGCGTGCGCGATCCACGCGAGGCCATCTGGCTTTCATTGAGCGGCAGGTTCATGTGCTCGGCCGCGTTGCCTTCGAGGTCATAGACCCCGAGCGCCGATTTGCAGCCCGGGAAGGACCCGACCGGATAGGTGTTCGAGCCACAGCCCGCCCAGCTTCCGCCATTGCAGCCCGGCGACTTCTGCGAGCCCTGAGCACAGATCCCGCGCTGCCACTGGGGCCCGTATGTCCATGACTTCGACGGCCCCCATTTCGCGTTATGCGCCGCCCGCATCGCCTGCGGGGTGCCGAGGTCGAAACGGTAGTCCGGCGGCAACAGCGCGCCAGCCGCAGCCCCCTCCCACTCGTGCGCGTCGCCCATCCGCTTGCCTTCCGCAAAACAGACCTGCGCGGCCTCGGAGGCCTTGATCCATGTCACCGGATAGGCGAGCGGCACGTTGGGGTACTCGAACATGTCGACGCAAACCTTGGCGTCCTCGGGGCGCTGGGTAGCGGGGTCATACAAGGGCGCCATATACTTGCGCCCGCAGATACGTTCGAACTGGGCGTTGCGATAGTATTGATAGGCGTCCTGCGGCAGTTTCGCCTGCGCCTGCTGGGGCGTCATCGGGTGGCGCGTGGCAGCCGGGTTGCCCTGCCCCGCATAACCCGATGCCTGAAAAATCTTGCGGATCGCCGCGATCTGCGTGTCGGTCACGCCTCGTTTTTCCTGCATGAGACGAAACATCGCCTCGTTGTTTTCCTGCAGGGTCGCAGCCGTCGCAGCCCCTCCGGTCAACAGTGACAGACAAAGGCCGATCGTCGCGACTGCTCTGCGCATTCTCTTATTCCTTTCGCACCAAGTAGAAGAAATCCCGGTTGTCCGAAAACCCGACAAAGCGCGGGATCTGACCCCCGTTCACCCAAGGGTCGCTTTCGGCCATGAAGCGGTTCAGATGCATCGCGGCCAGGCCATCGCCGGTGTCGTTCTGCTTGTAGACGGCCATATAGGTCAGATCAGGCGAGTTCATGTCCAGAAGCATCCCGTAGCCGCAGTCATAGGCCTGAAACACCCGCGCCATGGCCGAGGGCGTGACCGAGGAGAAATAGCCGTAGATCAGGAATTGCTTGCCGTTCGTCTCGCGCAGGCAGACGCCCGCGCGCAAGGTGCGAAGCTGGGCCTCTGCCGACCCCGACCAGTTGCCGCCGCCCCAGTTGGATACGCGGTCGCCCGGCACCGATTGGCCCGCGTCGTTGCGCACGACCAGCGGCACGCCGTTCTGGCGCGCGAAGGCGAGGTCGGGGACCACGTCGTTGTCAGCCTCGGTCCATGTCTTCATGCCCACGGTGCCGTCCGTCGTCACGTAAAGCGTGGCGAGGTTCGGCAACAGGCGCGAGAAGGTGACGCCCTGTTCGAGGAACCCGTAATGGTGCCCCTTATTGAAGGTGGCGTAGTCCTGAAACCGGTAAGCGCCGTGGTCGCGCTTGAACCCCCCGGCGAAGGCCGCGACTGCCCGGCTCGTGAGCGAGGGCGAAAGCATCCCGTTGCGCACCAGCGGGTCGGGGCGGCTGAAGCCGTCGGGTCCGGGGATGTTCCAGTCGTCACCCCGCCGCTGCGGGCGCGAGGACCATTCGAGACCGGGGTGATCGGTGCCCAATTCGTAGCCCAGATCGAACCGCGACAGGTCAAAAGCGACGAGGTAGACATCCGCCCCCTGTTCGACCCCGTCGAGCCAGTTGGCCCCGTTACGTTCGGCAAGGATGGACTGCGCGATCATGCCGGGTTGCAGCGCCGAGGCAAAGACGCCCTCCTGCCCGGTGACGCCATACCACGCGCCCGCCTCCATGCCCGCTTCGGCCCCGTCAAGCTCGAGCCCCATGTAGGGCCGCATGATCGGGCGGCGGTCGAGGTTGGCCTGACCCAGCGCGGCGGCGGTTTCACCCGCGTCGCCCTCGTCGGTCATGGTCGCGTTCTCGATAAAGGCGTCCTCGTAGAACACGCCCTTGATCAGGTTCACGAGCTTGTCGCCGAAGACCACGTTGTCACGTAGGAAGTCCGACACCGCCTCGCGGTTCGATTTGCTGCCGTTCACCTGATTGCGCAGATAGGCCTTTTGCCCGCAGAGCGGCGCATAGGGCAGGCCCGTCTGGCTGGCGGCGGTCAGCTCGGACGTCTCGCCCTGCCACGGACGACATTCGGTCTCTTCCCCGAGGCCAGAAATGATCAGGGCGGGATCGGGCCCCTGCGACAGCGAGACGTTCCACGACTTCGGATCGGCGTTTTCGAGGTGATAGCGCCGGGTCGTCCCGTTCATCGTGACCTCGAGCAGGAACCAAGCGTTCACGCGGGGATGCAGCGCGGTGAGCGTCAAGGTGCCGCCATCCGCCAAGCTGGCCTCCTGCGTCACCCGCATCGGCGCCATTTCGATCACCGAGGGCACAGCGTAGCTGTTGTAGGTTTCCCATTGGGCGGCGAGCGTCGCCTCGTCCGCGGCGGCGATGCCCTCGGCCTGCACAGCGCCCGCAAGGGCGACGGCCAGTCCAAGAGCCGGGGCCAGTCGACCCTTTAAATACCGGGTCCAACCATGCGCCATCTGTCGTCTCCAATCGTCCCTGTTCCGGCCTTCGGGATGTCTTTTCGACGGGAATCGCACGTATTGCCTTGCGCCCACAGGGCCCCCACGCCCCAACCCCATCGTTCCACCCGATACCGAATGAATCGTATATCTCCCCTCCATCTTACGGGGAATGGATCATAAACCTAGGGGCAGATCAGGGAAAACTTGAGAAATTGGACGGGGTCGTGAAATCGTGATCGACAGGTCACGCCGCCCGCGCCCCCGCCGGGGCGCAACAGGTGCCCCGGCCCCCCGTGAAGGGGCCAGGGCGGGAGGAAGCCCTTAAAACGGGCTGTCCGGGAAGTAGAAGCTTTCGGCGTTCTCGGGCGTGATCATCTCGCTCCCGATGATGAAGCGGCCGGACACCGGGGTCGCGGACACCATGCCCAGCGCGGTAAGTTCGATCGCGGTGGCGATCTGTGCCGGGGGATAGGTCACGTTCACCGGAAGCTGCGGGTCGCCCTCCATGATGCGGGCGATGATCTCTTTCATGCCGGCACCGCCGACCACCCACATCTCTTCCTCGCGGCCCGCCTGCGCGATGGCTTCGAGCACGCCGATGGCCATGTCGTCGTCCGAGGCCCAGACCGCGTCGATGTCGTCATACTTGGACAGGTAGTCCTGCATCACGTTGAAGGCGTCGTCGCGGTTCCAGTTGCCGTGCTGCATGTCGAGCACATTGATGCCCGAGCCTTCGATGGCGGCGGAAAAGGCATCGACCCGTTCGTTGTCGAGCGTGGTGGGGATGCCACGGAGGACGACGATGTTGTCGCCCTCGCTCAGGTTCTCGGCAAAATACTCACCGGCGACGCGGCCAAAGCCGGTGTTGTCGCCTGCGACGTAAAGATCCTCGATCCCCGGCACCGACAGGCCACGGTCCACCACCGTGACCCAGATGCCCGCATCGGCCACGGCCTGCACGGGCGAGGTGAGCGGTTCGCTCTCGAACGGCAGCACCACGAGCGCGTCGATGTTGCGGGTGGCAACCATGTCCTCGATGTCGTTGACCATCGTGCCCGCGTCACCCGCCGTGGCGAGGACGAATTCAAGCTGCGGATAGGTCTCTTCGAGACGCGCGATGGCCTCCTGTGCGTGGTAGTTGAGGCCCCCCATAAAGCCGTGGGTGGCCGAGGGGATCGCGACGCCGATCACCTTGGTCTCCTCGTCCTGCGCCACAACCGGCGTGGCCACCACGGCCAGACCCAGCGCCGCACCTTTGAAAATGTCTCTGCGTTTCATGATTTCCTCCCGGTTTGCCGCTCAGTCGGCGGACTTGCTTTCGCGCTGCAAGACGACAGCGAGAATGACGATGACCCCCTGGATCGCGCCGTTGAGGTAGGGCGAGACGATCGAGGCGAGGTTCAGGATGTTGTCGATGAGGCTCAGGATGAGCACGCCGATCACGGTGCCCCACACGCGGCCGAAGCCACCCTTGAGCACGGTGCCCCCGATGATGACGGCGGCAATCGCCTCGAGCTCCCAGAGCACCCCGGTCGAGGCGGAGGCGGAGCCAAGGCGCGGCACATACATGATCGTCGCCACGCCCACGAGCAGGCCGAGGATCACGTAGGTCATCAGCCGCAGGCGCTCGACCTTGATCGCGGAGTATTTCGCGACCTGTTCGTTGGCACCGAGCGCGGCACAGTGGCGGCCAAAGGCGGTGTGGCGCATGGCAAGTTCGCCAAGGATCGCGACGACCGCGAAGACGATGATGGGCCAGGCAATCCCGAGGAGGCCGTCGTAGTAGACGGGACGGTAGAAACTGCGCGCATCGAAGTTGAGCGACAGGGTGCCGCCGTCGGCAAGCCACGTGACGAGGCTGCGGTAGATGCCCATTGAGCCAAGCGTCACGATGAAGGCCTCTATCCGTATTTTCGATATGAGAAACCCGTTCAGAAACCCGGCGGCGATGCCGGTGGCCAGCGCGATGACCATGCCGGTGGCGATGAGCGGCACACCGATGCCCATGCTCGGTATGAGCGCATTGAGCGAAAGGATCATCACCCCCGCCACGAAGGCCGCCATGGACCCCACCGACAGGTCGATCCCCCCCGCCGTGATGACGAAGGTCATACCGACCGCAATGATCCCGATGAAGGCCGAGCGTGCGAGCACGTTGGTGACGTTGCCGTAGCTCAGGAAGTTCGAGTTGAGCGACGCGCCGAGGATGATCAGCGCGACGAGCGCCAGAACGGGGCCCAGCACGTGCAGGTTCACGCGGCGGCGGGGTTTCGGCTCGGAGGCGGTGATGTCGGTCATGCGGGTTCGGTCTCTGCGATGCGGTCCGCGACGCCCACGGCGAGGCGGAGGATGTTTTCTTCGGTGATCTTCTCGCCGGTCAGCTCGCCCGCGACGAAGCCGCGCCCCATCACGATGACGCGGTGCGACGTGCCGATGACCTCGGGCAGTTCCGACGACACGACGATCACCGATTTTCCCGATGCGGCGAGGTCCGCGATGAAGCCGTAGATCTGTTGCTTGGTGCCGATGTCGATGCCGCGCGTCGGTTCGTCGATGATGACGATGTCGGGGTCGGCAAGCATGGTTTTCGCGAGCAGCAGTTTCTGCTGATTGCCGCCCGACAGGCTGCCCGCCAGCATGGCACGGTCGTTCACCCGGATGTCGAAGTCGGAAATCGCTTGGGTCAGCGCGGCATCCTCGGCCTGTTTGTCGATCCTGAGCGAGCCGAATTTGTCGAGGGCGAGCAGGGTGAGGTTCTGGGTCAGGTCCTTGCCCAGAAGCAGCCCCTTGTCCTTGCGATCCTCGGTCAGGTAGACGACCCCCGCCTCGCGCGCGGCCTGGACCGATCCGGGTTTCACGGGCGTGCCGTTCACCTTGACGGTGCCGGTCGCGGCACGCAGGCCGACAAGCCCCTCCATCAGTTCGGTGCGGCCAGACCCAACGAGGCCGGCAAAGCCCAGCACCTCGCCCCGTTTCAGGGTAAAGCTCGCGTCGCGCACCTTGCCGGGCACGGTCAGGTTCTCGACCGTCAGGACCACCTCGTCCGTCGCTGGCGTCTTGTCGGGGAACAGGTCGGTCAACTCGCGCCCCACCATGGCGGTGGCCATCGCGTCCTCGGTAAAGCCCTTCGCCTCGCGGGTCAGAATTTGCGTCCCGTCGCGCAGGACCGTCACCCGGTCGGCGATGCGCCGGATCTCGTCCAGCTTGTGCGAGGTATAGAGGATCGCGGTCCCGTTCGCGCGCAGCCGGTCGATTTGCCCCAGAAGCACGTCGGTCTCGCGCCCGGTGAGCACGGCGGTCGGTTCGTCCATGATGAGCACGCGGGCATTGCGGCCCAGCGCACGGGCGATCTCGACCATCTGGCGGTTGGGGACCGAGAGGTCCGCGACACGGGTGCGCGGATCGACATGGCAATCGAGACGCGCAAGAAGCTCTGCCGCCTCGGCCCGCATCGCGACTTTGTCGAGGAAGATCCCGCGCTTTTTCTCGCGGCCGAGAAAGATGTTCTCCTCAACCGACAGCTGGAGCGCGAGGTTGAATTCCTGATGGATCATCAAGATGCCCGCGTTTTCCGCGTCGCGCTGGTCGGTGAAGGTGACGGGCGAGCCGTCGAGCAGAAGCTGGCCTTCGGAGGGCGACAGGTAACCTCCCAAGATCTTCATCAACGTCGATTTGCCCGCGCCGTTTTCACCGATCAGCGCATGGATCTGCCCCGGCACGAGGTCGAAATCGACGCCATGCAGGACCTCGATCGGGCCGAAGCGGCGCTTGACGCCCTGTGCGGCCAGAACGGCGGTCATAGCGTGACCCATGCCGCGTTGCGTTTCGACGAGCGGACGCAGGCATCGACGAAGCTGACACCTTCGAGGCCGTCCACGACCGAGGGAAAGTCGATGCCTTCGGGCAGGCCGTCCGATGACCGGCGGTGACGTATGGCGGCGGCGGCGGCGCCATAAAGGTTCGCGAAGGCCTCGAAATACCCCTCCGGGTGGCCGGGCGGGATGCGCGTCATCGCGCGGCTCGCGTCAGACGTGGCGGCCAGCCCGCGCGTGAGAGTCATGGTCGGCCCACCAATCTCGGTCACGCGCAGTTCGTTGGGGTTTTCCTGACGCCATTCCAGCCCGGCCTTGTCACCGAAGACCCGGATGCGCAGGCCGTTTTCCAACCCGGCGGCGACCTGCGAACACCACAGCGTGCCGCGCGCGCCGCCTTGGAAGCGGATCATGACATGGGCGTTGTCGTCGAGCTGGCGACCGGGGACAAAGGCCTGAAGGTCCGCCGCGATCGACTCGGGTTCCAGCCCCGTGATATGGCGGGCCAAATGCCAGGCGTGGGTGCCGATGTCGCCGGTGGCCCCCCCTGCCCCGGACTGGGCCGGATCGGTGCGCCACGCGGCCTGCTTGTTGTCGGCCTCTGGCGCATGGGCCAGCCAGTCCTGCGCATATTCAACCTGCACCAGACGGATGGTGCCCAGATCGCCACGCGCCACCCGTTCCTGCGCCTCGCGCACCATGGGATATCCCGCGTAGGTGTGGGTGAGCATGAAAAGCGCGTCGGATTTTTCGGCCAGCGCGGCGAGTTTTTTCGCATCCGCCAGCGTGCCGGTGAGGGGCTTGTCACAGATGACATGAATGCCGCGCTTGAGGAACTCGCGCGCCACCGGCAGGTGAAGGTGGTTGGGGGTCACGATGGCAACCGCCTCGATCCCGTCCTTCAGCCGCGCCTCGCGCTTGGCCATCTCGGTGAAATCGTCATAGGTGCGATCCGCCGCCAGCCCCAGTGCCTCGCCCGAAGCCCGCGCCTTGTCGGGCGTGGACGACAGCGCCCCCGCGACCAGAGTGTATTCCCCATCGAGCCGCGCCGCGACCCGGTGCGCGGCACCGATGAAAGCGCCTTGCCCGCCCCCAACCATACCCAGCCGGATAGGGCCACTGCGATCCGCGAAACGGCTCATGGTTTCAGCCCCAGCATCCGGGCGTTGGCCTCGTCATCCGTGCCCGCGTCCGCGAAATCGTCAAAGGCATGGGTGGTCACGCGGATGATATGGTCGCGGACAAAAGCCGCGCCTTCGCGCGCGCCGTCCTCCGGGTGCTTCAGCGCACATTCCCATTCGACCACGGCCCAGCCGTCGAAATCCATCGCGGCGAATTTCGAAAAGACCGCGCCGAAATCCACCTGCCCATCCCCCGGCGAGCGGAAGCGACCGGCGCGGTTGACCCAGGACTGATAGCCACCATAGACGCCCTGACGACCCGTCGGATTGAACTCGGCATCCTTGACGTGGAACATGCCGATCCGGTCGGCATAGATGTCGATGTTGTCGAGATAATCGAGGCATTGCAGAACGTAATGCGACGGATCGTAGAGCATCTTGGCGCGCGGATGCTGGTTCACGCGGTCAAGAAACATCTCGAAGGTGACACCGTCATGCAGGTCCTCGCCGGGATGGATCTCGTAACAGACATCTAGGCCAAGCTCGTCTGCGAGATTCAGCAGCGGCGTCCAGCGTATCGCAAGCTCATCAAAGGCCATCTCGACCAGACCCGCCGGACGCTGCGGCCAAGGATACATATAGGGCCAGGCGAGCGCGCCCGAGAAGGTGCCGACGGCACGGTGCCCCATGTTGGCGGCGGCGCGCAGGGTCTTTTCGACCTGGTCCACGGCCCATTTCTGGCGCTCGGACGGGTTGTTGTGGACCGAAGGCGCGGCAAATCCGTCAAAGGCCACGTCATAGGCCGGATGCACCGCGACCAGTTGGCCCTGCAGGTGGCAGGTCATTTCAGGCACCTCGACGCCGTTCTCACGCGCCACGCCCAGAAACTCGTCGCAGTAATCCTTGCTCTCTGCCGCGCGATCCAGATCGAGGAACCGCGTCTCCCACGACGGCACCTGGACGCCCGCGTATCCTGCCTCGGCGGCCCAGCGGCAGATCGACGCCCAGTCGTTGAACGGCGCTTCGTCCCCCGCGAATTGCGCGAGGAACAGGCCGGGGCCCTTGATAGTCTTCATATGTCCTCCCTTGCGCCGGGCTTTGCCCTTGACGCACCGCCTGCTGCAGTCCTCCGAACCGCTGCAAGTGGCTATGTAATCGTTTGCGCTAACGCTGCCAGATAGTGAAATCGTTTACAAGAACTTTGTTATTGCTCATTGCCCAAGGCTGTATAAGGGGAGGCATGGACAGAAAAATTGCGACAATCGGTGATGTTGCACGCGTCGCGGGCGTATCGACCGCGACGGTCAGCCGGACGCTTTCCAAGCCCTCGGTGGTGTCGAAGGCGACTCGCGAGGCGGTGCTGGCCGCCGTCGAGGAAACCGGCTACCGGCCCAACACGATGGCCTCGAACCTGCGGCGTCAGCGCACCGGCGGTCCCCAATCTCGCCAACCCGTTCTTCTCGCAGATCCTCGCTGGCCTGTCCTCGGTTCTCACGGTCGAGGGCTTCGGCCTGCTCGTCGCGGACACACAGGCGGGCACGGACCCCGACGAGAGGCTCGCACACTACTTGACCTCGGGCATGGCGGACGGGCTGGTCGTGTTCGACGGCGGACTGTCTGCCGAGGTGCTGTCGCGGCGCGCCCGGCCCCCGGTGCTCATGGCCTGCGAATGGATGGAGGGGGACCTGCCTTCTCTGACCGTCGACAACGCGGAAGGTGCGCGCATGGCGGTCGAACATCTGTTGGCGCAGGGGCACCGGCGGATCGGCCATATCGCGGGGCCAGAAGGCAACGTGCTGTCCATCGCCCGCCTCGAGGGGTTTCAGGCCGCGATGGCGGAGGCGGGGCTGGAGGTCGCGCCGGATGCGATCTTCGAGGGCGATTTCAGCATGGATTCAGGTGCCCGCGCCGCGCGGGACTGGCTCCGGCGCGACGCCGCACCCACGGCGCTCTTCTGCGCTTCGGACGAGATGGCGGTGGGCTTTGTCGGCGCCGTGCAGCGGGCAGGCAAGCTGGTGCCGCGCGATGTGTCGGTCATCGGCTTCGACAACATCGAGGTGGTGCAGCACCTGTCCCCCGCCCTCACCACGATCCGCCAGCCGCGCCACCTGATCGGGGCGCGGGCGGCGGAAATGCTCCTGGAAATGATTGCGGCGGGCAGTCTGTCGGGTCCATCAGAACGGATCGCGCTCGAGTTCATCGAACGCGACTCCGTGGCGCCACCAGCTTAATCGGCAAAGGTGATGGTCGCGTCGATGGCGCGCTTCCATGCCCCGTATTTCTTGCCGCGCGTCAGGTGGTCCATTTCCGGCGTGAACCGTGCATCGGCGGTCCAGCCGGCGGCAAAGGCCTCCATATCCGGGAAAACGCCCGCCTTGTATCCGGCGAGCCACGCCGCGCCCATTGCGGTCGTCTCGAGCACTTTCGGCCGCTCGACCGGCGCGTCGATGATGTCGGAGAGGAACTGCATGGCCCAATCACTCGCGGCCATGCCGCCATCAACACGTAGCGCGGTGTCCGAGGCCTGCGGCCAGTCGGCGCGCATGGCGTCGAGCAGATCACGGGTCTGGAACCCCACGCTTTCGAGCGCGGCGCGGGCGAAATCTTCGGGCCCCGAATTGCGCGTGAGGCCATAGATCGCTCCGCGACAGTCCGCGTTCCAGTAGGGCGCGCCAAGGCCGGTGAAGGCAGGCACCAGCACCACCTCCTGCCCGGGGTCCGAGGCTTCGGCCATTGCTTGCGTCTCGGACGCCTCGCGGATGATCTTGAGCCCGTCGCGCAGCCACTGCACCACCGCCCCCGCGATGAAGATCGAGCCCTCGAGCGCGTAGGTCGGCTTGCCGTCGAGCTGATAGGCGATTGTCGTGAGCAGTCGGTTTTGCGACATCACAGGCTCATCGCCCGTGTTGAGGAGCGCGAAACAGCCGGTGCCGTAGGTTGATTTCAGCATCCCCGGCTGGAAGCACGCCTGCCCCACGGTCGCCGCCTGCTGGTCCCCGGCGATACCGAGGATCGGGATCGGTCGGCCAAAGAGATCGGGCCGCGTGGTGCCATAGTCGTCGGCGCAATCACGCACGTCCGGCAGCATCTCCATCGGGATGTCGAGCCGGTCGCAGATGGTCGAGGACCACGCGCCCTTGCGGATGTCATAAAGCATCGTGCGCGAAGCGTTGGTGGCGTCGGTCGCATGAACCGCGCCCCCCGTGAGCTTCCACACGAGCCAGCAATCGACAGTGCCGAAGGCCAGCTCCCCCGCCCGCGCCCGCTCCCGCGCGCCGTCCACGTGATCCAGAATCCACGCGAGTTTCGTTGCCGATAAATAGGGATCGAGCAGAAGCCCGGTCTTGTCAGCCACGACCTCTTCGAACCCCTCGTCCCGCAACGTCTTGCAAAACGCCGAGGTGCGTCTGTCCTGCCAGACGATGGCGTTGTGGATCGGCTTGCCCGTCCCCCGGTCCCAGACAACGGTGGTTTCACGCTGGTTGGTGTTGCCGATGGCCTGCGGGAAATGCTGCGGAAATTCCTGCTGGTCGCTGGCCACGACAGTGAAATCCGGCGCGAAGAGAATCGCACGCGTCGATGTGGTGCCCTGGTCGATGGCGAGGATGTGGGTCATGGTCCCCCCTTTCGGTTCGGCCCATGGTGGGGTCATTCGGGCACCGGGTGCAAGGGACCCGCCCGCGCATGACATTTGCCTCACTGACTGAGGGTCGGGCCACGGACAGGAATGCGCGTTCACCGACACCGCAAAAGGCCACCGACCGTCAACTGCGGCCCAGCCAAGCGTCGCATTCGTCGCAGGTCTTGTCTGGGTGCCGAGATGTAGGAAATTTGGTGGAGCCTAGGGGGATCGAACCCCTGACCTCTTGCATGCCATGCAAGCGCTCTCCCAGCTGAGCTAAGGCCCCGTCGTGCGGCTGTCGCCGAACGCTTGGGGTGTTTAGGCGAGCCTCGGGGGCAGATCAAGCGGAAATTTCGCGCATCGGCGCGGTTTTTCTTCACCGCTCCCGTCGCATTCCCGGTCTCGCCGCCAATCCCCTTCCGAACGCGTTCCGGCCGCCCACGGAACCCTGCGCATACCGGGAAAACAAAAGGCCGGACGCGGGGTCCGGCCTTTCGAAACAGGTGTCACGTCACGGGGTGACGTTGCGCAGGCGCGTGGATCAATCCTCGTCTTCGCCCGCGACATCCTTGATGTCGTCGAGCGAGACATCGTCATCCTCGTCGTCCTCGAGCACATCGTCGTCCAGATCGACCGAATCGTCGTCGTCGAGCAGGTCGTCGTCGTCGTCGAGCAGATCGTCGTCCATCGTCTCGTCGTCTTTGCGCGAGTTCTTGTCGGCCTTGTCCGCAACCATGGTGCGGGTCTTGCCCTGGTCAATCTCGACCACCTGGCCCGTATAGGGCGAAATGATCGGGCTGGCGTTCAGGTCATAGAACCGTTTGCCGGTGGTCGGGCAGACGCGCTTGGTGCCCCATTCTGCTTTGGGCATGGAAAAACCCTTTCCGTCGTCGTGTCGTCATGCGAGAATCTGGGAGCAACTGCCACATGTGCAAGGGGCTGTCAAAGCCTTTCCCCGCAAAGCCGGGGCGATGGGGCATTGGACGGGGCGGTGTTCAACCGGAATCGCAGGGGCGAGGGGCCGCGATGGGTCTGAGACGGGCATTCTTCACGCGCGACGCGGACCGGGTGATGGCGAGCGAGCGCATCGTGTTGGCTGGCGATCCTTTGGTCGAGGTGCTGCTGAAGCCCTCTGCGCGGTCGCGGCGCATGTCGCTGCGCGTGAGCCGGCTGGATGGCCGCGTGACCCTGTCGCTGCCGGTGGGCCTGCCTCGCGGAGAGGCACAGGGGTTCCTCAATGAGAAGGCCGACTGGATTCGCGGGCATCTGGCACAGGTCCCGAACGAGGCACGGCCGATGCCCGGCGGGACGATCCTGTTCGAAGGACGGCCGCATGGGATCGAGGCCGCGGCACAGCGCGGCATATCCTTGCGGGACGACGTTCTTTATGTCCCGGCCTCGCGGGTCGAGACGACGCCCGCCCGGCTCGCGGCCTTTTTCAAGACCATGGCGCGCGACCGACTGGTCGCCGCGTCGCAACGCCATGCCGACGCGATCGGGCGCGACCTGGGCCGGGTCACGTTGCGTGACACGCGGTCGCGCTGGGGCTCCTGCACCCATGAAGGCGACCTGATGTATAGCTGGCGGCTGATCATGGCGCCGCCCTCGGTCCTCGATTACGTGGCAGCGCATGAGGTCGCTCATATGATCCACATGGATCATTCCGAACGGTTCTGGGGCGTCGTGGCCGAGCTCTGCCCGAACCACAAGTCCGAGCGGCGCTGGCTCAAGCAACGGGGCGGCGAGCTGCACCGCTACAGGTTCCGCGACTGATCCCGCGCGGAGCGACTTGACCGGCGCGGGCTTTGTGATCACAGGTTGTTCATGGAACCGCCCGCACCCCTTTCGACCCGCATCACCGCACCCGACGTGCAAGGCTCGGCCCATGAGCGCGTGTATCGCACGCTGCGCGGTCGGATCATGTCGGGCGAGATGGAGCCGGGGGTCGCACTGACCTTGCGCGGGATCGGCAAGGATTTCGGCGTATCGATGACACCCGCACGCGAGGCTGTGCGCCGACTCGCCGCCGAGGGGGCGCTGACCCTGTCCGCCTCGGGCCGGGTGACGACGCCGGACCTGTCACCGGAACGAATCGAGGAACTGGCCGCCCTGCGCGCGCTCTTGGAGCCCGAACTTGCCGCCCGCGCCCTGCCCCGCGCCCATATGGCGCTGATCGAGCGGCTGCGCACGATCAACGGTCGCGTGGCCGAGGTGGTCGCGAAGCATGACGTGACGGGCTACATACGTTCGAACCTCGAATTCCACCGGACGCTCTATCTGCGGGCGCAGGCCCCGGCGATGCTGGCCATGGTCGAAACCGTCTGGCTGCAACTCGGCCCCACCATGCGCGCGCTTTACATGTCCAAGGACCGCACGGATCTGCAAAAGCATCACAGGACGATCCTTGCCGCTTTGGCCGCAGGCGACGAACCCGGCCTTCGGCTGGCGGTGCGCACGGATGTGACGCAGGGTCTTCGGATGCTCGTGGGGCTGTAAGGTCCGGACCGGTTTCATCCCCTGAGCGATGCCGACCTGCGGCGGTAGAGGGCGGCACGTCCACGAGAGGATTCCGGGATTCTAGAATTCTGGAATCTTGGAATCTTGGAATCTTGGAATCTTGGAATCCCGTTACCGTCTAAATCATTTACAATCAGACGCTTACGAAAAATCTCAGGCGCAGAAACGTTAACGGTGCCCGCACCCCGGTGCTCAGCCGGGCAGGCGCGCGCGCGATACGGCCCCCAGGACGGCCTCGACTCATGATGAGAATCCGGGCAGCATCGCCTAACGGATAGGCAATCGCCCCGATTTCACGCGGCCGACCCATGGCCAGATCACGCGGCCCTCGCCACGCGCATCCGCCGGATTTTACCAATCGGTCAGGCCTCGGGATCAGGGGCGACACAACAGGGTTGGACATCATGACGACATTCAAACTTTCCCGGCGCGGTTTCATGGCCACGAGCGCCGCAGGCGCCCTTACGCTCGGCCTCCCGCTCAGGGCCACGGCACAGGACGGACCGCTCAAGGTTGCGGGCATCTACACCGTGCCGGTCGAACAACAATGGGTGAGCCGCATCCACTTGGCCGCGCTGGCTGCGCAGGAGGCGGGCGAGATCGAATACACCTACTCGGAAAACACCGCCAACACCGACTACCCCCGCGTCATGCGTGAATATGCCGAACAGGGCGTGGGCCTGATCGTGGGCGAGATCTTCGGCGTCGAGGCCGAAGCGCGCGAGGTCGTGCTCGACTATCCCGACACCGCCTTCCTCATGGGGTCGTCGTTCAAAGAGGATCCGGCCTATCCGAACCTCGCCGTTTTCGACAACTACATTCAGGACGCGGCCTATCTGTCGGGCATCATCGCGGGCGCGATGACGGGAAGCGGCAACATCGGCATGGTCGGCGGCTTCCCGATCCCCGAGGTGAACCGGCTCATGCATGCCTTCATGATGGGCGCCAAGGAGATGAACCCCGACATCGCCTTTCAGGTGAGCTTCATCGGGTCGTGGTTCGATCCGCCCAAGGCCAAGGAAACCGCCTATGCGATGATCGAAAACGGCGCGGACCTGCTTTATGCCGAACGCTTCGGCGTGTCGGATGCGGCCAAGGAAAAGGGCATCCTCGCCATCGGCAACGTGATCGACACGCAGTCCGATTACCCCGACACGGTCGTCGCCTCGGCGCTCTGGCATTTCGAACCGACAATGAACGCGGCGATTGCCGCCGTGAAGGACGGGTCCTTCACGGCCGCCGACTACGGCGTCTATTCCTTCATGAAGGAAGGCGGCTGTTCGCTGGCGCCGCTCGGCACTTTCGAGGGCAAGGTGCCGGACGAGGCGATGGCGCTGGTGGCCGAGAAGGAGGCTGCGATCAAGGACGGCAGTTTCACCGTCGAGATCAACGACGAAGAGCCGAAGTCGTCCTGAATGACCGCGAAAGATCAGGCGGAGGTCGTCCTTCGCCTGTCCAACATCACCAAGCGTTTCGGCAGTCTCACCGCGAATGACGCGGTGAGCTTCGACCTCGCGCGCGGCGAGGTCATCGCGCTTCTGGGCGAGAACGGCGCGGGCAAGACGACGCTGATGAACATCCTCTTTGGCCAATATACGGCGGACGAGGGCAGCGTGGAGGTTCTTGGTCGGGCATTGCCCCCCGGCAACCCCCGCGCTGCACTCGACGCGGGCGTCGGCATGGTGCACCAGCATTTCACGCTCGCAGGCAACCTGACCGTCTGGGAAAACATCGTGCTGGGGGCGCAGGGGCTGGGCGGGCTGTCGCTCCGCGCCGGGGCGGTTCGCGCGCGGATTCGCGCGCTGTCCGAACGGTTTCATCTGCGCGTCGATCCCGATGCCAAGGTGGGCAAGCTCACCGTGGGAGAACGGCAGCGGGTCGAGATCCTCAAGGCGCTCTATCGTGACGCGCGGATCCTGATCCTCGACGAACCCACCGCCGTTCTTACCCCGCAAGAGGCCGACGCGCTTTTCGGCACGCTGCGCGAGGCGGTCGCGGCGGGGCTGTCGCTCGTTTTCATCTCGCACAAGCTGCACGAGGTCATGGCGCTGGCCGACCGGGTCGTGGTGCTGCGCCATGGCAAGCTGGTTGCCGAACGGGCCGTGACGGACACGAGCCGCGAAGAGCTGGCCGCGCTCATGGTCGGGGCCGAGGTCACGACGCCGGAATTCCAGATGCACGCGGGCGGCGCACCGCTGTTGTCCCTGCACGCCGTTCATGCGCCGGGGCTGAACGGCGTGACCCTCGACCTTTGCGCGGGCCAGATCACCGGGCTCGCGGGCGTGTCGGGCAACGGTCAGGGGGCGCTGTCGGACCTCATCTCGGGCCTCATTTCGCCCACGTCGGGCGAGATGACCGTCACCGGGCAACCGGTGCAGACTTGGTCGCCGCGCACCGCCATCGGCCGCGGCATCGCACGTATCCCCGAGGACCGGCACAAGACCGGGACCATCGCGGATTTCGACCTGACCGAGAACGCGATTCTCGAGACCTATGCCACGGAATTTTCGCGCGGCGGCTGGATGGATTGGGGCCGCGCGCGGGCGCATACCGAGGCGCTGATCGCGACCTATGACGTGCGCTGTCCGGGGCCGGACACGCGCATCCGGCTTTTGTCCGGCGGGAACATGCAGAAGCTGATCCTGGGCCGGGTGCTCGAGACCGGGCCGATGATCATCCTCGCCAACCAGCCGGTGCGGGGGCTGGATATCGGGGCGGTGAACTATGTGCACAGGCGGCTCGACGAAGCGCGGCTCGGGGGGGCGGCGGTGCTGCTCATTTCCGAGGATCTGGACGAGATCATGCGGCTCTCTGACGTGATCCATGTGATGAGCGAGGGACGCCTGTCGCCGGGGTTCGCGCGGGGCACCAAGACGCCTGCGGAACTGGGTCAGTGGATGGCGGGGGATGGATTCGATGCGGTGGCGTGAGAGCGGTGGACATGCAGGGCGAGCGATGCGCCCGACCCTCGGGGGGGCGCCTTGTGCGGTGCGTGGTCGCCACTTAATCTCAATCGCCCCGGACGGAGTCGGTGCGCGCGGTGTGGGTGCCATGCGCCCTCCCGTTCGGGAGGGTCGGGCGCGTCGCGGGCTCGTCGCCCGCTCCATCGCGCGAGCGACGCGGTCCCTTTTGAACGCGACGCCGGGATGCGAGGCCCCCCATGCGGCTTGAACCCATCGCCAACCCCACGGTGCTGCGCCGCTACGGCCCCCCGGTCACCGCCATCGCGGCAACCTTCCTCGTCGCGGCGATCCTCGCCCTCATCGCGGGCGGCGATCCTTTCGCGGTCTTTGGCCAGATCGTCAAAGGCGCGGTGGGGTCGAAGTTCGCCCTGCTCGAAACCCTCAATCGCGCGACGCCGCTGATTTTCACCGGCCTTGCCGTCGCGGTCGCCTTTCGCGCGAAACTCTGGAACATCGGGGCCGAGGCGCAGCTTTACGCGGGTGCCGTGATGACCGCCGTGCTGGGCACCGGGATGCTTGGCTGGCCCCCTGCCCTGCTCCTGCCCACGCTTGCCATTGCCGCGATGCTCGCCGGGGCGCTGGTGCTGCTCATCCCCGCCGTCCTCAAGGTCCGGCTGGGGGTGGACGAGGTCGTCACGACGCTCCTCTTCAACTTCATTTTCCTCCTCTTCGTGAGTTACCTGCTCGAAGGGCCGCTCAAGGACCCGATGGGCATGGGCTGGCCGAAGTCGCCGCGTCTCATCCCCGAAGCGCGGCTGCCCCGGATCGTCGAGGGGCTGCGGCTGCACTGGGGCTTCGCGCTGGCTCTTATCGCCGCCGTCGCCGTCTGGATAGTGAACACGCGCACGACGCTGGGATACGAGATGCGGGCGGTCGGCCAGAACGCCGAGGCCGCGCGCTTTGCGGGCATCCCCGTCACGCGCGTGATCCTGAAGACCGCGCTTTTGTCCGGGGGCCTCGCCGCGCTCGCCGGCTTTTCCGAGGTCGCGGGGCTGACCGGTGCGCTCACCCTCGATCTGTCGCCGGGCTACGGCTACACGGGGATCGTGGTCGCGATGCTCGCGCTCCTCCATCCGCTGGGTGTAGTCGCCGCCGCGCTCTTCGTCGCCGCGATTTTTGTCGGCGCGGACAGCATGAGCCGCGCCGTGGGGGTGCCCACCTATCTGGCCGACATCATGCTGGCCTCCGCTCTTCTCTTTATGGTGCTTGCGATCCTGCTCACCAAATTCCGGGTGAGGCGCGACTGATGGACATTCTCGACATCCTCCTCTCGGCGAGCTTCTGGGCTGCCGCCATCCGCATCGCCTCGCCGCTCATCTTTGCCACGATTGGCGAGCTCATCTGCGAACGCGCAGGGGTTCTGAACCTCGGCATCGAGGGGATCATGGTCGCGGGGGCTTTCGCGGGCTGGATCGCGGTCTGGGCGGGACTGCCGCTCTGGGGCGGGGTCGCCGTCGCGATGCTCACCGGCATGGCGCTGGGGTTCGTGCATGCCGTGCTGTCGGTCCCCTTTGGCCTGTCACAGCACGTGGTCGGCGTAGGGCTGACGCTGCTTGCGACGGCGCTGACCTTCTACACCTACCGGGTGGTGCTGCCGGAGGTGTCTTCGCCGCCGAAGATCGAGGCGTTTCAGGCCCTGCCAATCCCCTTGCTCTCCGACATCCCCATCCTCGGCCCCGCGCTCTTTGCCCAGACGCCGTTGACCTATGCCGCGTTCATTCTGGTCGCGCTGGTCGCATGGGTGCTTTACCGCACGCCCCTTGGCCTCGCAGTCCGCGCCGCGGGGGAAAGCCCCGCCGCCGTCGCCGCGCAGGGTCTGAGCGTGACCGTGATCCGCATGGGTGCGGTCATGGTCGGGTCGGGCTTCATGGCGGTGGGCGGGGCGTTCCTGACGCTTTCCGCCTTTGACAGCTTCTTTTTCGAAATGGTCAACGGGCGCGGCTGGATCTGTATCGCGTTGGTGGTGTTCGGGGCGTGGAAACCTGGCAAGGCGCTCTTGGGCGCGGTGCTCTTTGCCGCCTTCGACGCGTTCCAGATCCGGCTGCAACAGACGGGCGTCGGGCAGGTTCTGCCTTATCAGGTGTTCCTGATGATGCCTTATATCCTGTCCATCCTCGCCCTCGTCATCATGTCGCGCCGGGCCGAGGTGCCAGCGGCGCTCATGGTGCCGTTCAACAAGGGAGAGCGTTGATGTTCGATTTGATCGTGAAGGGGGGCACGCTTCCCGATGGCCGTGTGGCCGACATCGGGATCGTTGGCGAAAAGATTGCCGCGATTGAACCTGCGTTAGAGGCGCAAGCGGGCGAGGTGATCATTGCCACCGGCGACCTCGTCTCGCCGCCCTTCGTGGACCCGCATTTCCACATGGACGCGACGCTGAGCTACGGCATCCCACGGGTGAACGGGTCAGGAACGCTGCTTGAAGGGATCGACCTTTGGGGCGAACTCCGTGACCTCGCCACGGTGGACGAGATGGTCGAGCGCGCGCTCACCTATTGCGACTGGGCGGCGGCGATGGGGCTGCTTGCGATCCGGAGCCACGTGGACACGACGCCCGATCACCTCAATACCGTGACCGCGATGCTCGAGGTGCGCGAGCGCGTGAAGGATTACATCGACCTACAGCTCGTGGCCTTTCCGCAGGACGGTTTCTACCGCGCGCCGAACGGGCGGGAGAACGTCCTGCGCGCGCTCGACATGGGTGTGGACGTGGTCGGCGGCATCCCGCATTTCGAACGCACCATGGCCGATGGTGCGGCGTCCTTGCGCGATCTGTGCGAAATCGCGGCGGAGCGGGGCCTGATGGTCGATATCCACTGCGACGAGACCGACGATCCCCTGTCGCGGCATGTCGAGACGCTGGCCTATGAGACGGTGCGGCTCGGGCTGCAAGGCCGTGTGGCCGGGTCACATCTGACCTCGATGCATTCGATGGACAATTACTATGTGTCCAAGCTCCTCCCCCTCATGGCCGAGGCGGAGCTGTCCGCGATCCCCAATCCGCTGATCAACATCGTGCTGCAGGGGCGGCATGACAGCTTTCCCAAACGGCGCGGGCTGACGCGGGTAAAGGAGATGCAGGCCATGGGGATCCGCGTCGGCTGGGGGCAGGACTGCGTTCTGGACCCGTGGTATTCGCTGGGCACGGCGGACATGCTCGACGTGGCCTTCATGGGGCTGCATGTGGCGCAGATGACCCATCCCGACGAGATGGCGCGCTGTTTTACCATGGTGACCGAGACGAACGCGGCGATCATGGGGCTTGGCGACTATGGGCTGCGGGTGGGCGCGACTGCGTCTCTCGTGGTGCTCGACGCGGGCAATCCGACCGAGGCGCTGCGGCTGCGGGCCGGGCGGCTCGCCGTGGTGGCAAAGGGGCGGGTCATTGCGCGGGGCGAACGCGGGGATGAGCGACTGGATATTCCCGGGCGGCCCGCGTTGGTACGGCGGCGGTTGGAGCGCTAGGGTCTCGAATTTCGCTTGCGCGAAATCCGATCCGTTGGGGAGGCCAGCCTCCCCAAACCCCTCCGGGATATTTATGAACCAGAGAAGAGGGCGCGGATTTCGCGGGTATTTTTCGTGCCCGGTGTTAGAGTGCGGAAAAAGGAGGGGCAGGCATGGCAATCACACGGCGGGCGGTGTTGTTGGGCACCGGGGCGGTGCTGGGGTATGGCGTGGCTTGGGCGACGCGGTCGAAGCTGCCGGTCTATGACGGGGTGGCCCTGATCGAACCGCAGGCGGGCGAGGACGTTCTGAACGACGCCTCAACCCTGTCGGCCACGCCCGTCCAAAAGCACATCGTCATCCGCGAAGATCCCGGCGAGGCGCTGGTGTCTGCAATCCGGGCCGAGATCCGCGAAGCGCGCGAGGGCGGGCGGCCCTTCAACATCGGGGCCGCGCGTCATTCCATGGGCGGTCAGGCGATCCCGGCCCGCGGGCATGCCGTGACCTTTGACAACGGGTTCGTCGAGGTGGACAGCGGGGCCGAGGTCTACCGGTGCCACGCGGGCGCGCGGTGGTCGCAGGTCATCGCGGAGCTTGACCCCAAGGGGCTGTCGCCCAAGGTCATGCAATCGAACAACGATTTCGGGGTCGCCGCGACCTATTCGGTGAACGCCCATGGCTGGCCGGTGCCCTTTGGGCCGATGGGTTCGACCGTGCGGTCCTTGCGAATGGTGCTGCCGGACGGGGAACTTGTGACCGCCTCGCGCGAAGAGAACCCAGAGATCTTCGGCCTCGCCATGGGGGGATATGGGCTCATCGGCGCGATCGTGGATATGGAGGTCGAGGCGGCGGCGAACCGGCGGCTCGTTCCGACCTTCGACCGGATGCCCGCCGAGGAATACGCCCCCGCGTTCCAGAAGGCGCTCGACGATCCCAATGTGACCATGGCCTACGGACGGCTGAACGTGGAACGCGCCGCGTTCTTCGAAGAGGCGCTGCTCATCACCTACCGCGAGAGCGCCAATCAGGCCGAGCTGCCGCCTGCTGCCGGGTCGGGCTGGGTGAGCCATGTCGCGAGCTACGTCTACCGGGCGCAACTGGGTAACGAGCCGATGAAGCGGCTTCGCTGGTGGCAGGAAACCACGCTCGGGCCAATGGTGGCCGGCGGCGAGACAACGCGCAATTCGCTGATCAACGAGCCGGTGGTGACGCTGGATGATCGCAACCCGAACCGGGTCGACATCCTGCACGAGTATTTCGTGGGCTTCGACCGCTTCGGCGATTTCCTCGCCGCCTGCCGGGCGATCATCCCGGCCTCCTATCAGGAGTTTCTCAACGTCACCCTGCGCTACGTGGGCACGGATGCAGAATCGGTCCTGACCTATGCCCCGGTGCCGCGCATCGCGGCCGTCATGTCGTTTTCCCAGGAACTGACCGAGCGGGGCGAGGCCGACATGGCGCGGATGACGCGGGAACTGGTCGAGGCGGTGGTCGCCATCGGCGGGACCTATTACCTGCCCTACCGCCCGCATCCGACGCAGGATCAACTGCTCGCGGCCTACCCGCAGGCGCCCGGGTTCGCGACGGCCAAGCGCGCGCTCGACCCGGACCTTACCTTCCGCAACCTCTTCTGGGACCGCTATTTCAGGACGCTATGACACGGCTACGCTACATCTGTTTCGGATACTTCGTCGCGCTGATGATCGCGGCATCGGTAAACTACATCCCCGGTCTCACGGATGACGAGGGGCTGGCCTTCGGCATCTTCGCGCTCGACCTTTACGACGACGCGCTCCACGTCGCCTCGGCGCTCTGGGCGCTCATTGCGGGGCTCGTGAGCCACCGGGCGGCACGGACGTTCCTCATCCTCTTCGGCGCGGCCTATCTGGGTGACGGCGTCTTTGGCTTCTTCACCGGCTGGGGCTATCTCGACCTGGGGATCTTTACCAACGAGAGCCTTGGGATGGACTGGTCGCTGCCCCGACTGTTCGCGAATCTGCCGCATCTGGCGCTGGGGGGCTTTGCGCTCTGGGCCGGGGTGACCGAGACGGGCGGGAAATGACCCTGCTGCGCTGGCTTGGACGGTTGGTTCTGGTCGTCGTGGGCGTGGTGCTGTTGCTCCTGCTGCCCGTCGCGCGGACCGAGTTGTTCTGCACCGCACCGGTTGTGGCGAACGACCATGTGCCGCTGTTGCCAGTGGAACAGCGGCGGGCCGAGGCGCGCACGTTGATGACCTATCCCGAATGGCACATCGTTCATGCCTACGACGATTACGCCCGGGTGATTTCAACCGACGACCCTCATGACTTCGGCTATCTGCGTGCCATCGGCGGCTATTGGTCGTCACTCTGTGACTTGACCGAGGCGTCCGGTGCGATGGGCGGGGTCGACGCGGGCACGAAGCAGTTGGTCTATGTGATCGGGGTCAGCTTCACGGTGGAGCTTCTGGCCAAGGCGGCTTATGAAGAGACGCTCGGGCGCGTCGCGACGTGGATACGGGGGCGCGAGCGTGCGCCGCTCGATGATCTGAGCGCCCGGCAGGCGGCGGATTACGCCCGGTTCCTCCAGCAGACGCCGTGGTATCTATGGGATTTCGAGGCGTCGCAGGCGGAACTGGCCGCGGCGTCCACCGGTGTGTTCCGCGACCGCGAGCGTCTGGCGGCGCTGGGCGTCGAGAACCGGGGCAAGGCCGCCTATGCGGGCGCGATTGCAGCGGCGGTGGCGGCGACGGGGAACGATGAACTCCGGCTGCGAATGGTTGTCACCGGGCTGGATGCCCTGCCGGGTAACGTGTCCGAGGTCGAAATGCTCCCCGAGGGTCGCGTGATCGACACGCCGCGCTACCGGGTGTTGACGCATCTGCTCGAGGATATGACGGCGGACGGCGCGGAGTTCGTGGAGATCGCCGGGAACGACGACATCCTCGTCACCGTCACCTCGCCCGAGCCGACCGTCGAGGGCGCACTCTTCAGCTTTCCCCGGCAGGGATACGGCGACTATCGCCACCTGATGCTGGTCAAGGTGCCCGAACTGGCCGAGACCCTGCGCGGGCTGCCCGACCGGGGCCTCACGCTCGAACACATCCATGACTATTAGGCGGATCGTCACCGGCCTCTTCGCCATGCTCATCGGCTGGATCGGGGTGCTTGTGCTGGTCGGGCTTCTGTCCGACGCCGCCCCCGCACATGTCGTGCTTTTCCCGAGCGCGGACTTCATCGACGCGCTGCCACAGGGCGTCGCCGTGGTGGACCGATCCGCCGTTTCCGTGAGCCTCAAGTCCGACCCACCGGGGCCGACCGGCCCGCTCTACCGGGCCGGGGCGTTGATCGTGTTGCCTGCGGGGCTTCCAGGGTGCCTGCCCCTCCCCCAAGCGATGCGTTAGGCGTTACCGCTGAACGCGGGCCGCGAGCCAGCCCGCCCATTGCGAATAGTCCCCGGCAAAGGCGTTGAGGTCCACGTTGCCCTTGATCCCCGGGGCGACCCCGGTGCCGGAATATTGCCAGAAGCTCCAGCGTTCGCCCGGATAGCGTTCAGACGGATGCGCGGCGGTGGAGCGCAGCCAGAACTCGATCCCGCCAAGGCTGCCAAGGCTGTTTTCCTCGTAGAAATCAGGCGTGACATAGACCACGGGCGCGGTGCCGTAATGCGCCTGCACGATCTGGGTGTAGGTGCGGATGATCCGGTGCACCTCGGCGGGTTCGGGGAAGGTCCGGCAATTGCGCGACTGATGGTTCCATTCCATGTCCAGCACCGGGGGCAGATCGCCCGCCCGGCGCGGCACGTTTTCGATGAACCAGCGCGCCTGTTCCTCGGGCGTGCGGCAGAAGTAATAGAAGTGATAGGCCCCCACCGGCACACCGGCGGCACGGGCGCGCGGTGCGTTGACCTCATACCCCGGGTCGATGTGGTCGCCGCCCTCGGTCGCCTTGAGCCAGGCAAAGCTGATGCCAGCGCCCTTGGCCGCGAAAAAGTCGATCTCACCCTGATAGCGCGCGGCGTCGATGCCGTGGACCTGATAGCGGTCCGGCGCGATGCCTTCCCATTCGTGGGGCTTGGTGTCGCCGTAGCGCGACGGGATGCCCTTGGCCGGATAATTCTCCGGCGTCAGCTCGCGCGGGGTTTCCATGCGCCCGATCGAGGGTCCGCCGCGCCGGCCACAGGCCGACAGCACGAGTGCGGTGATGATGAGAAGGATTACAATTTTAAACAGGAAGACGGGCGTTGACCGCCCTTTTGCCGTCGCGGGATGTGCGAACATGACTGTCCCTTGGTTCGTGTGTGCCCGCGATTTTGCGGATCGTTTCTGCCTCGCAGAAACAATAGCCAAGGAAACGAGACTTTGCACGGGGGCGTGAGCGGTGATCACGCAAGCGTCAGCGCGAAGTCGCCGAAGAATTGGTGCTAGTCGAGCCGATCCGGCATCGTTGTGCCGCGCAGGAACTCGTCCGCGTCCATCGCGCGCTTGCCCTCGCGCTGCGCCCGCGTGATCTCGACTGCGCCCTGCCCGCAGGCCACGGTGAGCGGTCCGATGAGCGTGCCGGGTTCCCCCCGCCCCTCGGTCAGCCGTGCGCCCAAGAGCTTGACCCGCTCGCCGTTCATCTCGCACCAAGCGCCGGGAAAGGGCGACAGGCCGCGGATCAGCGCGCCCACTTCGCCCGCCGTGCGGGTCCAATCGACCCGCGCCTCGGCCTTGTCGATCTTGGCGGCATAGGTGACGCCGTCCTCGGGCTGCTGCTCGGGGGTGAGGCTGGGCAGGCGGTCCAGCGCCTCGACGATCAACCGGGAGCCAAGCGCCGACAGCCGGTCGTGCAATTCGCCGGTGGTTTCTTCGTCCCCGATAGTCAGCGCCTCGCGCAGGAGCACGGGGCCGGTGTCGAGCCCCGCCTCCATCCGCATGATGCACACGCCCGTCTCCGCATCCCCCGCCATGATCGCGCGGTGAATGGGCGCGGCCCCGCGCCAGCGCGGCAGGAGCGAGGCGTGGATGTTCAGACAGCCATGCATCGGCGCGTCGAGCACCGCCTGCGGCAGGATCAGGCCATAGGCCACGACCACGGCAATTTCGGCGCCCAGTGCCGCAAGCTCGGCCTGCGCCTCGGCGCCCTTCAGCGACTTCGGGTGTCGCACGGGTAGCCCCAGCGCCTCGGCCCGCGCATGCACCGGAGTCGGGCGGTCCTTTTTCCCGCGACCGGCGGGGCGCGGCGGCTGGCAATAGACGCAAAGCACCTCGTGCCCCGCTTCGAGCAGCGCGTCGAGGACGGGGACCGAGAAATCGGGGCTGCCCATGAACACCAGTTTCATCGGATCGCTTTCTTCGCCTTGGCCACCAGCCGGTCGCGCTTCAGTTTCGACAGATGATCGAAATACATCTTGCCATTGAGGTGGTCGATCTGATGCTGGACGCTCGTCGCCCAGAGGCCTACGAAATCCCGTTCCTCGACCGCGCCCTCGGCATTGAGGAACCGCACCGTCACCGCGCGGGGGCGCGAGACGGTGGCCCAGACGCCGGGCAGATTGGGCGAGCCCTCGTCATGCTCCCGCATCTGCACACTGGCGTGCAGCACCTCGGGGTTGGCCATGCGCACCGCTTGCCCGCGTGTGTCGCTCGCATCGACGACCGCGAGGCGGCGCATGATGCCCAGTTGCACGGCAGCGAGCCCCACGCCGGGCATCGCATCCATCGCGCGGATCATTTCCTCCCAGACCGCGCGCACCTCGTCGTCGATCACCTCGACGGGCTTGGCGGGCGTGCGGAGCCGTTTATCGGGATACATTACGAAAGGACGGTGGGTCGCCATTCACGGCCTCCGAAACGTGGGGGTCAGACCCGCGCCTGTTCGCGTTTCATCTTGGCCGATTTGCGCGTCATCATCTGCCGTTTCATCGGAGACAGATAGTCTATGAAGAGCTTGCCGTTCAGGTGGTCTATCTCGTGCTGGACACAGGTGGCCCAAAGCCCCTCGAAGTCCTGCTCCTTCTCGTTGCCGTCCCGGTCCAGCCATTTCACACGCACTTCGGCAGGGCGCGTGACCTCGGCGTATTGTTCCGGAATAGACAGGCAGCCCTCTTCATAGATGCTCGTGTCGTCCGACGACAGGATCACCTCGGGGTTGAACATGACCATCGGGCGCGGCGGCTCGGCATCGTCCTTGACGCAGTCCATCACGATGACCCGTTGCAACACGCCGACCTGCGGCGCGGCAAGGCCAATGCCCGGCGCGTCATACATGGTTTCAAGCATGTCGTCGGCAAGCCGGCGCAGCTCGTCCGAGATGTCGGGCACAGCGTCGCTGACCTTTTTCAGGCGCGGATCAGGGTGTATGAGGATGGGCTTTATCGACATGAAATCCAGATAGGACAGACGCGCGATTTGCGCAACGCCCCTTCATGCCCCTCTTGCACCCGTGGCCCACGGGGTTAGCCTACGCGCCAACGTGCAGGAGAAACCATGAGCTTTGACTTCGACACCGTCCACAACCGCGTGGGCACCCATTCCGCCAAGTGGGACAAGATGGAGGCGCTTTATGGCGTCTCGCCCGACACGGGCATCTCCATGTGGGTCGCAGACATGGACTTTCCCGCCGCCCCGCCCGTGCAGCGCGCGCTCAAGGGCATGATGGACCCCGGTATCTATGGCTACTACGGCGACGATGCCGGTTACCTCGCGGCGATCTGCTGGTGGATGGATCAGCGCCACGGCTGGACCGTGAACCCCGAGGCGATCTTCACGACGCACGGGCTGGTGAATGGCTACGCGCTCTGCCTCGATGCGTTTTCGAAACCCGGCGAGGGTGTGATCCTGATGACCCCGGTCTATCATGCGTTTCACCGGGTGATCCGCAGCGCGGGGCGCGAGCTTGTGGAATGCCCCCTAGCGCTGGTCGATGGACGCTACGAACTCGACATCGCCGCCTGGGACGCGCAGATGACGGGGAATGAACGTATCCTGACACTCTGTTCGCCGCACAACCCCGGTGGCCGGGTCTGGAGCCGCGACGAGCTGAACGCCCTGGCCGATTTCGCCAAGCGACACGACCTGATCGTCATCTCGGACGAGGTGCACCATGACCTCGTTTTCCCCGGTGCCGCCCATATTCCCATGGCGACGCTCGAGGGGATCGAGGACCGCCTCGTGATGATGACCGCGACGACCAAGACCTTCAATATCGCGGGCACCCATTCCGGCAACGTGATCATCCATGACGACACACTGCGCGCCGCCTTCTCTGGCCGGATGATGGCGCTCGGCATTTCGCCCAACAGTTTCGGGATGGTGATGGCGGAAGCCGCCTATTCCCCCGAAGGCGCGGAATGGGTTGATGGGTTGGTCGATTACCTCGACGGCAACCGGCGGCTCTTGGATCAAGGCCTGAACGCGATCCCCGGCGTGTCGTCCATGGCGCTTGAGGCGACCTATCTGGGGTGGGTCGATTTCGCTGGCACCGGGATGGCCGCGAAGGAGTTCACCAAGCGGGTCGAAGGCGCCGGGATCGCGGTCAACCACGGCGGCACGTTTGGCAAGGGCGGCGAGAGCTTTCTTCGGTTCAACTTCGCCACGCCCCGTTCGCTTGTCGTCGAGGCGGTCGAACGGGTGCAGGCGGCGTTCTCGGACCTGCAATAGGGCCTTCTGGTCATGACAAGGCCGCGCTCTTGCGGCGCGGCCTTCGGCATTCCGGAGCATGATCATCCGCTGCTCAGCGCGGCCCCTCGATCAGTCCTGCGGGGGCGTCCGGGTCGCGGGCAAAGTCCAGGGGCGGCGTATCCATATGCGCGGTCGAGCGTTTGAACTCGTAGCGCATGAGCGGACCGTCCTCTTCCGACGCGACGATCAGGCATTGGTAAAGATGGTTGTCACCCGCATAGAGATCCACGAGCCCGCGCAGCTTCGGCGCGTCCTCGCTTGCCAGGGCAAAGCCGCCCTCGCGAAATTCGAGCACCGGGAAATACATCTCGCCCACGGCGACCTTGAGCCGGGACGATTTGCGTTTCTGCCGTACCCGCGCGGCGTCGAGACCCTGCAGCAATTCTTCACGAACGACGTCCATGAAACCCTCCGTTCACTCCCCAAACCCTGCCACGGCCAAGGTTTCTTGCAGTTTAACAGAAGCGTTCAGAATTTGTTCCCGAATTAGGTATTGTTTTCCTCGACCAGTGCCACACCTGCAACAGGACGCAAGACATGCGGTTGCGTAGGGTCATAAAGCGCAGAGTCCTTGAAGTCCCGGATCGTGCCAAGCGCGGGACCGACGAGGATCAGCGCGGTGCGCGTGATCTTTTCCGCCCGGACCTTCAGCCGGATGTCGGCAAGCGTGCCCCTGATCATCATCTCGTCCGGCCAGCCGACGCGGTAGGCGACGACGACCGGGCAATCCGCGCCGTAATACGGCATCAGCACCCGTTCGATCTCGCGCATGTTGCGCACGCCCAAATGGATGGCGAGCGTCGCCCCCGTGCGGGCAAAGTTTTCCAGCGTCTCACCCTCGGGCATCGCGGTGGACTGCATGGAAACGCGCGTCAGAACAATGCTTTGCGCGATTTCCGGGATGGTCAGCTCCTGCCCCAGCGCGGCGGCGGCGGCGGCATAGGCAGGCACACCCGGCACGATCTGGTAGGGAATATCGTCCGCGCGCAGCCGCCGGATCTGCTCGGCAATCGCGCCGTAGAGCGACGGATCGCCGGAATGAACGCGGGCCACATCCTCGCCCCGCTGATGAGCCGCCTTGATCTCGGCATGGGTCTGGTCGAGCGTCATCGGCGCCGTGTCCAAGACGCGCGCGCCCTCGGGCGCACCCGCGACGACATCGGGCGGGACCAGTGATCCGGCATAGAGGCAGACGGGGCAAGCCGCGATCAGGCGCTGCGCTTTCAGGGTCAGAAGTTCGGGATCGCCGGGTCCGGCGCCGATGAAATAGACGGTCATGTGGCGTCCTCCGTGGTCAGGTGCCGGTTCCCCACGTCGCGCAGGTCGCCATCGATTCGCCGCGCATAGCCGCGCGGGGTAAACATGCGGGGGCCTTCGCCAAGCTGCGCGAGGCGGGAATTCGAGCTACCCACGAGCACGACGGTCAGCATGTCGACCTCGTCCACCTGAAGCTCTGACAACATACGGTAACGTATCTTTTCCTCCGGCCGCCCGAGGTTCGACGCGAGCAATACGGGCGTATCCGCCGGGCGGTGCTTCATCAGAATGTCCCGCGCCTCGGCCAGGAGCGTCCGGCGCGTTTTTGACACCGGGTTGTAGAAGGCGATGACGAAATCGCCCTCGGCTGCCGCGTGCAGCCGCCGGATGATATCCTCGCGCGGCGTCAGCAGGTCCGAGAGCGAGATGGTGCAGAAATCATGCCCGAGCGGCGCGCCCGCCCGGGCAGCCGCGCCCTGCAGCGCCGAGACACCGGGGGAACAGACCACCTCGACCCGCCGCGCGGCATCGGACACGCCGCCCGCGTCGGTGGCGCGGTCGAGAAGCTCGAACGTCAGCGCGCCCATCGCATAGATGCCTGCGTCGCCCGAGCAGACCAGCGCAACGTTCTTGCCCTGCCCCGCCTGCTCGAGCGCATAGCGGCAGCGGTCCTCCTCCCCGCCCAGCGGGAAGTCCGACCGCGTCTTGCCCGCCGCCAGCGGCCCAAGCAGATCAATATAAAGCCCGTAGCCCACCAGTTCCTCGGCTTCGGCGACGAGTTTCGACACCTCGGGCGTGCGCCAGGACGCCTGCCCCGGCCCGATGCCAACAATGGACAAGCGGCCACGTGGGCGTCCCGCGAATTCGGTGATCGGCTTCGGCGCGCGCGCGATGGCGCAGGTCGCGTTCCTGGTCTTGCGCTTCGGCACCGTCAGGGACCCGTTCGCCCCGCCCAGGCACAGCGCCGCGTTCTCGCTCACCCCATGGCTCCCGACTTCGGCAAGGACCACCTCCGATGGGTTTTCCGTCCGCCCGGTTTCGGCCTCCAGTTCGGCGGCGGTGAACAGGCGCAGCGGCACGCCAAGGCGGCTCGCAAGCGACAGGATCGCGGGCTCGTCGGCCTTGAGGTCGATCGTGCCCACAGCGGCAATGGCTCCCGGCGCGATATTCGCCTCGGCGAGAGTGGTCTGGACCAGCGTCCACAGGTCCTCGGGGTCGCAGTTCCGCGCGCAGCCCACGCCAAGGGCGAAAGACTGGGGATGATAGACGAGAGTCTCGCCACCCCCGGCACAGGGCGCTTCACTCACGGTGAGGGTCACGCCACCTCCCGTGTCCTCGATACCAAAGATGTTCTCGCCCTCGATGCGCACCCCTGCCCCCGACAAGAGCGCCGCCATCACGGATTTCGCATCTGCCGGGTTGGCCAGCCGGTAGCCCAGCGGCGGCACATCGAGCGCCGCGCCAATAGCGATGTCGCCTGCGGTGGTCACGGCGGCCTTTGCCCCCAGCACAGCGGCAATCTCGCCCGCCATGCGGTTCGCGCCCCGATGGCCACCAAGCAGCGGGATCACCACCGACCCATCATCCGACACCGACAGCACCGGCGGCTCGGATCGCTTGTCCGACAAAAGCGGCGCGACGGCCCGGATCAGGATGCCGGAAGCACAGACACCCACAACGGGCGTGCCTGCAGCGAACAGATCGCGCGCATGGTCGAGCGCATTGGCGAAAAAGGCATCGGCTTTCTCCACACGGTCCATGCGGCCATGGAGCGCGGCACCAAGCACCTTCGCGACACGATGCGCGGTGGCTTCACCAGAACGATTGAGACAGAGAACGACGGGTTTCACAACCACGGGTCGGCTCCTTTCGTGACGAGGATCATCGAGAAATAGGGGGCGGGATCGGGCGCCTCGCTGAGCGGCAGGATGCGCTCCTCTGCCAGCGTCGCGCGTTCGACATAGGTGGCACGGGCCGCGAGGCCCATCGTCGACAGCACGTCGCGAATGCGCGACAGATGCCGCCCGACCTTCATGATCGCGACCGCGTCCGCGGCCTCGATCCGCGCCGCCATTTCCGCCGATGGCAGCGGGCCAGGGATCACCGTCAGCACCTCGTTGCGGGCGGTCAGCGGTATGGCCGCACGGGCAGCGGAGGCGGTGACAGAGGTGACACCGGGAATGATCCGGGTCGCAAACCGGGGTGCGAGGCGGGCGTGCAGATACATGAAGGACCCGTAGAACAGCGGATCGCCCTCACAGAGGACAGCGACATCGGAACCTGAGGACAACGCCTCGGAAATCCGTTCCGCGCCGAGGTCATAGGCTGCCTGCGCCGGTTCCCGCGCGCGCGTCATCGGCACCTCGATCACGATCTCATACGCACCGGGCGCGATATGCGCAGCGGCGATGGAGCGCGCGAAACTGGGCGTTGCGGGCAGCGCCGGATAGGCCACGACCTGCGCCCCGCCGATCGCCCGGACGGCGGCCAGCGTCATGAGGTCGGGGTCACCGGGGCCAAGGCCCACACCGATCAGGGTTCCGCTCATCGCTTGATCAGGCTCCACTGCATGACCGGCATCGCAGGACGCCAGCCGGTCCGGGGGCCAAGATCGTCGGCCCGCGAAATCCCCAGCTGGATCAATTCTCCACCGTGGCGTTTGTAGAGGTCGAGAAGCACCGCCTGGCTTTCGAGCGTCACGGCATTGGCCACCAGTCGCCCCAGCGGTTTCAACGCCGACCATGCGGCAGCGTATGTTTCTTCGGACAAACCGCCCCCGATGAACACGGCATCAGGCGCCTCAAGGCCGGCCAAAGCGGCGGGGACCATACCATCCACGATCTCAAGACGCGGCACACCCAGCGCCAGCGCATTGGCGGCGGCCATAGCTCGGCGGTCCGCACGCGGCTCGATCCCGATGGCGCGAGAATAGCGCGCCGCGCGCATCCATTCGACCGCAACCGAGCCGCAGCCCGTCCCGATGTCCCACAAGAGCGCCCCGCGCATCGGCATGAGCTTGGCCACGGTCAGCGCGCGCACCTCGCGTTTGGTCATCGTCCCGTCATGCTGGAACAGCTCGTCGGGCAGCCCCGGCACGCGCGGCTGGAGCGCCGCATCCGGCGCGGCGATGCACTCCACGGCCAGCGTGTTGAAGGGCGGCACGTCGTGTCTCCAGCCCTCGGCGGTGCCATCGAACCGCGACTCGTCCTTGCCGCCCATGTTGGCGAAAACCGTCATGGTCGAGCGCCCGAACCCGCGCTCGGTCAGGAACCGCGCGATCTGGCCGGGCGTCTCGCTCCCCGTGGTCAGGATCAGGAGCCGCGCGTCGGGCTGGATGAAGGCGATCATCTGCTCGACCGGGCGGCCATGAACAGTGAGCGTTTCGAGGTCGGCCATCGACCAGCCCATCCGGGCAGAGGCAAGCTGAAAGGCCGAAAGCTGCGGGTGATAGGTGATCTCGCCCGCCGGAAGGCCGCGCCCGATCCGCGCGCCGACCGAGAACCAGAGCGGGTCCCCGGTGGCCAGCACGACGACGCGCTTGCCTTGGTAGGATTTGAGCGTGTCGATGAGCGCGTCAAAGGGCGACGGCCACGCGACCCTCTCCGCTTGGACACCATCCGATAGCGTATGGTGGCGGTCACCGCCGATGATGACCTCGGCGGCCTCGACCACGGCGCGGGTGGCGGGGGTCAGCCCCTCCATCCCGTCCTCGCCGATCCCGACGATATGGAGCCAAGGTGTCTGGGTCATTGCAGTTTCTCCGGCAGGCCAGCGGCCAAGGCGTTGACAGCGGCAGAGGCAATGGCCGATCCGCCACGGCGACCACGCAGCGCAACGAAGTCGCAACCGCGCGGGTTGTTAGACAGTTCGGCCTTGGACTCGGCGGCGCCCACGAACCCCACGGGAAAGCCGAGAATGACAGCGGGCTTCGGCGCACCCGCGTCGATGAGTTCGAGCAGGTGAAAGAGCGCAGTGGGGGCGTTGCCGATGGCCACCACCGCACCCGCGAGGCGATCCCCCCACAGTTCGACCGCGGCGGCGGACCGGGTGTTGCCGATAGATCTGGCCAGTTCCGGCACACCCGCATCGTTCAGGGTCACAATCACCTCGTTCTCGCGCGGCAGGTAGCGGCGGATGATCCCCGCGCCCACCATCTCGCAGTCGCACAGGATCGGCGCCCCGGCCAGAAGCGCGTTATGCCCAGCTTGGTAGGCGTTCTCGGAATAAGACAGCCGGTCCGCCACCTCGACCATGCCGCAGGCGTGAATGACACGGGTTGCGAGCGCCGCCATTCCGGGCGGAAACCGGTCCAGCCTCGCCTCGCGTTCGACGATGGCGAAACTCTCGCGATAGATCGCTGCGGGGTCGCGGATGTAGCGCAGCGGCGGGCGGGTCATGCCTTGGTCGCTTTCGACCGGGCACTTTCCGGTCCATGCGGGTGTTTCGCGTGGGGATAGACCGGGTGGTGATGGTCGTCGTGATGGTGGTGCCCGTGGTCGTGGTGATGGCCGTGATGATGGTCATCGTGGTGGTCATGGCCATGATCATGGTGATGATGATGCCCGCCCAGATGCAGCCGACACTCGCCTGTGCAGAAGGTCTCGCAGAACCGGCAATCCTCGACGTTGGACCCCGGTGCCGATGCCCCCTGCCCTTCCACATGATGGTGGTGGCTTTCCTGCACCGCGCCGACCTCGGCTTCAAACCCAAGCACTTCAGTCCGGTATTTGCACATGACGCAGGTGGGCGGCGGCACCTCGGCATAGGCCGGATGACCGAGGCGCTCCTCGGGCTTCACGTGGATATGCTTGCCTTGCGACAAGGACAGCACCTGCTCGCGATACCCGCAGGTCCCGCAATTGGGCGGCGGCACCGCGCCCACCTGTTCCGTCACCCGCTCGGCAAAGGTTTCGAGCACCTTGGGGTGATCATTGAGATACCCGGCCTTGACGAACTGCGTTTCAGGGTGAGCGGCAGCGACGCGGTCGGTGAAGCCATAGATCCGGTCGATCAGGATGCCGGTGAAAAGGAAGTAGGGGAACACGACGATCCGCTTGTAGCCCAGCTTCGCGGCATGAGACAGACAAGGCTCCACAAGCGGAAAGGTCACGCCCGAATAACCGACCTCGAGCCAGCCGAAGCCCATGCCCTCTTGCAGAAGCCGTGCGATTTTGGCGACATTGGCGTTCGCGTCGGGGTCCGAGGCCCCGCGCCCGATGACGACGAGACAGGTGTCATGGCGATGCACGGGACCGTGCTTCATATCGGCAGCCGCCATCGCATCGCGGATTCGCTCGCCCGCGGCCGCGATCATCTTGGGATCCACGCCCAGTTCGCGCCCATAGGAGACCTCGATCCCGTGCTCGGCGGCATAGGTGTTCAGAACCGTGGGTATGTCGTTCTTGGAATGCATCGCAGCAAAGAGCATCCCCGGCACGGCTACGATCCGGTCGCACCCCGCCTCGCGCAGGTTGTCGAGACCGACGCGAATGACCGGATTGGCGAACTCGAGGTAGCCGTAGTCGACCAGCCAGTCGTCCGGGAAATAGGCGGGCAGCTTTTGCGCCAGCACCTTGAACTCGTCCACCGCGGCTTGGCTGCGCGAGCCGTGGCCACAGATCATCACGCCCGTTTTTCCACCGGCTTTCCCCATCTCAGGCGTCCTGCGCTTCGGCCTGAGGCTCGTCCACATCGTCCGACGCCTCGTCGTCGCGGCGGCCCTTGAGCGCGCCCCAGATCGCCACGCCGATGGCAATGGCAATGGCGGCCCCGGCGAGAAGGTGATCGTGCCCCGCCGCATCGACCAGATGGCCGGGATGGGCCATGGCGGTCGCCGGCACAAGCGTGAGAAGGAGAAGGAGCTTCTTCATCTGGGTCCTCGCAGTCTGGACCGGGACAGGAAGAGGGCGCGCATCATCCGCCGACGACGGCCACCCGATCCCCGATTGGGTCGATCGTGGAAGGCCCACCTCTCCGGCCCCGGTCGGGGCATCGTCAGGCTGGGCATACAGGAACCCTGCGCTTGGGTAAATGCGACAAGCGACACTTGGCACCAATGTGCGACATGTGTGGCTGCGCACAGGAGGTGCGCCCGCTGAACCAGTTCGCACAGACCCGCGTTGCGCCTATGTAAGCGTGAACAAAGGAGGCTTCCGATGGGCTATCTCGACAACGGCGAATGGAACGAGGGCTGGTATGACACCAAGGCGCACGGCGGAGAGTTCGTGCGCGGCACCACGGCCTTTCGCAACTGGGTCACGCCGGACGGCGCCGCCGGCCCCTCGGGCGAAGGTGGTTTCAAGGCAGAAAGCGGGCGTTATCACCTCTATGTCTCCTATGCCTGCCCGTGGGCGCATCGCACGCTGATCTTCCGCACCTTGAAGGGGTTGCACGACCACATCGACATCTCGGTCGTGCATCCGGACATGCTGGACGATGGCTGGACCTTCGACACGGATTTTGTGGGCGCGACCGGGGACCGGCTCTTCGGCAAACAGTTCATGCGCGACATCTACACCGAGGCCGACCCCAGGATCTCTGGCCGGGTGACCGTGCCGGTGCTCTGGGACAAGACGACCGGCACCATCGTGTCCAACGAATCGGCCGAGATCATCCGCATGTTCAATTCGGCCTTCGACGAGGTGACGGGCGACCGCCAGGATTTCTGGCCCGAAGAGCTGCGAGGCGAGATCGAAGAGGTCAACGCCCGCATTTACGACGAGGTGAACAATGGCGTTTACAAGGCCGGTTTCGCAACCACGCAAGCGGCGTATGACGACGCGGTCGTGACGCTGTTCAAGGCGATGGACTGGCTCGAGGAGCGCCTTTCGGGTCAACGCTACCTCGTGGGCGACCGGGTGACCGAGGCCGACTGGCGGCTCTTTACCACGCTGGTGCGCTTCGACCTCGTTTATCACACCCATTTCAAGTGCAACCGAAAGTGGCTGCGCGAATACCCGAACCTCTGGGCCTATACCCGCGAGCTATACCAATGGCCGGGGGTCGCGAATACGGTACATCCCGACCACTACGTTCGGCATTATCACTACAGCCACGACATGGTGAATCCGAACCGGATCATCCCGATCAACCCCGTGATCGACTGGGACGAACCGCACAGGCGGGACAAGGCATTTCCGGCGGGCTGACGTTTGGGGCAAGGCAAGCTGAGGGCTCTGCCCCCAGCGCCCCGGCATACATGGAACGATGAAAAGAGGCGCGGATCGCGCCTAGCCGCCCAGTTTCCCCAAGAGAACCTTCGCCGCGTCCTGCTCCGCCGCGCGTTTCGACTTGGCCGTGGCGCTGGCGGTGCTGCCGTCCTGAAGGCGCACCTCGATGGTGAACTCTGGCGCATGATCCGGGCCGCGGCGCCCGGTCTCGACGTAGCTTGGCGGCGGCATCTTGCGGGCCTGTGCCCATTCCTGCAACGCGGTCTTGGGGTCGCGGGCGTCTTCTTCCACCGTTTCGATGCGGTCGCCCCAGAGGGTCAGGATCACCGACTGCGCCGCCGGAAGTCCGCCGTCGAGGTAGACCGCCGCGATCACCGCCTCCATCGCGTCGCCAAGCAGTGCCTCCTTGCGCCGACCGCCCGACATCTGCTCGGACCGGCCCAGTTTCAGCACCGCGCCAAGGTCGATCTGGCGGGCCACGTCGGCGCAGGTTTCCTTGCGCACCAATGCGTTGAACCGGGGGGCGAGCAGGCCCTCGGCCGCCTCGCGGTCGGCGGCCAGCAGCGCCTGCGCCATGAC
>LUOO01000023.1 GCA_001626765.1 Maritimibacter sp. REDSEA-S28_B5
GGTGATCGCAGCCGTCAGAGTGGTCTTGCCGTGGTCAACGTGGCCGATCGTGCCCACGTTCACGTGCGGTTTGGAGCGTTCAAACTTTGCCTTTGCCATTGGCCAGTTGCCTCATCTTAAGAGCGGTTTCAGTGTGGTTCGGGGACACCCGATAAAGTCTACCGCGCGCTCGTTAGCCGGGGACGCACGAAAAGGCAAGCACTGGCGGGGTTCTGGATGCGCAAAGGACCGCGCGACCGCTCGCGCCGTCTCGCCGCGCGCCGCACCCTGAACTCGAGCCATGGCGCCGGATCGACGTCCACCCCAACCGGCGTCCGCAGCGCCAGCCTTGTGGTGGACCCGCCCCTTTCATCTTTCTGGAAATACGCAGGCCCCTGCCCCGATATCTTCGTAGCGGATCGGGGTCAGCGCGCCATGATCAAAGGGCTGGGAGGTGCGGTGGGCTTGCCCCCCGCGGCCGCGACGGGGCGAAGCCCCGGCGCAACACGTCTCAAGACGAGCTTTCGACGATCATGCCTTCGGTGGTGGTCGTTTCCACATTGGCGCCCGCCGGTTGCTCGGCCTTCACGCCGGTCGAGGTGCCACCGACTTCGGTGCCGCCCTGCAACTCGCCATTCTCGACCCGCGCGAACTGCGGCGGGATCGTTCCGGCCGTCGCAGCAGGCGTGCCGGCCGAGGTCGTCGCGGGGTCCATGAGGGAGGCATCGCCGAACCACTCCGGCGTTTCCAGCATCCACTGGTGGACGCGCTTGGCCAGCGCACGCGCGAGCGACAGCATCTGTTCGTCGGCGGTTTTCGTGAGGCCGGTGCCGATCAACTGATCCACCGACATCTCTTCGGACACGGTAAAGATCTCCGGATCCTCGTTGATTTTCGCGCCCTTCTCGTCATCCCAGACGGTGACCGAGGCGACGAGGACCGATTTCGGCGTAAAGATCAGAGGGATGCCGACCATGGCCAGCGCATAGCCGTCAACCTTGGTGGCGATGTGGAAATACTTGTCGCCGTCGTAGCGGCCGAAGCGTTCTTCCATCGCGAAATTGATTGCCGTTTCCCAAGCCTCGTCGGTGGCTTCGCGCGAGAACGGGCCGATCTGCGGCTCTTCCACGACCGTTACGGCATGACCCAGCAGAAAGCGCCCCATCGGCTCCGGCACCTCGCCCAGATCGTTGGTCGTCGCGCAGGCGGACAGGGTCAGGCCAGCGGCGGCGAAGGCTGCAAAGCGGGTGAAACGGGGCATGGTGTCTCCTCTCAGGTCCCTAGGGCCTTACCCTCTGGACGGCAGCGGGGCAATGCACGCCCTTGTGGGCGGCCCCGTTCGGCGGCAGTCTTTTGCCTATGGTGTCGCAGATGTCCCACATTCCCCACGAAAACCAGAGCGACGACGCTCTCCCGGTCGCCGTTCCCATCGCGACGAAGCCGAGGGGATTCGTCAAGGGCGTGATGGCGATGCAGAGGAATGCGCTCTTCGTTCTGCCGCGGATCGCGTTTACCCAGCCTATCGTTTCGGGTCAGGTCGTCAGGCGATTCCACATGGTCATGGACCCGCCCTCGCTGCGCCGGGTGCTGAAAGACGCCGCCGCCGATTACCCCAAGTCCGAAGAAAGCCAGGCGATGTTGCGTCCCGCTCTCGGCAACGGGCTCTTTCTGGCGGACGGCGCGCATTGGCGCTGGCAACGCCGCGCCGCGATGCCGGTCTTCGCCCCGCGCAACCTGACCGCTCTCACCCCGGTCATGACGGAAGCGGCCGAAGCCGCTGCCTCCCGCCTCGTCGGACGAACCGGCCCCGTCGATCTCTACCAGGAAATGCTGCGCACGGCCTTCGAGGTCATCGCAGCCGTCTCCATGTCGTCGGACACCGCCATTCCCCGCGATGTGGCGCACCGCGCCATCGACCGTTACCTGACCACGGCCGGGCGCGCCTCGGTCCTCGATATCCTGCAGGTGCCCCGGTTCGTTCCCCGTCCCGCGCGGCTTCTGGGGGCGGCGCTCATCGCCGATCTCAAACGCGCCGCCGACCGCGCGATCGAGGCCCGCCGCGCCGCAACCCGCACCGATCCCAAACCGCTCCTCGACCTGTTGATCGAGGCATCGGACCCAGAAACGGGCCGCGAGATGACGAACGAGGAACTGCGCGACAACCTCCTGAGCTTTCTCGTCGCCGGGCATGAGACGACCGCACTCGCCCTGTCTTGGTCGCTCTACCTCTGTGCCTTCGATCCTGCCGTGCAGGAGCGCGCGCGGGAGGAGGCGCGCGCGGCGCTGGGCGCCCGCGCCGCCGGGGCCGAGGATGTTCCAAGGCTGACCTATGTCCGACAGATCATCGACGAGGCGATGCGCCTCTATCCACCCGCCGCGATGGTGTCGCGCACGGCGACGGCGCCCGATCGGCTCCGGGACCGCGAGATTAAGTCCGGCGATCTTGTCCTGCTCCCCTTCTATGCACTCCACCGCAACGCCTGCGTCTGGGACCGCCCTGACGCCTTCGACCCCGACCGGTTCGCGCCGGAGCGCGCGGAGAACATCAACCGCTTCGCCTATCTCCCCTTTGGCGCGGGGCCGCGGGTGTGCCTGGGGATGGGCTTTGCCCTGCAGGAGGCGGTGATCGTGCTGGCAACGCTGCTCGCTCGCTTCCGCTTCCGCGCGATACCGGGCCGCGATCCAGAGCCCGTGATGATCCTTTCGCTCAGGCCCTACGGAGGCGTGTGGCTGGATGTGGAGCCACTCTGACGCGAACTAACCACGGTGGTCGTGGGCGCAGAGATCATGATCGCCAAAGGCATGGAGCACCGAACAATCGTGGCTGTCCGCGCCGTCACAGGTCGCGACGATCCGCACCAGCTCCCGCTCCAGGCGTCTGAGCCGCTCGATCCGCGCCCGAATGGCCGCCAGATGCGTCTCTGCAATACCATGGGTCGCGGCGTGGTGGTCGGGATCGAGCGACAGAAGTGCCCGGATGTCGTCGAGCGACAAACCAAGGTCGCGGGCATGGCGAATAAAGCCCAGCCGGTCGAGCCCGGCCTGAGTATACCGCCGCTGGTTGCCCTCGGTCCGGCCTTCGTCCGCGATGAGGCCGATCTGCTCGTAGTAGCGGATCGTGGGCACCTTGACTCCGGTGCGCCGGGACACATCGCCGATGGAATACATGGCAGAAACCTCTTGAACCTCTAGTCGCTAGAGGAATTACATAGGCAGGGCTCAAGGAGAAAACCATGCCCGACCACGACAATCATTCGCACCACGCCCACGACCATGGCGGCCATGGCCATCACCATATGTCCCCGGATGCGGGCGACCGCGCCGTGGCTGCTGCCGTGGGGGTCAACGTCCTGCTCACCGTGGCCGAGATCGTCGGCGGTATCCTGTCGGGGTCCGTGGCGCTCATCGCGGATGCGGTCCATAACCTGTCGGATGCCGCGAGCCTCGGTATCGCGTGGTTCGCGCGCCGGATCGGGCGAAGACCGACCGACGCCACCATGACCTTCGGCTACAAACGGGCGGAGCTTGTGGCAGCGCTCATCAACCTGACCACTCTCGTCGTGATCGGGATCTACCTGATCTACGAGGCCGTCGACCGCTTCTTCAACCCGACCGACATCGCGGGCTGGCTGATGATCTGGGTCTCGGTCTTTGCCCTCGTCGTCGATACGATCACCGCGCTGCTGACCTTCCGGCTGTCCAAGGAAAGCGTCAATATCCGCGCGGCGTTCTTGCACAACGTGGCCGATGCATTGGGATCCATCGCCGTGATCCTCACCGGTATCCTGATCCTCACATTCAACTGGCTCTGGGCTGATCCTGTAGCGACGTTGCTCATCGCGGGATATATCCTTTGGATAGCCCTGTCCGAAATGCGCGGCGTGATCCGGATGCTCATGCTGGGCACGCCCCCCGGCATCGACCCCGAAACCGTCATCGCGGCGATGGAGGCGGAGGACGGCGTGACCGGCGTCCACCATTTCCACGTCTGGCAGATCACCGAGAACGCCACTTCGGTCGAGGCACATCTGGTGACCGGTGCAAGCGACCTCGCCACAATGGCCGCGGTCAAGGCGCGGGTCCGCGCGATGCTGGCTGATCGCTTCGACATCGGTCATGTCACGCTCGACACCGAAACCGCCGCGGATCGCTGCACCGCGCGCGCCCGCATCGGAACCTAGCGCGGCATCTGCCGGCCATACTGTTCGTAATAGGCGGCGAGCGTCTTGTCCCGCTCGTCGCGAAACGCCTCGCCCAAGCGGACCGCGTCCATCCGGTCCACGCGGAAATTGCGAAACGCGTCCCGGTCCTCGCACCACGCTGTCAGCATCCAGGTCCGACCCCAGAAGAACAGGCCCAGCGGTCTCACCCGCCGCACCGTGGCCTGCCCTTTTTCATCCACGTAGTCGAAATGCACCCGGACGCGGCGGTCCGACGCGCCCTCGAGCAGGTCGAGCCTTGCGCGATCCACGGGGTCCGTGCCCTCGAAATCCACCGAATGGATGCGCACGGTGGCGATGCGCGACCGCAGCGCCTCGGGAAGCACCGCCTCGATCTTGGAGAGCGCGTCATCGGCGGCCCGCGCCATGTCGAGCCCGCCCCAGGTCCGCGCCATCCGCGCGCCCGCGACCAGCGCCACGATCTCTTCCCGCGTGAACATGAGCGGCGGCAGGTCATAGCCCGCCCGCATCACGTATCCCACGCCCGCCTCGCCCTCGATCGGCACGCCCGACCCGATCAGATCGGCCACGTCGCGGTAGATCGTCCGCTCGCTCACCTCGAGCTTTTCGGCCAGGTCACGCGCACGGGTGAGCCGACCGCCCCTCAGGATCTGAACGATCTGAAACAGGCGGTCGGCGCGTCTCATTCAGGCGGCTCCTCTATGCGGCGCGGGGCTGGAAGAGCCCGATCTGGTTGCCGTCGATGTCGAGCGCCATGATGAACCGTCCGGGCGGGATTTCCACCGCCTCGCCCAGCACCTCGCCACCCGCCGCGCGCAGCCGCTCCGCCGCCGCCTCGCAGGTATCAGCGACCGCGAAATGAATGATGTTGCCGCGTTTGCCGGTCTCATCGGTCTGGAACAGGTTCGCGCCGACCCCCGTGGCCGACCCGGACCCGTTGAGCACTGCGAAGGGGGCGCTCCTGTCAATTTCGGTTTTCCAGTCGAACACGCTGTCATAGAACCGGATCGCGGCGTTCAGGTCTTTGACCGGGATTTCTGCCCAGACAACAGTGGGTTGGGTGTTCATGTCTCGTCTCCTTGGTTGGTTGATGAGACCTGTCTAACACCCCCCAACTGACAGCATCCTGTCAGGAGCCTTTCGCAAAGTCGAGCCAGCCCAACCCGTCGCGCGTGTCGTCCGCGGGATGGTATTCGCCCGCGACCCAGCCCTTGTAGCCCTCGGCATCGAGCCGGGCGAAGAACGCCGGGTAGTCGATATCGCCCACCCCCGGCTCGTGCCGACCCGGAACGCTGCCCACCTGCACATGCACCGCGCGGTGCCCGTGCCTGTCCCAGACCGCCATGCCGTCGCCGGTGATCATCTGCGCGTGATACATATCGAACTGGAGACCGAGGTTCTTGGCCCCGACCTCGTCGAGGATTCCGGCGGCCTGATCGAAGTCGTTGAGGAAATAGCCCGGCATATCCTCGCCATTCAAAGGCTCGATGGTCAGGCTCTGCTTCGGGGCCTGTGCCGCGGCCCAGCGCAGGTTTCCGACATAGGTCTGCCGGGCCACAAGACCCACCGCCTTGCCTGCCATGATATGCATATGCTCGGCACCCAACGCTTCGGCATAACGCAGCGACCGTTTGAAATCGTGGCGAAACCGCTCGGTCAGCCCCGGCACGGCCGCAAAGCCGCGCTCGCCCCCGGCCCAGTTGGGCGGGGGGCAGTTGATGAGCGCCATCTTGAGCCCGCTCGTGCGCAGACGGCGCGTCACTTCGCTTACCGCGTCGTCGTAGGGAAACAGGACCTCCACGCCGGAAAAGCCATGTTCGGCGGCGGCCTGAAACCGGTCGAGATAGGGCAACTCGCGGAACAGCAGCGTGAGGTTGGCGGCAAAGCGGGGCATGTTCTTTCCTCCTGTCGCCGGAGGATTAGCGACACGCCGAAGTCTCCGCAAAGAAAAACCGGGCACGCTGGGCGCGCCCGGTTCATCCAGAATCCCAGGCTTTGGTCAGCGCGGGTAAATGTTGATCTCGACCCGGCGGTTCTGCGCGCGGCCTTCCACGGTGGCATTGGAGGCGATCGGCTGGCTTTCGCCCTGCCCCACCGCCTGCAGACGCGCGGCGCCGACGCCGTTCGACGACAGCACCGACGTCACCGAATTGGCGCGCTGCTGCGACAGTTGCAGGTTGTAGGCGTCCGAACCGGTCGAATCGGTGTGACCCACGACCTGCACGGTGCTCTCGGGATACTTGCGCAGGTGCTGGGCCAGCACGTTGAGCTGGCCATAGAGCGCGGGGCTGACCGTTGCGCTATCCGTCGCGAAAAGGATCGCCTCGGGCATGATGACCTTGAGGTAGCTGCCGGTGTTGATCACCTGAATGCGCGGGTCACCGAACCCGTCGCGCAGCTCGCCCGCCTGCCTGTCGAGCGCGGAGCCGATCAGACCGCCGACGAGCGCGCCACCCACAGCACCGGCGGCGCCGGTCGCCAGACGGTTGCCCGGGATCGCAGCGCCAAGCGCGGCACCGGCGGCGGCGCCGACGCCAACGCCCACACCTTCACGCGGGCCAAGAACACCGACGGTGTCACAGGCAGAGAGCAGGAGGAGACCCGCGATCGGCAGGACGAACAGGGGTTTCACGGTGATGGGCATGGTTTTCATCCTGAGCCTTCGTTTCTTGAATGCGGAAATTCGAGGCACCATAAGACTTTTCGAAAGGGAGGTAAGAGGTTCCCCGACCGACCTTCTCCGCCTTGGCGGCAATCTGCCGAGACCTGCGCGAAATTTGCGGTTGGCCGCCGATCCGGGACCAGACGCCGTCTTGCTCAATATCGTGTCAACGGACGAGCGAGGACCCGGTTCGAGCCAGTGACGCGGGCATCCGCGCCCTCAGGACCCGAGCTTCTTGTGAACCTCGTCCAGGTCGATGTCTCCGACCGGCATCTTGTTGGCCGGATCGAAGAAGTCGTATTTGAACAGATCGAAGTCCCGGCGGTAGATTTCCCACATCAGATGCATCGACAGATCGTCGAAGTAATCCTCGACCGGATGCGCCCGCTCGGGCCCATGGCCCGCGCTTTCGTTGAACCGGGGGATCTTCTTCAGGTCGATCTTTTTCGGCGTCTTCACGTTGTCGAGCACCTTCTTCATCCCCGGATTGAAGTTCTCGGTCCAGAAGATGTGGTCATAGGTGCCGCCATTGGTGATGAAGGTCGAGACGTGGCCCGACATGGCCGACCAGTGAATGTCCGGGTCCATTGGACGACGGTGTTTGATGGTGTCGCGGGCAAAGAGCAGAAAGCGGCGGAAGCTCTTGATCTGGTCGAACTCGAAGCCGGTTTCCGGGTCGCCGACCTCGATCCCGTATTTCTGGATCAGGAGCGGCACGAGGTTGCCGCGATAGCGTTTCCCGTTCCTCTGGATGCCGCAGATCTTGTCGAAAAAGGACGACAGGATGCGCGTGTAAGGATTGCGCACGCAGGTGAAGGCATAGCTCTTGTGCGTCTTCACGTTGCGTTCGATCTTATTCTGGTTCTCTTCCTGCGCCCATTTCACGATACCCGTATCGGCATCATGGATGTCGCCGTCGAAGAACGTGCCGTGATCCGAATAATACATGATCTGGCCGATGGTCGAACAGGCGCATTTCGGGACGACCCGATACACCATGCTTTCCGTTTCGGTCATCCAGGTTCCGGGAAAACCCATCTGCTGCCCGCCTCCGATGTGACCCTCTCGCCCGGGTCAAATTTTGTTTCTGCGAAAAAAGCAAACAAACCCTGTAATTTCAATGCTTCGTTACGGTAATCATGTCAACAGTGCCCGCAAGTCAACGGAACCGTCGCCAGTATGGCAAAGATCGCCTTCATCCTCCTGTGTCACAAGGACCCGAAAGCCATCATCGATCAGGCCACACGCCTGACCGCCGCAGGGGATTATATCTCGATCCATTTCGACGCGCGTTCCTCGCGCTCGGACTACGACATGATCCGCGCTGCGTTGTCCGACAACGCGAGCGTGACCTTTGCCAAGACGCGCGAGAAATGCGGCTGGGGGGAATGGTCGCTGGTCGCCGGCACGCTCCACGCGGTCGAGGCGGCGGTCGAGGCCTTTCCCCGCGCCACCCATTTCTACATGGTCTCGGGCGACTGCATGGCGATCAAGTCCGCGGAATACGCGCATGACTTCCTCGACGCCGAAGATGTGGACTATATCGAGAGCTTCGACTTCTTCGACAGCGACTGGATCAAGACGGGGATCAAGGAAGAACGCCTGATCTATCGGCACTTCTTCAACGAACGCACCCAGAAGCGGCGCTTCTATGCCTCGATGAAGGTGCAGAAATTCCTGGGCCTCCAGCGCGACGTGCCGCGCGATATCCAGATCCAGATCGGGTCGCAATGGTGGTGCCTGCGCCGGCGCACCATCGAATGGATCCTCGACTTCACGCGCCGCCGCCGCGATGTGATGCGGTTCTTTTCGACCACATGGATTCCCGACGAGACCTTTTTCCAGACCCTCGTGCGCCACATCGTCCCCGATGACCAGATCGTGACGCGCACACTGACCTTCCTCATGTTCACCGACTACGGGATGCCGGTGACCTTCTACAACGACCACTACGACCTGCTCCTGTCGCAGGACTATATCTTTGCCCGCAAGATCAGCCCCGACGCGCATGAACTGAAACGCCGGCTGGGCGCGCTCTATGCCGCCGATGGGGTGGATTTCAAGATTTCGAACGAGGGGCGCAGCCTGTTCGCCTTTCTCACCGGACGGGGCCGGATCGGGCAGCGCTTTGGCGAGCGGTTCTGGGAAAGCGAAACGACGCTCGGCCGGGACCGCGAGTTGCTCATCGTCGTGACCAAGAAATGGCACATCGGCAAACGGCTCCTGCAACGGTTGCGCGAGACGACGAACATCCCCGCCATCGACTACCTTTTCGATGAGGAGGGAACGCCCCTGCCCGACCTGGGTGGCATTCAGGCCACGCTCGAAAAACGCACCCGCCACCGCCGGGCGCTGATGCGGATGCTCTTTGACTACTACCAAACCGACCGGCTCGCCATTGCGCTCGACCCTGCGGCTCTGGAGCTGATGAAGGATTTCTACGCCGACCGGTCGAAGACCCGGCTTCTCGAGATCGAGACCGAGTTCAGCGACGACTGGATCCTTGGCCATGCGCTGCGCGTGGGGCTGGCGGGCGAGCGCACCCCGCAAGAGGCGATCGACCGCCTCATCCCCACGATCCGGCAGGATTTCTACTATGAAAGCGACCGCATCCGGGACGAGAGTTTCGACGAGATGTATATCATGCGCGAACAGGCCAGCGCCGAGGAGAATGCCGAGGCCCTTGCCAAGTTCCTGTCGATCCCGGAAGAAAGGGCGCTGGAGATTGCCCGAACCGACGGTTTCTTCGGTGATTGACGCGCAGAGAGAAAGACAAAGATGGCCTACGTATATGACACCCAGAACATTTTCGCGAAGATCCTGCGGGGCGAGATTCCGAACAAGACGGTTCTGGAAACCGAGCACACGCTCGCGTTCGAGGACATCGCGCCTCAGGCGCCCATCCATGTGCTCGTGATTCCGAAAGGCCCCTACCAGACGTGGGACCATTTCGCGGCCCAAGCGACGGATGCCGAGATCGCCGACTACACCCGCGCCATTCAGGCCGTCGTGGCGAAACTCGAGCTGTCGCCGGGCGATGACAAGCAGGGCTACCGCCTCATCGTCAACTCCGGCGAAGCGGGCATTCAGGAGGTGCCGCACCTGCACACCCACATCCTGTCGGGCAAGGTGCTCGGGCGGATGCTGCCTGGCTGACCTTGCCCGCGCTTGAACACCCACGCGCCCCGGTGCTATCCGGGATCGACAACAGACGAGGCCGCCGATGACGACGCAAGTTCCCGAGACCAAGGTTGTGGACAAGAAAAAGGTCGCCTGCGACGGCGGTGGCCCGGCCACGGGTCATCCGCGAGTCTGGCTGACCATCCCTGACGATACCGGCTACGTGGAATGCGGCTACTGCGACGCGCGTTTCGTCTACAAGGACTTCGCAGACAAATCGTGACACGGCTCCGGCGGCTCTGGCTTCTGCCCGGCCTTTTTGCGGGGGCGATCGCGTTCTACGCGGCGCTCGCGACGATCCTCGCGGTGATTCCGGGCCGCATCGTGCCCATCGACGGAACCGGCACGGTAGAGATCCGGCTGGTCCATAGCCCGATCCACTACGACTTTCTCCTGCCCCTGAACGATGTGACCCGCGCAGCCTTTGGTTTTACGGCGGCCGAGGACGTGCCCATCGACCATCCGGCGGCAACATGGCTTCTTGTCGGATGGGGGGCCGAAGATTTCTACACGCGGACCGGCTCGGCAGGCGACCTGTCGCTGCGCGCAACCCTGAAGGGCGCCATCGGCGATGCCTCGGTCCTGCGCTTTGATGCCTGGGGCCCGCTGCCCGCCGGTTTTCAGACCCGCCCGCTCACCCTGTCCGAACCGCAATTCGAGGCGCTGATCGCCGCGATCCGGTCGGACCTTTTGACCCCGGACACGCCGGTTCCCGTCACCACCGAGGGCCTGAGCACCACTGACGCGTTCTTCCGCGCCAGGGACCGTTTCCACCTGTTTCGCACCTGTAACACCTGGATTTCTCGCAAGCTCCGGGAAGCCGGGGTCGAAATGGGCCTCTGGACCCCGCTGACATGGTCGGTGTCGCTGTCGTATTCGCTCTGGCAGGCGCCGGACTGATTTGCGACAAAGACGCCTGATGCGACACGCGCGAGGGAGAACATCATGGCATTCGGCAAGGGCTGTCACCTGCACCTGATCGACGGATCGGCCTATATCTTCCGCGCCTACCACGCGCTGCCGCCGCCGACCCGAAAATCCGACGGCCTGCCCATCGGGGCGGTCTCGGGGTTTTGCAACATGATCCAGCGCTATGTCGAGGACAACGCGGGGCCGGAGGCGCCAACCCATGTGGCGGTGGTCTTTGACAAGGGCTCGCACACCTTCCGAAACGACATGTACGCCCAGTACAAGGCCAACCGGGACGAGATGCCCGAAGACCTGCGCCCACAAATCCCGCTGACGCGCGAAGCGACCATCGCCTTCAACATCGCCTGCAAGGAGATGGAGGGATGGGAGGCCGACGACATCATCGCAACGCTGGCCTGTCAGGCGCGGGACGCGGGCGGGCGAGTCACCATCCTGTCGTCGGACAAGGACCTGATGCAACTCGTGGGCGACGGGGTCGAAATGCTCGACCCGATGAAGAACAAGCGCATCGACCGGGACGGCGTGATCGAGAAATTCGGTGTCGGGCCGGAGCGGGTTGTGGATGTCCAAGCGCTCGCCGGTGACAGCGTCGACAACGTGCCCGGCGCGCCGGGGATCGGAATCAAGACCGCCGCCCTGCTGATCAACGAATACGGCTCTTTGGAGGAGCTGCTCGACCGGGCGGACGAGATCAAGCAGCCGAAACGGCGCGAAACCCTCATCGAGAAACGCGCCCAGATCGAGCTGTCCAAGAAGCTCGTGGCGCTGGATTGCGACACGCCGCTCGACTTCACACTCGACGACCTCGAGGTGCGCGATCCAGAACCAGACGTGCTGATGGCCTTCCTGGCCAAGATGGAGTTCCGCACGCTGACCAAGCGGATTGCCGACAAGCTGGGTGTGGAGCAACCGGTGATCGAGGCCGCCCCCGTGACCGAGGACGTCGCCGCCCCCGAGATGCCCGCGATGGACGTGGAAGCCTATGAGCACGTGCAGGACATGGCAGCGCTGGATCTCTGGATCGCGACCATCCGCGATCAGGGCTTCGTCGCCGTCGATACCGAGACCACATCGCTCGACGAAATGCAGGCGGCCCTCGTCGGTATCTCGCTGTCCACCGCGCCGGGCGTCGCCTGCTACATCCCTGTCGGGCACAAGGAGGGCGAGGCGGCGGACCTGTTCGGCTCGGACAAGCTCGTGGAGGGGCAGCTACCGCTCGACGACGTGCTCTCCGCGCTGAAGCCCGTGCTGGAGGCCCCGGAAATCCTCAAGATCTTCCAGAACGCGAAATACGACGTGAAGATATTCGAGCGTTACCGGGTCACCGTCGCCCCCGTGGACGACACGATGCTCATGTCCTACGCGATGTTCTCGGGTCTGCACAATCACGGCATGGACGAGCTCTCCGAACGCTATCTCGGCCACGCCCCGATCTCGATCAAGACGCTTCTGGGCACCGGCAAGAGCGCGATCACCTTCGACCGGGTGCCGATCACCGACGCCGTGCGCTATGCCGCCGAGGACGCCGATGTGACCCTGCGGCTCTGGCAGACGCTCAAGCCCCGCCTGCATCAGGAGCGCGTCACCACGGTCTACGAGACGCTGGAACGCCCGCTGGTGCCGGTGCTCAAGCAAATGGAAATGCACGGGGTCCAAGTCGACCGCGAGACGTTGTCGCGGATGTCCAACGCCTTCGCGCAGAAGATGGCGGGGTTGGAGGCCGAGATTCACGAACTGGCTGGCGGTCCGTTCAATGTGGGCAGCCCCAAACAACTGGGCGAGATCCTCTTCGAACGGCTCGAACTTCCCGGCGGAAAGAAGGGCAAGACCGGGGCCTATGCCACCGGGGCCGATGTGCTCGAGGACCTCGCGACGGAGCATGAATTGCCGGGACGGGTGCTCGACTGGCGGCAATTGTCGAAGCTCAAATCGACCTACACCGACGCGCTTCAGACCCATATCAACCCGGAGACCGGTCGGGTTCATACGAGCTACCTGCAGACCGGGGCCGCGACCGGGCGCCTTGCCTCGACCGACCCGAACCTGCAAAACATCCCCGTGCGGACCGAAGAAGGCCGCCGTATCCGCGAGGCCTTTGTCGCGCCCGAGGGCAAGGTGCTGCTGTCGCTCGACTATTCGCAGATCGAACTGCGCATCCTCGCCCATGTGGCCGGGATCGAGAGCATGAAGCAGGCCTTCCGCGACGGCGAGGACATCCATGCTGCGACGGCCTCCGAGATGTTCGACGTGCCGCTGGATCAGATGACGCCAGACGTGCGGCGGCAGGCCAAGGCGATCAACTTCGGCGTGATCTACGGGATTTCCGGCTTTGGCCTCGCCCGCAACCTGCGCATCCCGCGTGGCGACGCGCAGGGCTTCATCGACAGGTATTTCGAGAAATACCCTGGCATCAAGGAATACATGGACGACACCGTGGCCTTTGCGAAAGAGCACGGGCATGTGGCGACGCTCTTCGGTCGGAAAATTCACACGCCCGAGATCAACGCGCGCGGACCCCACGCGGGCTTTGCCAAACGTGCCGCGATCAACGCGCCGATCCAAGGGACCGCAGCCGACATCATCCGGCGCGCCATGATCCGAATGCCGATGGCGATTGCGGGGATGCCCGTGAAGATGCTGCTACAGGTCCACGACGAACTGATCTTCGAGGTCGAGAAGGGCGCCGAGGAGGCCGCGATCCCCGTGATCCGCGAGGTGATGGAGGGTGCGGCCAATCCGGCGGTCAAGCTGTCGGTGCCGCTCGTCGTCGATGCCGGGCAAGGATCGAACTGGGCCGAGGCGCATTAGGCCGCACGGGGGTTCAGCCCGGGACACAGCCGGGCCTCGGTCGCCATGGAATGCGCGAGCGAAATGGTCCGGCAGAAGGTGGCGCTGTCGATGAGGTAGGCAACTTCTGACCCTCGGCGCTGCCGCCGGATCAGACCGCAACGTTCCATACCCCGCAGGTGGTGGATGAGCGAGGCGTCGCAGATGCCAGAGGCGATCTGGAGCGAACGATAAGTCGTGCCAACCTCAGGATCCTCGGTCAGCAGGCGGAAGATCGCCGCGCGACGGGGGTGCGAAAGCGCGCGGAAGTTCAGTGCAATGCGTTCGTCGATGGTCATGCGTCGGGTCCTATCCGTCGTTGTGCTGAGGTGTCTTTCGATGGGTTGTAGCGGGACGGAATTACCGCGCGGTTAACGAAGGTCTTAACGGGCGGATATTTTTCGAAATAATCTCAGCGGCTTACGAATTTCAGGATTCTAGAATTCTAGAATCCTGAAATCCTCCCACATCCCGCCGCCCCATCCACACCAGCCGCCTTCGTCACCCCCAACCCTCACATTCCCCTCCTCCTCCCCACCCAAAAATTTGACCAAACGGAAAATATTGCAGAATCCACCCCCCCATGCCACGCTTCCCGCAAGGATCCCGGAGAACCCCGTGCAACACGACAAGCTTACCTCGCCTTCGCAGACCACATCTGCGCAGCTTCCCGACGTGGTCGAACCGCGTAATCCCGGCATGGCGCTGGACATGGACTGGGTGCGCGCGGCACAGGCCAATACTTCGGCCATCGAACGCCGGGCGGGAACGATTGCCGCCCGCAGGTCGGTCAAGAAGGACCACCAGGCCGCCTGGCTTCTCAAGGCGATCACGATGATCGACCTCACCACGCTCGCGGGTGACGACACCGAGGAGCGGGTCCGCAGGCTCTGCGCCAAGGCGGCGCATCCGGTTCGCGCCGATCTGCTCGACGCGCTGGGGATGCCGGGAATCACCACGGGCGCGGTCTGCGTCTATCACGACATGGTGCCAGCCGCCGTTCGATATCTCGAGGGCACAAACATTCCCGTGGCCGCCGTGTCCACCGGGTTTCCGGCGGGCCTCTCCCCCTTCCATCTGCGGGTGGCCGAGATCGGCGAAAGCGTCCGGGCAGGCGCGCGCGAGATCGACATCGTGATTTCGCGCCGCCATGTGCTCACCGGGAACTGGCAGGCGCTCTATGATGAGATGAAAGCCTTCCGCGAGGCCTGCGGCGAGGCCCATGTCAAGGCGATCCTCGCGACCGGCGAACTTGGGACGCTCAGGAACGTCGCGCGGGCGAGCCTTGTCTGCATGATGGCAGGGGCCGATTTCATCAAGACCTCGACGGGGAAGGAAAGCGTCAACGCGACGCTGCCCGTGAGCCTCGTCATGATGCGCGCGATCCGGGACTATCATGACCGCACGGGGATCAAGGTTGGCTACAAGCCCGCCGGGGGGATTTCCAAGGCGAAGGATTCGCTGACTTATCTGTCGCTCGTGAAAGAGGAACTGGGCAACGACTGGCTCGACAACCACCTGTTCCGCTTCGGCGCATCCTCGCTTCTGGGCGATATCGAGCGGCAGCTTGAACACCATGTGACCGGCCACTATTCGGCGGGCTACCGCCACGCGATGTCCTGAGGGGGCGACAATGACCATCAAGGAAATCTTCGAGACGATGGACTATGGCCGCGCGCCCGAAAGTGCTGCGGAAGCGATGGCCTGGCTCGATGCCCATGATCGGAGCTTCGGGCTTTTCATCGGCGGGGCATGGACCAAGCCGGGAGAGACCTTTGCCACGCGCAACCCGGCGACAGGCGATACGCTGGCCCAGATCACGCAGGCAACCGAAGCCGATGTGGATGCCGCCGTCAAAGCGGCGCGCAAGGCGCAGGGGCCTTGGGCCAAGACCTCGGGCCACAAGCGTGCGCGCGTCCTCTATGCGCTGGCGCGGCTCGTGCAGAAACACGCCCGCCTCTTCGCCGTGCTCGAGACGCTCGACAACGGCAAGCCCATTCGCGAAAGCCGGGACGCCGACATCCCACTCGTCGCCCGGCATTTCTACTATCACGCCGGGATGGCGCAGCTCGCGGACAGCGAGATGTCGGACCGGGAGCCGCTCGGCGTCGCGGGACAGATCATCCCTTGGAACTTCCCCTTGCTCATGCTCGCCTGGAAGATCGCGCCCGCCATCGCGATGGGCAACACGGTGGTGCTGAAGCCCGCCGAATACACCTCGCTCACCGCGCTGCTCTTTGCCGAGATCTGCGAAGAAGCCGGAGTGCCCGCGGGTGTGGTCAACATCGTCACCGGCGACGGCAAGGTCGGTGCGGCGATCACCGCGCATGAGGGGATCGACAAGATCGCCTTCACCGGCGGGACCGAGGTGGGCCGGATCATCCGCAAGGCGACCGCCGGGTCGGGCAAGTCGCTCACCCTCGAACTGGGGGGCAAGTCGCCCTACATCGTCTTCGACGACGCGGACCTCGACTCGGCGGTCGAGGGGCTGGTGGATGCGATCTGGTTCAACCAGGGTCAGGTCTGCTGCGCCGGATCGCGGCTTCTGGTGCATGAGCCGGTGGCCGAACGGTTCTACGCCAAGCTCCGCACGCGTATGGACAAGCTCGTCGTGGGTGATCCCATTGACAAGAGCGTGGATGTGGGTGCACTGGTCGACCCTGTGCAGCTTCGGACCGTGACCGACATGGTCGCGTCCGGCGCAGGCGAGGGCGAGGTCTATCAGACCGCCTGCGACTTGCCCGCGAAGGGCAGCTGGTATCCTCCAACACTGATTACTGGCATGTCGCCCGCCGCACGGCTCATGCAGGAGGAAATCTTCGGGCCGGTGCTGGTCGCCACGACCTTCCGCACACCCGCAGAGGCGGTCGAGATCGCGAACAACACGCGTTACGGTCTTGCCGCGACGCTCTGGACCGAGAACGTGAACCTTTCGCTGGATATTGCGCCAAAGCTCGTGGCGGGCGTGGTCTGGGTCAACGGCACCAACATGTTCGACGCGGCGGCGGGCTTTGGCGGGGTGCGCGAAAGCGGGTTTGGGCGCGAAGGCGGCTGGGAGGGGCTTCAGGCCTACACCAAGCCACGGGAAAAACGCGCTGCGATCAAGCCCATGGCCAAGGTTCAGGCCCCCAAGGGCGCCAAGGTCGAGGCGCTCGACCGGACCGCGAAGCTCTACATCGGCGGCAAACAGGTGCGGCCCGATGGCGGCTATTCCGACCCGGTCTGGTCCAAGTCCGGCGCGCTTCTGGGCCATGTGAGCAAGGCCAACCGCAAGGATGTCCGCAACGCGGTGGAGGCGGCGTCCGGTGCCGCGGGCTGGTCCAAGGCCACCGCGCATCTGCGCGCACAGATCCTGTATTACATCGGAGAGAACCTTTCGGCCCGCGCGGATGAGTTCGCCGCGCGGATCTACGCGCTGACCGGCGGCAAGACTGGCGCGAAAGAGGTCGACGCCTCAATAGACCGGATGTTCACCTATGCCGCGTGGTGCGACAAATTCGATGGTGCGGCGAAGCCCGTGCCCCTCCGCGGCGTGGCGCTCGCCATGAACGAGCCCGTGGGCGTGATCGGGGCCTTCTGCCCGGATGAGTTCCCGCTTCTGGGTCTCGTGTCGCTCATGGCCCCCGCGATCGCGATGGGGAACCGGGTGGTTCTGGTCGCGTCTGAGCCCTACCCGCTTGCGGCCACCGATTTCTACCAGGTGCTCGACACGTCGGACCTGCCGGGAGGCGTGGTCAACATCCTGACCGGGTCGCACGAAGAGCTTGCGCCGACGCTGGCCGGGCATCTGGGTGTGGACGCTGTCTGGTCGGCGTCGGGGGCCGATATCTCGGCACGGATAGAGGCGGAGAGCGCCGGGAACCTCAAGCGGACATGGGTCAACAATGGCTTGGGTCGTGATTGGATGGGGGCTGCCGGTGAGGGACGTGAGTTCCTGGCGCAGGCGACCGAGGTCAAGACGGTCTGGGTGCCCTACGGCGAGTAAGGTCTTGCGCCGGGGCTTCGCCCCGTCGCGGGTGGGCCTCGCTACGCTCGGCCATGCGATTGGCAAGGCCAGCGCCCCAATCTGAGTTCAGTTTCGAGGGCCCCTTCGGACGGGGGCTGTCTGCCCCCGAGAGCGTCTTTGCTGCGCAAAGCCGCTCTTCCCCCGAAAGTATTTGTGAAACAGTGAAGGCGGGAGGCCGCGCACGGTTCAGAGCGCGATGCCGTTCTGGCGAAAGAGCGCCTTCATGTCGGCTTCGGGGCGTGGGCCGATGTGTCCGATGACCTCGCCCGCCGCGACGTTGCCCATGCGACCGCATGTCTCCAAGTCGCGGCCCGTGGCATAACCATAGAGGAAACCGGCGGCGAACTGGTCGCCGGCACCTGTGGTATCCACCGGGGTCACGCGGTTCACCGGAACGACCGCCCTGTCGTCGCCACGGACGAGCACCGTGTCGGACCCGGAGCGGGTGCAGACCACGAGACCGCATTCGGCGGCGGCCTGTTCGAGGGCGGCGGAAAGGTCGGTCTGGTAGAGGCTTTCCCATTCGTGTTCGTTGCCGATCACGAAGTCCATCTCGCGCACAAAGCGACGGAAACTGTCGCGGTGGCGTTCGACACAGAAGGGGTCCGAGAGCGAAAGCCCGACCTTGCCCCCTGCCCCATGGGTGACTTGGGCGGCGCGGTCGAAGGCCTCTTTGCCCTTGTCCTTGTCGTAGAGATAGCCCTCGAGGAACATGACCTCGGTGTCGCGAGCGGTTTCCTCGTGCACGTCCACCGACGAAATCTCGGACGAAATCCCGAGGTAGGTGTTCATCGACCGCTCCCCGTCCGGCGAGACGAAGATCATTGAGCGTGACGTGGGAAGCTCACCGCCCGAGACGGGCGCGTTTACGAAGACCGTGCCGTCATCGACCATTTCCTTGGCATAGAACCGGCCCAGCGCATCGTCGCGAACCCGGCCGATGAAACCGGTCGACAGGCCCAGCGCACCGAGGCCCGCCATCGTGTTGGCGACCGAGCCGCCCGGGGCCTGAACCCGCTGCTCCATGGCACCGTAAAGCATCTCGCCACGGTCCTTTTCCACGAGCTGCATAATGCCCTTCTCGATTCCCATGAGGTCGAGGAAACTGTCGTCAGCCTGGGTAATCACATCGACAATGGCGTTGCCGATACCGACAACCTGAAAGCGTTTGGTCAAAGGGTTTTCTCCTCGAAGGGGCAGAGGTCGCGGATGATGCAGGCGCCGCATTTGGGCTTGCGCGCGACGCAGATGTAGCGGCCATGCAGGATGAGCCAGTGGTGGGCGTGAAGCTGGTAATCGGCGGGGACGTTGTCCTCGATCGCGCGTTCGACGGCGACCACGTCCTTGCCCGGCGCGATGCCGGTGCGGTTGCCGACGCGGAAGATATGGGTATCGACGGCCTGCGCGGGGTAGCGCCACCACATATTGAGCACGACATTCGCCGTCTTGCGCCCGACACCGGGAAGCGAGGTCAAGGCGGCGCGGGAATTGGGGACCTCGCCACCGTATTGGTCGACGAGGATCCGCGAGAGCTTGATGACGTTCTTGGCCTTTTGCCGGAAAAGCCCGATCGTCTTGATATGCTCGGTCAGCCCCGCCTCGCCCAGCGCCAGCATTTTCTCGGGCGTGTCCGCGATTTTGAAGAGCTCGCGCGTGGCCTTGTTCACGCCCGCGTCGGTGGCCTGAGCCGACAGCGCGACGGCGACCACGAGAGTGTAGGCGTTGACGTGTTCAAGCTCGCCCTTCGGTTCAGCCTCCGCCTCGTGAAACCGGCGAAAGACCTCGCGAAGGGTCATATAATCCATCTGGCGCTGCATGGGCGACTTCATGCGGGGTTTTGCGCGGTCGTGCAAGGCAGGACCGGGTAACGGTTAACCGGATTTTCGGGATTGTCTGGTTTGATGGCGGGAGTTGCCGAAGGATCAAACCATGACGGGTGCCGAACATATCGCGGGATTGCCCGCGCTGGGTCCCGCGACCCAAGTGATGACGCCCGAGGGCGAGGTTCCGGTGGAATGGCTCGCCACGGGGGACAGGGTGCTGACGCGCGACCAGGGGTCGCAGCCGATCCTGTGGATCGGGCGCACGCGGGTCCACCGCAACGATCTGGCCGAGATGCCTGGACTCGCACCCATCGAAATTGCCGAACGCGCGCTGGGTCATGGCTGCCCCACGCACCCGACGTGGCTGGGTCCGGGCAACCGGGTACTTCTGTCGGGCGCCATGGTCGAACTGCATCTGGGTCTGGACGAGGCGCTCGCACGAGCGGGCGATCTCGTGGACGGGTGCACCGTCTGCACCCGGCCCTGCGAGGCCACGCAATACACGCAGATCCTGCTGCCTGTGCACGCGTTGGTGCAGGCTAACGGGCTCTGGGTCGAGACGCTGCATCTGGACAATGCGACGGTGCGGGCACTCGCGGGCGATCTGCCCGCAGAGTTGTTGTCGGATGCAGAGCTCCGGGTGCGCCATTCCCTGTCTTGCCGCCCCTATGCAGAAGACTGGGAGGTGCTCGCGATACGCGGACGGCGGACCGGCACGGTGGCGGAACTGATCCGGCAAATTGCGTGACGGAAACGCGCAGCCGCCCCGGACCGCAGGGCACTATGCGCAGGAATCGGGTCGCTTGGTCGGAATGGCGGACGTAAGTTGTCGGTCAAAGGAGACAGCCATGACCCTTCTCGAACCGCATCGCCCGACCACGCAGGACCGAGCCGAGGAAGGCGCCTATCATTATCAGGTGATCCGCCGTGCGATCGAGGCGATCGACGCGGCGCAGGGCAGAGCGCTGTCGCTCGAGGCGCTGGCGGCGGAGGTGAACCTGAGCCCCGCGCATTTCCAGCGGATCTTTTCCAAATGGGCAGGGGTCAGTCCGAAGCGGTATCAGCAATATCTGGCGCTCGATCACGCCAGGACGCTCTTGCGCGAAAAATTCACCACGCTGGACACCGCCCATGCGCTGGGCCTGTCCGGCACTGGGCGGCTCCACGACCTGTTCCTGACGTGGGAGGCGATGTCGCCCGGCGACTACGCGCGCGAAGGCGAGGGGCTGACCATTCGTTGGGGATGGTTCGACAGCCCGTTCGAGGCGGCGCTGGTCATGGCGACCGACCGGGGCATCTGCGGTCTGGCCTTTGCGGCGGAAACCGGAGCCGAGGCCGCGATGGCGGACATACTGTCGCGCTGGCCGAAAGCGACCTTCGTCGAGGACCCGATGTCGATGCGAGAGGAGGTCCATGCCGCCTTCAATCAATCCGGCGAGGCGCGGCTGCACATGATCGGGGCACCGTTCCAGATCAAGGTCTGGGAGGCGCTGGTCACGATTCCCTCGGGGCATGTGACGACCTATTCCGAATTGGCCCACGCGGTCGGCAGCCCCCGCGCGGTGCGCGCCGTGGGAACCGCCGTGGGGCGCAATCCGGGGTCATGGCTCATCCCCTGCCACCGGGCGTTGCGCAAATCGGGCGGGCTTGGCGGCTACCATTGGGGCCTGCCGGTCAAGCGCGCGCTCCTCGCTTGGGAATCCGCGCGGGACGAGGCTGTCTGACGTCCGACCGGTGCGTCACACGCCGAGGCACCACCTCATCACCGCCTTCTGCGCGTGGAGCCGGTTTTCGGCCTCGTCGAAGATGACCGATTGCGGCCCGTCCATGACCGAATCCGTCACCTCTTCGCCCCGGTGCGCGGGCAGGCAGTGCATGAAGAGCGCGTCCTCTTTGGCCCCTTTCATCAGGTAGTCGTTCACCTGATAGGGGCGCAGGAGGTTATGACGCCGCTCGCGGGTCGAGGGCGCGTCATGCATCGACACCCATGTGTCCGCGACGATCAGGTCGGCGCCTTCGACAGCCTTCATCGGGTCCGGTCGAAGCCAAGCTGGCCCGCAGCATGGATAAAAGACGCGCAGACGTTGTTGCCGTCGCCGGTCCAGACCACCTTTTTCCCCTGAATCGGCCCACGGTGTTCTTCGAAGGTCATCACGTCAGCCATGATCTGGCAGGGGTGCGTGCGGTTGGTGAGTCCGTTGATCACCGGCACCGAGGCATACTCGGCCAGTTCGTGCAGCGCCGACTCCTCGAAGGTGCGGATCATGATCATGTCGACATAGCGCGACAGGACTCGCGCGGTGTCGGCAATCGACTCGCCGTGACCAAGCTGCATTTCCTGCCCGGTGAGCAGCATGGTTTCGCCGCCCATCTGGCGCACGCCCATGTCGAAACTCACCCGGGTCCGGGTCGAGGGTTTTTCAAAGATCAGGGCGACCATCTGGCCCTTGAGCGGCAGTTCGTCGTCCGGGGTGCCCTTGGGCCGACCGGCGCGCGCGTCCTTCATCGCTCGGGCCTGCGCGATCATGGATTTGAGGTCTTCGGTGTCGGTCGCGTTGATGTCGAGGAAATGTCTCATGGTCTTAACCTTCCAACGCCTTGGCCGCCTGATCGAGCAGCGCCACGCCTTCGTCGATGTCCGCGTCCGTGATGTTGAGCGGCGGCAGCAGGCGCACGACATTGTCGGCAGCGGGCACCGTGATCACGCCCGCGTCATAGCCCGCCTTGACCACATCGGCTGGCGCGATCTTGCATTTTAGACCCAGCATCAGGCCCTCCCCGCGAACGCTTTCGAACACGTCGGGGTGGGCGGCGACAAGGCCCTCGAGTTTCTGACGGAAGAGACCACCCTTGCGGTTCACCTCGGACAGGAAGGCGTCGTTGGCGATCACGTCCATGATCTTGTTCCCCACGGCGCAGGCGAGCGGGTTGCCGCCATAGGTCGAACCGTGCGTGCCCACGACCATGCCCGATGCCGCGCTTTCCGTCGCCAGCACCGCGCCCAGCGGGAAGCCGCCGCCGATGCCCTTGGCGCTCATCAGGATGTCCGGGGTCACGCCCGCCCATTCATGGGCAAAGAGCTTGCCGGTCCGGCCCATGCCGCATTGCACCTCGTCGAAGATGAGCAGCGCGCCCGCCTCGTCACACATGTCGCGCAGACCCTTGAGGCACTGGTCGGGCACGGGGCGGATGCCACCCTCGCCCTGCACGGGTTCGATGAGGATCGCGGCTGTCTTCGGACCCACGGCAGCCTTCAGTGCCTCATGGTCACCGAACTCGAGATGCACGAAACCGGGCATGAGCGGGCCGAAGCCCTTGACCATTTTCTCCGACCCGGACGCCGCGATGGCACCGGTCGAACGGCCATGGAAACAGCCCGAGAAGGTGATGATCTCGATGCGGTCCTTGTCGCCCCGGTCGTAGTGATACTTGCGTGCCATCTTGATGGCGAGTTCCGCGGCCTCGGTCCCCGAGTTGGTGAAGAACACCGTATCGGCAAAGGAGTTGTCCACCAGCTTGTCGGCAAGCGCCTGCTGTTCCGGGATCTGGTAGAGATTGGACACATGCCAGACCTTGTTTGCCTGCGCCGTGAGTGCGCCGATGAGGTCGGGGTTCGCGTGACCCAGCGCGTTCACCGCGATGCCCGCGCCAAGGTCAAGGTATCGGTCACCGCCAGCCTCGAAAAGCCAGGAGCCTTCGCCGCGCACAAAGGACAGTGGGGCGCGGGCATAGGTCGGCAAAACGGAGGTGATCATGGCGGTATCCTTGCAAAATGAGCCTTTTGGTGCCGCGTGGGCAGGCCGGTGTCAACGATCTAGGGCAGGTGTAGGGAGATTTGAGGTCGAACGAAAGCGGACGTCACGCGCGGATGGCGCGGCGTCGAGGCTTGGAGAAGGCGTTCGAGGTGCTCATGGCGTGGCGGATAGCGATAAAGCGGCGGTCTGTCTATTGATATTTCCGCCGCACCATGTGCCTGTCACGAGAAGATTTGGAGCGCTGCATGAATCCCGACCACAATCCTCTCGCCTCGGCTGCATTCATGCTGACGGCGGCGGCCCTTGTCGCGGGCTGCACGCTTCTGGCCAAGGTCGCGGGGGCCGGGCCAGAGGGGCTTCATGCGCTGCAGATTTCGCAGGGGCGATTTCTCTTCGCGCTGCTGGGCGTGGGCCTCGCCACGCTGATCCTGCGCCCCCGGTTCGCGAAACCGGCGTGGCGGCTTCATGCGGCGCGCAGTTTCTTTGGCTGGGGCGGGATCACGCTGACCTTTCTGGCGATCCAGTTCATTCCGCTGGCCGATGCGACCGCGATTTCGTTTCTCAACCCCATGTTCGCGATGCTGCTGGCCATCCCGCTTCTGGGCGAGACGGTGGGGCCGTGGCGCTGGGCGGCTGTCACGATCGCGCTCGTCGGCGGGGTCATCCTGCTCGACCCCGGTGCGGGCGCGGTGCAGGCCGGTGCGCTCATCGCGCTTGCCGCCGCCGTGTCAATGGGGATCGAGGTCACGATCATCAAGCGGCTCACCGGGGCCGAGCGGCCACTCCAGATCCTCATCATCAACCAGGGCTTCGGGCTGACCTTTGCCACCGTGGCGGTCATCGCCTTTGGCGTCTGGCAGATGCCCACGCCCAGTCAATGGGCCACGCTCGCCGGAATCGGCTTCATGATGGCGCTGGCGCAGACCTGTTTCATCCAGTCGATGCGGCGGGCGGATGCCAGTTTCGCCTCGCCCTTCTTCTACGCCACGCTGGTTTTTGCGGCGCTCTACGACGGTGTCATCTTCGGCGTCTGGCCCGACCTGCAAAGCGCTCTTGGCGCGGCGGTGATCCTCGCCGGCGGAGCGCTTCTTGCGTGGCGCGAGGGCATAAGGGGCCGCGCGGCGCGGCGGATGCCGGGCTAGGCAAATCTCTGCGCCACACCTTGTATCCGGTGGCGGGGTGACTAGAATAGACGCTTGCGCTAAAGAACGGGCGAAAAGCCCCGTGAGGTAGATGATATGTCCTGGACCGACGAACGTGTCGAAACGCTGAAGAAGATGTGGTCGGAGGGTCAGTCGGCCAGCCAGATCGCCAAGGAGCTTGGCGGTGTGACCCGCAACGCGGTCATCGGCAAGGTGCATCGTCTGGGCCTGTCCAACCGCGCCGGTGGCGCCCCCGCGACGCCGCCTGCGGCGAAACCGGCGGCGGCCAAGGAAAAGCCGGTCGAGGCGCCCAAGGCCGCCCCCGCTGCCAAGAAGCCGACCCCGGCAGCCGCGAAGAAGCCCGAGCCCGAAGAGGCTGAGGCCGCTCCTGCACCCAAGCCCGCCGTGCCCGCGCGCAAGGCGATCATTCCGGCCGGCCAACCGCTGCCGCCACAGCCCAGCGCGAACGAAATCAGCCCCGAGGCGCTGGAAACTGTGCGCAAGGTCGAACAGACCGCGAAAAGGATCAGCCTCCTCGAACTGACCGAAAAGACCTGCAAATGGCCCGTGGGCGACCCCGCAACGCCTGATTTCTGGTTCTGCGGCCTGCCCGCTCAGGCTGGCAAACCCTATTGCGAGGCGCATGTGGGCGTGGCGTTCCAGCCGATGTCCTCGCGGCGCGACAGGAAACGGTAATGGGTCCCGCCTGCCCGATCCTGCGGTCGTTCGACGAGGATCAGGCGCGCGATTTTTACATCCGCTACCTGGGTTTCGTGGTCACCTTCGAGCATCGGTTCGAGCCGGACCTGCCGCTTTATCTCGGACTGAGGCGCGGCGACTGTCTGCTGCATCTGTCGGAGCACCACGGCGATTGCACGCCTGGTAGCGCGGTTCGGATCGAAGTTCCGGACATTGACGCCTTTCACGCCGAGATCACCGGTCGCGGTCATCCACGGGCGCGGCCCGGCATCACCGATCAGCCCTGGGCGCGGGAGGTGCAGATCACCGACCCCGCCGGCAACCGGCTAGTGTTCTGGCAGGCGCAAGCTCCAGAGTGAGCCCGTGACTGAACCTGCGTTCTGAAGAAGCTGGACCGATTGTTTCCAAATCCGTCCTTGTTGCGACTCGTCCCCTGCCCTTAGGCTCGTGAGCAGTTTGAGGGGAGATTTTCGATGAAACCCATTCTTCTGGTTCCCGCTGCAGCTCTTTTGGGGGGCTGCGCGCTTTTCGCACCGAAGTCCCAATTCACCGGCAGCAACTTTTCCGTGGGCGAAGGCCAGATCGCTGTCGTCACCATGGGCGACAGCCAAATGATCGCGGGCGAGACCATGTCCTACGGCGGCGAGAGCTATTCCACCTTCATCGCCCATGACGTGGACCCGGCGACCCATGCGGTGCGCGGCACCTCGCAGTATGTGATGGTCGACGGGCGCACGATGGAGTGCCACCAATCGGACTGCGCGACCACCGTGGCGCAGTATCACGAGGGCCCGATGCATGAGGTCCTGACGGATCCGGATGGTTCCTACTACATTGAGTAAGGCTGGCTAGGTCTGCGATCCGTCACGGTGACACCCACCATGGGTAGCGGCCCCGCTTGCGGTGTCGTTTCCTTTTGCGCTAGATTCCACCCATCAATTGACGCGATTTGGGGGTCGGGACAATGAGAGCAATTTTCGCTCTGGGGGGTTTGGCGGCGCTGACGGTTCTGCCGGGCTGTGCGGCGGGTGTATTCGGCGCGGCGGCGCTGGGAACCCTGTGGATTTTCGAGGAAGACGTCGCCAACCAGCGGCTCGAATACCGCCCGACCGGGTCCCATGTCGTGAACGACACGGGCACCTATCCGGTCGAGACGCGCTATGTTTACCAAAAGGACACGGGCGCGCTGCGGTATTTCGAGCGTGTGGTGGACGTGAACGGGTCCAAGGTGGAGTGTGGCGACAGCTGCATGAACGCCGTCGCCCATTTCCAGAAGGTCCGCTCGCGCAGCTGAGAGGCTCCTGGTCCTAGCGAAAGAACCCGTCGATTTGCGAGCGGGCGATGCCCATGTCGTCAAGGACATGCGCCTCGGCACGGCGAAGCGCCTCGCGGTCACGGAACCGTTTGTCGGCGGTCACGACCCAATGCACGAGGCGCGCCGCGAAACCCTGCCCGGTGGCGGTGAGTTTCGGGTTCAAGGCGGCATTCGGGGGGGTGCGGATCGTGGTCGACATGATGTGTTCCTTTCACGGGCTCCTGAGTTTGGGGGACCGGAGGGCACGCCTCCGATGACACCCTTTTCGCACCCCTCCGTCAAAGAACCGTCATTTGGCCCGTGAAACTCCCCCCTCCGCGTGCAATAGTTCCGTCAAAAATCAGCACGCGCCGCGAAACGCGGTGCGACGCGGGGCGATATGAACGACATCACCCTTCACATGCGCGGACCGTTTCGTGTCACGCGGGACGGCACGGACGTGACCGGGCTGTCGCGGCGCGCTCAGGGGATGCTTGCGTTTCTGGCCGATCAGTCGGGCCATCGGGCCGAGCGCGGGCGGCTCGCGGATCTCCTGTGGTCGGACCGGGGAGCTGAACAGGGCCGCGCGTCGCTGAGGCAGGAACTGTCGGTGCTCAAGAAACATCTGCCGGGCACGGTCGAGGCCAATCGCCAGACGGTCTGGCTCACGGGCGTGGACGTCGACACCAGCGGGACTGGCGACGCGATGGAGGGTTTCGACCTGCCGTCGGAGGATTTCGAGGACTGGCTGCGCGGCGTGAGGATGCGCGCCGAGACGACGGTCGTGGCCGAACCCCGACCCGAACGGGCGAAACTCAGGGAAAAACCGAGCCTTGCCGTGATGCCCTTGGACGATCTGACCGAAGCGGGCGACATGTTCGCGGACGGCATCGTCGAGGAAATCACCGGCGTTCTGTCGCGCGTGCAGGCGTTTCATGTCATCGCGCGGCAGTCTGCCTTTGCGCTCCGGGGGCAGGCGCTCCCCCTGCCCGAGATCGCCGCGCGGCTCGGAGCGCAATACCTTGTCGAAGGCTCGCTTCGTCGGTCGGGGGACCGGGTGCGCATTTCGGTCCAGCTCGTGAACGGCGAGGACGGTCGCGCGGTCTGGTCGGCGCGCTTTGACGACCGGCTCGACGATCTGTTCGACCTTCAGGACCGGATCGCGCGTCAGGTGGCGGGGCAGTTGTCGCCCTCGCTCCGACAGGCCGAAATCGCGCGGGCCGAAGCGCTGCCCGAGGGCGACCGGAACGCCTATGCGCTGACCTTGTCCGCCCTGCCCCATATCTGGGCGCATCGGCAGGAGGAAAACGACCGCGCCATCGCGATCCTCGACCAGGCACTGGCGCAGTCGCCGGGATACGTGCCCGCGATGGCCTACAAGGCATGGTGCCACGGGCATCGCCGGGCCTATTTCTGGACCGACGATCCCGAGGCGGACCTGGCCACGGTTCACGCGCTTCATGCCCGCGCAGCGCCGCTCGCGCAGGACGATCCCAACGCGCTGGTCGCGCTTGCCGCCGCGCTGTCGCTCGCCACGGCCGAGTTCGAGACGGCCGAGGCCTATGTCACCCGTGCGCTCACGCTCGATCCCAACAACGCTTGGGGCTGGATGCGGAGGGGCTGGAACCTGATCTATCTGCAACGACCACACGAGGCGCTCGACGCGTTTGACGTGGCCGAGGACCTGTCGCCGCTCGATCCGTTCCAATTCAACATCTGCTTCGGGCAATCCGCCGCCCTGCGCGGGCTCAAGCGGTATGACGAGGCGGTGCGCCTTATCGAGCGGGGGCTGCAGGCCGGGCCGGGAGTGGTCTGGGCCTACCGGATGCTGTTTGGCACCTATGCGGTGATGGGCGAGACGGAAAAGGCGCGCGAGGCGGCGCGGCTTTGGCGCAAGCACAATCCACAACTGAAGCCCCAGATGATCGCGCGGCTCTTGCCGATGTGGAGCCACGATCAGGACTATATCGACCTGCTGCACGAGGAACTGATGCGCGACGGCGTCTAGCCCCTTGCCCCCGCGCGCCGAGGGGCTAACCTGATCGCAAAGGAGACCCGCATGAAAGCCCTGTTTGCCGTTATCCCCTTCGTCGCCCTTGCCGCCTGCGAGACGCAGGTGACTTCGACCATTCGCCAGACCGGAGAAACGGTGGTCTATGCCGGGAAATCCTATGACGTCTACGTCGAGCGCTTCCACGATCCGTCTGCGGCGCTCTACGGCACCACTGTCCATGAGCGGCGACAGATGTGGGTGGACAGCCGCTATCTGTGGTGCGAGCCAACCTGCGCCGCGGCGATTGCCGCGTGGCGGGGATACGAGGCGGCTCCAGACATGACGCATCCCGCGCTCTGACGCCCCGCCCTCTGACGCACGGCGCGACGCCCCTTTTCCGGTGCGCCAAAGCCGCGTATAGGGCGACATGGCCTACGATCCGATCAACCCTCCCGACCTTCGCCCCGACCTCGCGCGTGCTGTGGTGCGTGAGGACGCGCGCCCCGGCCAACCGAAGATCGGCATGGTATCCTTGGGCTGCCCCAAGGCGCTGGTGGACAGCGAACGGATCCTGACACGGCTACGCGCCGAGGGATACGCCATCTCGCCAGACTATTCCGGCGCGGATGCGGTCATCGTGAACACCTGCGGGTTTCTCGACTCGGCCAAGGCCGAGAGCCTCGACGCCATCGGCGAGGCTCTGAACGAGAACGGGCGGGTCATTGTGACCGGCTGTCTGGGCGCGGAGCCCGAATATATCACCGGCGCGCACCCTTCCGTGCTCGCCGTTACCGGCCCGCATCAATACGAGCAGGTGCTGGATGCCGTGCACAAGGCCGTGCCGCCGAACCCCGATCCGTTCATCGACCTTCTGCCCGCGCGGGGCGTGAGCCTGACGCCGCGGCATTACAGCTATCTCAAGATTTCCGAGGGCTGCAATCACGCCTGCAAGTTCTGCATCATCCCGGACATGCGCGGCAAACTCCAGTCGCGCCCGGCCCATGCGATCGTGCGGGAGGCCGAGAAACTGGTCGAGGCGGGGGTCAAGGAACTGCTCGTCATCTCGCAGGACACGAGCGCCTATGGCCTAGATCTGCGATATGCCGAAGAGCGCGGGCATCGGGCGCATATCACCGATCTGGCGCGTGATCTGGGGAGCCTCGGGGCGTGGACGCGCTTGCACTATGTCTACCCCTACCCCCATGTGCGCGAGCTTATTCCGCTGATGGCCGAGGGGCTGGTCTTGCCTTATCTCGACATTCCGTTCCAACACGCCGATCCGGGCGTGCTGCGCCGCATGGCCCGTCCTGCCGCCGCCGCCAGGACGCTGGACGAGATTGCCGCGTGGCGGTCGGTGTGCCCAGACATCACCCTGCGCTCGACCTTCATCGTGGGCTATCCCGGCGAGACGGAGGAGGAGTTTCAGGTCCTGCTCGACTGGCTCGACGAGGCGCAGCTCGACCGGGTCGGATGTTTCCGCTACGAAAACGTGGAAGGCGCGCGGTCCAACGCGCTGCCCGACCATGTGCCCGACGAGGTCAAGGACGAGCGCTGGCATCGCTTTATGGAAAAAGCGCAGGCGATTTCCGAGGCGAAACTGGCCGCGAAGGTTGGAAACGTGATGCAGGTCCTCGTGGACGAGGTGGATGACGAGGCCGCCACCTGCCGCACCACGGCGGATGCGCCCGAGATCGACGGCAACCTCTTCATCGACGAGGGGTTCGAGACCCTCTCTCCAGGCGACATGGTCACAGTCGAGGTGGACGAGGCCAGCGAGTATGACCTCTGGGGCAAGATCGTCCAAACCTGAGGCACGACGGCGCGCAGCACCCTGCCACGTTCTTGCCCGAATCTGGGACTAGCTTCGTCCCATGGTCGCTGCCCTCACCACACACCGGATAAGCTACACGCCCGTTCCCGGCGCCGCTTCGACGGCCGTGAAACGCGCGCTCATGGCGCTCGACGGCACGGTCCCGGACAAGGTCGCGCGTGACATCGCCGCGGATGCGAACCGGGTGCATGTGCTCTATCCCACCCGCAAGTTCCGCAAGGCGCGGCTCGCGGCACATGAAGGCTGGTTCAACTTCACCGTCGTGCGCGATCCCGTCGCGCGGCTCCTGTCGGTCTATGGCGAGGCGCTTGCCTCCGGCGATCTGGCGCGGGCCGAGCATCGCCGTCGCGGCTGGGCCCCGCTTCCCGCCACGCCGGACCCGGACGATTTCTTTGAAAACTTCTCCGCCTACCGGGCCGCATCGGTCACGGTGAAGTCGCGCAGCGTTCCGCAGGTCGCCTTTACCGGCGAGGACCTATCGCTTTATTCCCGCATCTACCGCGCCGAAACCCTCGACGCGGCGCGGCGCGATCTGTCCAGGCGGACGGGAAAAATCGTCGCCTTCCCGACCAGCCCCGAGGCCCGAGCGCGGCTTGCCCTGCGCGACCTTGGCCCTCGCGCACAATCCGCTGTTCTGGCCGAAGTCGCCCCGGACCGGGCGCTTTACGACAACGTGCTGCGGCTATCTGTCGCCTGACCATGCCAGCGCCGCGACCTCGGCGGTGCAGAGCGTCAAACGCGCCTGGTCGAACGCGAAGCGCCTAACATTCCGGCAGGTTCACCGCGATCCCCGCCTGGCTCGTTTCCTTGTAACGCGCATCCATGTCATGCCCGGTCTGGAGCATCACGCGGATGCAGTTGTCGAGCGGCATGAAATGTTCGCCGTTGTCACGCAGCGCGAGCGAGGCTGCCGAGACCGCCTTGATCGCCCCCATGGCATTCCTCTCGATACACGGCACCTGCACCAGCCCCTTGGCCGGGTCGCAGGTCATGCCGAGGTGATGTTCGAGCGCGATTTCCGCCGCGTTCTCGATCTGCGCATTGGTGCCGCCCAAGGCCGCACAAAGCCCGGCGGCCGCCATCGCCGAGGCCGATCCGACCTCGCCCTGACAGCCCACTTCGGCACCCGAGATCGAAGCATTGGCCTTGATGATACCGCCCACAGCAGCGGCGGTCAGGATGAAGTCGCGTCTCTGCTCGACGGTGGTTTCCGGGAAATGGTCGACGAGATAGCGCAGGACGGCAGGCACCGTCCCCGCCGCGCCATTGGTCGGCGCGGTCACGACACGGCCCCCGGCGGCGTTTTCCTCGTTCACCGACATGGCATAGGCCGACAGCCAGTCGTTCACCACATGGGGGGCGTTGCGGTTCGAGAACTTGGTCGCCTGCAACTCGTCGTGAATTCTCTTCGCGCGGCGTTTGACATTGAGGCCACCGGGCAGGATGCCCTCCTGCGAAAAGCCCCGGTCAATACAGGACATCATCGCCCCTTCCAGCGCGTCGAGGCCCGCGTCGAGGTCGTCATGTCCGGCGGCAGTCTCGTTGGCGCGCTTCATCTGGGCGATAGTGAGGCCAGAGCGTTTGCCCATGGCGAGCATCTCCTCTGCGCTGCCGAAGGGGTAGGGATAGCCCAGCGTGCGCTTTTCGTCGCCAAGGCTCGTGGCATCACGCGTCATCTCGCGTTCGGTCTGCACGAAGCCACCGCCGACCGAATAATAGGTCTCGGTCATGAAGGGGTTTCCGTGGATATCGAAGGCGCGAAAGGTCATCGCGTTGGCATGCAGCGGCAGCGGCTTGCCGAAGTCGAAGATCACGTCGCTCGCGGGATCAAAGGCGATGGGATGCAGACCTTCGGGCGTCAAGCGCTTGGTCTTGGCCAGTTCTGCGATCAGTGTCTCGGCGGCATCGGGGTCAAGCCCCTGCGGCGTCTGGCCTAGAAGCCCGAGGATCGTCGCCCGGTCGGTCGCATGTCCCTTGCCGGTCCAGGCGAGCGAGCCGTGCAGCGTTACGTTGAGCGACGCGAGTTCGCCCGCACCGGGGATACGCTCTTCGCTGCGCAGCGCCTCGAGAAACCGCGCTGCGGCGACCATCGGCCCCATGGTATGGGAGGACGACGGCCCGACGCCGCGTTTGAAGATGTCGAAAACGGAAATGAACATGTGAGGGACCCCTGTGCGCTTGGGGTCAAGGTAGTCGGTCTGAGGCGGCAGAACAGCGCGAAGGCGACATGTCCCTTGGGCGCGGCGACATATGCGGGTGTTTGCACGCGGAACGCTCGGCATGTTCCGGGCAGGGCGTAGGACGGGGTTGACCCCCGTCCTACCTTCGCGATCACGCCTCCTGCAGCGCGCGCACCTCGAGCTCGCCCTCGTTCCGCGCCGCCATCGCCTGCGCCGCCGCATGGGCCGCCGCTGCGGTGGTGAAATAGGGAATCTTGTCCATCAGCGCGACGTTGCGAAGCGATCGGCTGTCCTCGACCGCCTGCGCGCCCTCGGTGGTGTTCATCACCAGATGGATCAGACCGTCCTTGAGCACGTCGACGATGGTGCGCCCGCCTTCGTAGGCCTTGCGCACCAGATCGCTCTCGACCCCGTTTTCCGACAGGAATTTCGCGGTGCCGGAGGTCGCCATGATCGTAAACCCGAGATCGCGCAGGATTTTCGCTGTCTCCACCATCTCGGGCGTCTTGTCGTCGTCCTTGATCGAAAAGAACACGACGCCCTCGGTCGGCAGGATCGTCCCCGCGCCCATCTGCGCCTTGAGGAAGGCGCGGGCAAAGCTCGCGTCCGATCCCATGACCTCGCCGGTCGAGCGCATTTCCGGGCCAAGCAGCGTGTCGACACCCGGGAAGCGGGCGAAGGGCAGCACGGCCTCTTTCACCGCGAAACGGTCGATGAGTGGGTCCACCAGCGTGAAGTCCGACAGCTTCGCGCCCGCCATGACCTGTGCGGCGATCGAGGCGATGGGCGAGCCCACGGCCTTGGCCACGAAGGGGACGGTGCGCGAGGCGCGGGGGTTCACCTCGATCAGGTAGATCTCGTCGTCCTTGACCGCATATTGCACGTTCATGAGGCCCACGACGCCCAGCTCCAGCGCAAGCGCGACGGACTGGCGTTTCAGCTCGTCGATGATCTCGGACGACAGCGAATAGGGCGGGAGCGAACAGGCGCTGTCGCCCGAGTGCACGCCGGCCTCTTCGATATGCTCCATGATGCCCGCGACATGCACGATTTCGCCGTCGCAAAGCGCGTCCACGTCCACCTCGGTCGCCCCCGAAAGGTAGCTGTCGAGCAGCACGGGGCTGTCCCCCGACACGACCACCGCGTCGCGGATGTAGCGCTTCAGCCCGTCCATATCGCGTACGATCTCCATGGCGCGGCCACCCAGCACGTAGGACGGGCGGATGACCAGCGGGAAGCCGATACCCTCGGCAATTTCAAGCGCCTCGGCGTCGGAATGGGCGATGCCGTTGTTGGGCTGCTTGAGGCCAAGACGGTTCACGAGGTCCTGGAACCGCTCGCGGTCCTCGGCGAGGTCGATGGCGTCGGGCGTGGTGCCCAGGATCGGGATACCGGCCTCTTCCAGATCGTTGGCGAGCTTCAGCGGCGTCTGGCCGCCGAACTGAACGATGACGCCGTGGAGCGTGCCGCGGGACTGTTCCACGCGCAGGATTTCCATGACGTGCTCAAAGGTCAGCGGCTCGAAATAGAGGCGATCCGATGTGTCGTAGTCGGTCGACACGGTCTCGGGGTTGCAGTTGACCATGATCGTCTCATACCCGGCCTCGGTCAGCGAGAAACAGGCGTGACAGCAGCAATAGTCGAACTCGATCCCCTGCCCGATCCGGTTCGGACCGCCGCCAAGGATGACGACCTTTTTCCGGTCCGAAGGACGCGCTTCACATTCCACTTCGCCCATCATCGGCTCTTCATAGGTCGAATACATGTAAGGCGTCTGGGCCTCGAACTCGGCGGCGCAAGTGTCGATGCGTTTGAACACGGCGGTGACGCCAAGGTTCAGACGGGCGCGGCGCACGTTGGCCTCGTCCCGCCCCGTGAGTTTCGCCAGACGCGCGTCGGAGAAGCCCATCATCTTGAGCTTGCGCAGACCGTCCTCGGTCACGGGGAGGCCGTTTTTCTTCACGTCCGCTTCCGCCTCGACGATCTCGCGGATCCGGGCGAGGAACCAGGGGTCAAAGGCGGTCGCGTCGAAGATCTCGTCGTTGGTCAGCCCCTCGCGCATGGCCTGGGCCACGGTGCGCAGCCGGTCCGGGGTCTTGAGGCTGAGGGCACGGATCACGGCGGCCTTGTCCGGCGCGCCCTCGATTTCGACCTCGTCAAAGCCGGTGAGGCCGGTTTCCATCGAGGCCAGCGCCTTTTGCATCGACTCGTGAATCGTGCGGCCAATCGACATGACCTCGCCCACCGACTTCATCGCGGTGGTCAGCTCGGGTTTGGAGCCGGGGAATTTCTCGAAGGCAAAGCGCGGGATCTTGGTCACGACATAGTCGATGGTCGGCTCGAAGGAGGCGGGCGTGACCTTGGTGATGTCGTTGTCCAATTCGTCGAGCGTATAGCCCACGGCCAGTTTCGCGGCGATCTTGGCAATCGGGAACCCCGTGGCTTTCGACGCGAGCGCGGACGAACGCGACACGCGCGGGTTCATCTCGATGACGACCATGCGCCCGTCGACCGGGTTCACCGCCCACTGCACGTTCGAGCCGCCGGTCTCCACCCCGATCTCACGCAGCACGTTGATCGAATGGGTGCGCATGATCTGGTATTCTTTGTCGGTCAGCGTGAGCGCGGGGGCCACGGTGATCGAGTCGCCGGTGTGAACGCCCATCGGGTCGACGTTTTCGATGGCGCAGACGATGATCGCGTTGTCCGCCTTGTCGCGGACCACCTCCATCTCGTATTCCTTCCAGCCCAAGAGGCTTTCGTCCACGAGGATCTGGTTCACCGGCGAGGCATCCATGCCGGAGCGGCAGTAGTAGATGTATTCCTCGCGGTTGTAGGCCACGCCGCCGCCCGTGCCGCCAAGGGTAAAGGCGGGGCGGATGATCGCGGGGAGGCCGATGTCTTCGAGCGTTTCGAGTGCGATCTGCACGCCCGCCTCGAGGTCGGCCTTGCCGTCGGCTTTCTTCGGCGCGGTGACGATGGTGGCGCGGGGGTTCTCGATCCCCAGACGATCCATCGCCTCGCGGAACAGCTTGCGGTCCTCGGCCATTTCGATGGCCTCGCGCTTGGCGCCAATCAGCTCGACGCCGTGTTCGTCCAGCACACCCATGTCGGCCAGTGCCAGCGCGGTGTTCAGGCCGGTCTGCCCGCCCATCGTAGGCAGGAGCGCGTCGGGCTTTTCCTTGGCGATGATCTTGGCAACCATCTCGGGCGTGATCGGCTCGATATAGGTGGCGTCGGCCATGTCCGGGTCGGTCATGATCGTCGCAGGGTTCGAGTTCACGAGGATTACGCGGTAGCCTTCTTCGCGCAGCGCCTTGCAGGCCTGTGCCCCGGAGTAGTCGAATTCGCAGGCCTGTCCGATGACGATGGGACCGGCTCCGGTGATCATGATGGACTTGATATCGGTTCTTTTCGGAGGCCACGAGAAAAAAAAGCCCCGTGACAGCGGCGAAGCTCAGACCCACCTGCGCAAAACCGGCGTAGTCCAGCGGGGCGAGCAGGAGAAAGAGCGGCATGGAATAGACGACGCCTACGGCGAGGAGTGCGAGCGTGGCCGGGCGCCGCTCGAGTATCTCGAAAAGCGCGGGGAGGAGTGCGAGCGGCAGCGCCATGTAGTGCATCCAGCCCAGCGGGTTGGTTACGAGGGTGGCGAGGAGCAGGAGGTAGAAGCGCATCCAGAGACGCAGGCGCGGCGGCAGGTCGCGGGTCGAGACATGGGTCACGGCAACGGCCGCGAAGAGCGCCAGACGCACGGTCCAGGCGATCCAGACCGGCTCCATCGGCATGCGGGGGTGGCCGATGACCCAATTTGCCGTTCCGAGAAGGGTTTCGTGAAGCTGGAACAGCACCAGTTCCAGCGAAACGAGGATGCGCGAGACAAGCGTGCGCGCCTCGATCTGGGCCAGTTTTTCGAGAAGCTCGGCATGGAGCGGCCATCCGGCGAGCACGACGGACAGCCCGGCGAGCAGCGCCCCGGCGACGGTAAAGGCGGCAAGCGCGCGCCAGCGCCGCTCCATCACGAAGAGCACGACCAGAAACGCGGGCGACAGTTTCGCCGCTGCGGCCAGCGCCAGAAGCCCCCCGGCTGGCAGATCGCGGCCCTGGGCGAGCGCCAGCACCGAGGCGAGCGTGAGGGCCGAGACGATCACTTGCGGCTGGCCCAGCCAGTAGGTCATGTAGCCCGCCGCAGTCGTGAAGAGCAGGCCGAAGGACAGAAGCGCCCAGAGGGTCGGGGACAATTCGCGCGGCTCGACCAGTTTCCAGCCGAGCCAGACCATCCAGACCGAGGCCGCCACATTGACGATGAGGCCCGCGTTGAAAAATTGCACAACGGTGAGGGCGCCCGCAACGGGGGAGAGCAGCACGGCCCAGAGCGGGGGATAGAGGAAGGGTGTGAAGTAGGGTTCGGTCCAGCCCTCGGCATGGGCCCAGTCCACCCATTGCGAGGGCGGATCGACGAGAAAGGTCGCAGGCCCTTCCTGATAGATCAAGTCAGGCAACCCCACCCACCAGCTTTGCGCCGCAAAGTAGAGCGCCGTCAGGTCGATCTTCCACTCACCCCAGTTCAGCCACAGGATCACGGCGGCCCAGAGGCTCGCGATGATGAGGGCTGGCAGCTTTCGCGTCTTGTTCGGCATGGTCGGGGGGCAGATACTCGCGGGTCAGGGGCACGGCGTCGGCTTTGTGTGCCATCTGGAATTGATAGATGACAAGCCCAAGTTCGGTGAAGCTCACTTCGCTGGCGGCAAGGTAATAGCGCCACATGCGGATGAAGCGGTCGTCCATGAGCCCGCGAACGCGTGGCAATTGCGCCTCGAAGCCCGCCCGCCAGGCCTGCACGGTGCGCGCGTAGTGGCCGCGCCAGACCTCGATGTCGGTGGGCAGGAGGCCGGTCTGCTCGAAGACCGAAGTGACCTCGGACAGCGCCGGGACATAACCGCCGGGAAAGATGTGTTTGTGGATGAAGGGGCTGGTCCGACCCGGCGGCGTTGTGCGCCCGATGGTATGGACGAGCGCGATACCGTCGGGGGCAAGGCAGCGGTCGATCTGCGACCAGAAGGACGGGTATTGCGGCTGGCCCACGTGCTCCATCATGCCGACGACAACGATCCGGTCGAACGTCTCTTCAATGTCGCGGTAATCCATGAGGCGAAAGGTGACGCGGTCGGCGACACCCGCGGCCCAGGCGCGGCGGTTCGCTTCGGCCAGTTGCTCGCGCGACAGGGTGATGCCGGTGACGCGCACGTGGAAGCGGCGGGCGAGATGGATCGACAGACCGCCCCACCCCGACCCGATGTCGAGCACATGCTGGCCGGGGACGAGGCAGAGCTTCCTGCCGATGTGGTCCATCTTGGCGATCTGCGCCTGATCGAGGTCCCAACCGGGGTCAGCAAAATAGCCGCAGGTATATTGCATGTTGCGATCGAGGAAGCGTTCGTAGAACGCGGTGGGCAGGTCATAATGCACTTCAACGTTGCGCCGTGCAGTGGCCAGCGGATTGTGCTGAGCGATCCGGCGCAGCCCGGTACGGGTGGCGGAGGCGGCTGCGGAAAAGCGCCCCGCCCCGTGGAGGCGGGCATTGCGGGCGATGAGGGCGAGGAACCCGGTCACATCGTCCCCACCGATGGTCAGCCCTCCCTCCGTGTAGCCTTCGCCAAGCGCCAGTTCGGGGTTGAGCAGGAGCCGCAGGATCAGGCCGGGATCGCGGATCGCAAGATGATGCGTCTTGCCCGTGCCGTCTCCGAACCGCTGCCCGCGTCCGTCCGGCCATGTGATCCTCAAATCCCCTTCGCGCAGAACACGCGCGATCATGCGGGCAAGAACGCCCTGCACCATCCCTGAAAACATACCCGCCACCCAATAAGTTGCGCCGATTCAATGACGCACATCTTAAGCGCGAGAAATCCCCTCGGGGAAGACGTTCGTTTTATTCCGCTGCGGCACGATAGGTCGCGTGAGCCTCGCCTTCGTAGGGATAAAGGTAATCGCGGGTGATGGGTGCCGCGGTCAGCCGCTTGCCGAGCTGGACCTGGTAGACAAGCAGCGTGCCGCAGGTAAAGGCAGCCTCCATACACAGGAGGTAATAGCGCCACATGCGAATGAACCGTTCGTCATAAAGCGCGCGCGCCTCGTCCACCCGCGCCATGAACCGGTCGTGCCAGAGGCCGAGGGTCTTGGCGTAATGGGTGCGCAGGACCTCGATATCCTGCGTGACGAGCCGCTGCTTGTCCACGCTCGCCTGCATTTCCGACAGCGCGGGGGCATAGCCGCCGGGGAAGATGTATTTCTCCATCCACGGGTCAGAGTAATTCGGCGGGCCGACATGGCCGATGGTGTGGATGAGCGCGAGACCCTCGGGAGCGAGCAGATCCTTTACCTTGCGGAAGTAGGTATCGAACTGTGGCGCGCCCACGTGTTCGAACATGCCCACACTCACGATCCGGTCGAAGGTCTCGGTCACATGGCGGTAGTCCTGGAGCCGAATGTCGATCCTGTCCGACAGTCCCGCCTCGGCAACCCGGCGGGTCGCGATGCCGTGCTGTTCCTTCGACAGCGTGACACCTACCACGCGTGCGCCGTAGTCGCGCGCCAAGGTCAGCGCCATGCCACCCCAGCCGCAGCCGATATCGAGCACCGTCATCCCCGGCTCGATGCAGAGCTTGTGCGCGATGTGGTGTTTCTTGGCCTCCTGCGCCTCGTCCAGCGTCATGCCGGGGCGGGTAAAATAGGCACAGGAATATTGCCGGTCGGCATCGAGGAAGAGGTCGTAGAGTTCGCCGGACAGGTCGTAGTGATGCGCCACGTTCCGGCGCGAACGGCCCAGCCCGTTGAACTGGCGCGCAAGCCTGAGCGTCTGCTTCGCCCAGCGCACAGGTTTTTCGAACCACGGGAAATCGGCGTTCAGCACGGCCGGCAGCGCAATGGCGAGAAAGCATCGCAGATCGTCAATCTCGAGCGTACCGTCCATGTAACATTCGCCGACGCCCAACTCGGGGTTGGTCACGATCCGCCGCACAGCGGCCTCGTCATGGATCCGGACATGCGCCTCGGGCTGTCCGTGGCCATAGCGGCGCGTGACCCCGTCGGGCATCGTGACCACTAGAGTGCCCTCGCGGAAATAGCGCGTGAGCAACTGGTCAAAAAGTGTGTTCCACATCGTTCAGGCTCCCGTCTTCGCGCCACCCCGGCGCGGCTCGTGCCATCCTTTCCCGTGTGAGGGGGCCCCCCCGGCCCCGCCTGCCTCTGACTGGATCAATATCTTTGTTTTCAAGGAAAGTGTGCCACACCTTCATTTTCTGTAAAGGTTGACCGATGCACAAAGTTCCATTCCGCATGTGCATTACGTGACAGGCCTCGGCGCAAAGCCGCGGCCCGAAAACGACGCGGCCCTTGACTTCGCGGGCCGGGGCATGTGTATCGGCGCGGTCGAATACGTCGAAAAACAAGCCCCGAGGGGAGCATCATGCACGCCTACCGCAGCCACACTTGCGCCGATCTGAACAAATCGAACGTGGGCGATACCGTCCGCCTGTCTGGCTGGGTGCATCGGGTGCGCGACCATGGCGGCATCCTCTTCATCGACCTGCGCGACCATTACGGCGTGACGCAAGTTCTGGCCGACCCGGACAGCCCGGTGTTCAAGGAGGTGGAAAAGGTCCGCTCGGAATACTGTATCCGTATCGACGGCAAGGTGCTGGCCCGTGACGAAAGCCTTGTGAACGCCAAGCTGCCCACCGGCGAGATCGAGGTCTTCGTTCAGGACATGGAAGTTCTTGGTGCGGCTCAAGAATTGCCGCTCATGGTGTTCGGCGATCAGGAATACCCCGAGGAAACCCGCCTGCGCTACCGCTACCTCGACCTGCGACGCGAAGAGATGCAGAAGAACATGACGCTGCGATCCGACGTGGTCGCCTCGATGCGTCGCCGGATGTGGGACAAGGGCTTCCGCGAATACCAGACGCCGATCATCACGGCCTCGTCCCCCGAGGGCGCGCGCGACTTCCTCGTGCCGTCGCGTCTGCATCCGGGCAAGTTCTACGCGCTGCCGCAGGCGCCGCAGCTCTTCAAGCAGCTGATCATGGTGTCGGGCTTTGACAAGTACTTTCAGATCGCGCCCTGTTTCCGCGACGAAGACCCGCGCGCCGACCGTTCGCCCACCGATTTCTACCAGCTCGACCTCGAGATGAGCTTTGCGACCCAGCAGGACATCTTTGACACGGTGCAGCCGGTCATTCAGGGAATTTTCGAGGAATTCGGTGGCGGCAAAAAGGTCGATACCGAGTGGCAACAGATCTCTTACGCCGACTCGGCGCTGTGGTATGGCACCGACAAGCCGGACCTGCGCAATCCGATCAAGATGCAGGTGGTGTCCGAGCATTTCGCGGGCTCCGGTTTCGCGATCTTTGCGAAACTACTCGAACAGGACGGCACCGAGATCCGTGCGATCCCGGCCCCCAAGGGTGGCTCGCGCAAGTTCTGCGACCGGATGAACTCTTTCGCGCAGAAAGAGGGTCTGCCGGGGATGGGCTATATCTTCTGGCGCGACGGCGACAACGGGATGGAGGCCGCCGGGCCTCTCGCGAAAAACATCGGCCCCGAGCGGACCGAGGCGATCCGCCAGCAGCTTGGCCTTGGTGTGGGCGACGCGGCGTTCTTCCTGGGCGGCAAGCCGGAAGCCTTCGAAAAGGTCGCCGGTCGTGCGCGCACCGTCATCGGCGACGAGCTGGGTCTGACCGACACGAACCGTTTCGCCTTTGCCTGGATCGTGGACTTCCCGATGTATGAAAAGGACGAGGAGACGGGCAAGATCGACTTCTCGCACAACCCCTTCTCGATGCCGCAAAACCTCGACGCGCTCGACGGCGATCCGCTCTCGGTGCTGGGCTATCAATACGACCTCGCCTGCAACGGCTACGAGCTGATCTCGGGCGCGATCCGCAACCACAAGCGCGAGGTCATGTTCCGGGTGTTCGAAAAGGCGGGCTACGGCAAGGACGAGGTGCTCAAGCGCTTCTCGGGTCTCGCGACCGCGTTCCAGTATGGCGCGCCGCCCCACGGTGGCTGCGCGGCGGGGATCGACCGGATCGTGATGCTGCTGGCGGACGAGGCGAACATCCGCGAGGTCATGATGTTCCCGATGAACCAGCGGGCCGAAGATCTGATGATGAACGCACCGTCGGAGCCGACCAACGAGCAGCTGCGCGAGTTGTCGCTGCGCGTGATCGACGCGCCCAAAGGCTGACCCAATGGCACCGGTGCTCTACACGGCTTCGGTGCCGGTCTTTCTGCATTACCTCGCTCAGGCGCGGACCCTGGTCGAGGCGACGCGGGGATCACCCGCGCTGCTGACCGGCAAGCTCGCTCCCGATATGTTCTCGGGCGCGCAGCAATTCGCCTCGGCCGCCGCTTTCGCCCTGCGCGGCACCTACCCGCTGGCTGGCGAGCCGATCCCGGACATGCCCACGGCGCCCATGGACCGTGGCGGGCTACTGGAGCGGATCGACTTTGCGCATGAGCAGTTGGTCAGGCTCGACCCCGCGTCTTTCGACGGGGCCGAAACGCGCAGGGTGCGCCATATCGCCGGGTTTGCCGAGCTCGATCAGGCAGGGGGCGAGTATCTTCACCTCTTCGCCCTGCCCAACTTCTTTTTCCACCTGTCGATGGCATTCGCCGTCCTGCGCGAAGGCGGGCTGGCCATCGGCAAGGGCGACTTCGACGGGCTGCACGATTACCCGCAGGGGTTCAGCTTCTAAAGCGCCCCAGTCCGGGCTCGCGGATCAGTCCTCGAGCTTGTCTTTCGCCTTATCCTCGACGAGATCCCATTCCTTTTTCTTCCGCTTGAGAAAGCGTTCGCCGAAGGCATCGTTTTCTTCTTCGCCGACGACCTCTTTGGCGCGACCGAATACCTCGTTTTCTTCCTCTTCCATGTGATGCTCGTAGTCGTGCTTCAATGTCTTGAAACGGGTCAGCCAGCCCGACGAGGACATGTCCATCTCGTCCAGCTCGTCGAGGATTTCGTCCATCTCGTGGTGTTCGGCGACCGAATGGCGGGCGGCATCCTGGCCCCAGGTTTCCTTCATCAGCGTCGAATAAAACTCTTCCTCTTCAGCGGCGGAGTGGCTCTTGATCTCGTAATAGAATTCTTTCCACGCGGATTTGCGTTCGTCTGACGCGCCCTCTGTATTGGCGATCCGGTCAAGCAGGTCGCGGTGTTTTTCGTGGTCTTGCATGATGGCGTCGTAGATCGATGGCATGGCTCTGTCCTTCCCGTGTCGGGTGAGATGTGGCGTGTTGCCGGGGAAACGCCGGGGCGGGGCGGGCGGTTCCGTCCCACGAGATCGCGACACGGATTGCGCTCGGTCAGGGCTGAGGGACAGCGGGCAAGGAAACGGGAATGGAAAAACGGCGCCTCTTTTCAGAGACGCCGGTCAGGCCGTCGCGGACGTCGGTGCGTCACGATGGCAATTTGCTCTCCATGGACTCGATATTCTCTATCGTGTCCTCGGTGATGTGGTCGATGTTGCTGGTGATCGTCAGAACAACGGACAGTGCGAGCAGGACCATGCCCGCAATGAGGACGAACCAGTCAATAACGGCGTTGCCCTCTTCGTTGCTCAAGAATCGATCAAAAATCTTCTGCATTACAAACTCTCCAATGTGACCCGGGTTCTCCCGAAACCGGGCCTGCACAATGCTTCCCTCGGTTTGAACCATGACGTTCAATTGGGGCGGAAGTTTGCAGCCCAGCGGGCGCTTTCTGGGATTTACTTGCCATCCGGGCGGCCCTAGTCATCGGAAAAGCCAAGGAGAAACAGCATGTCAGACGATGCGCGGTTGGGGCGCCTGGTTCCCGACTGGACACCGCCACCGCGTCCCGAGGGGCTGCAGCTCGCGGGGCGTTACGCCGCGCTCGCCCCCCTGTCGGCAGACGATCATGCGGCAGATCTGTTCGAGCTATTCGCGGGTGCGGACGCGGTCTGGGACTACATGCCCGTCGGCCCCTTTTCTTCGGCCGCGACCTTCCATCGCTGGATGAAAGAGGCGGTGGAAGGGAGCGATCCCTGCTTCTTCGCGATCCGCAACCTCGACACCGGGCGCTGGGAGGGATTCTGTTCTCTCCTCAGGATCGCGCCGGAGGCCGGGTCGATCGAGGTCGGCTATATCGCCTACAGCCCCGCGCTCCAGCGCACGCGCGCGGCAACCGAGGCGCAGTTCCTGCTCATGCAGTGGGCATTTGAAGCCGGATACCGGCGCTATGAATGGAAATGCAACGCGCTCAATCTGCCCTCGCGGCGCGCGGCGGAACGCTATGGTTTTTCCTATGAGGGCGTGTTCCGGCAGGCGCAGGTGGTCAAGGGGCGCAACCGGGACACCGCCTGGTTCGCGGCCATCGACAGCGAGTGGCCCGCGCTGAAAGAGGCGTTCCTGGCATGGCTCGCGCCGGCGAATTTCGTTGGCGAGGGACGGCAGAAGGAACGGCTCGGCGACCTTACGGCACTGGTGCGCGTGGCGGCCGATCCGGCGTTGCGACCCGCTCGCTAGCACGCGGCCGAAAGTCGCGCGGCGAGCAGGGTGCCGACACGGGTAACCGCGGCGGGAGGGTGCCCGCGCTCGAGCTGCAAGACAGCATCGTCAAGTTCGGTGTCATGGGCGGTCAGCGCCACCCCGCGCAGGAAATGAACGAGATAAGAGAACTCGCCACTCGATTTCGCCTCGCTCAGAAGGTCCGAGGCATTGAGCAGATCCTCGGCCAGCGCGGCCGGGTCGGGGGCGATATTGACCACCTCGACGATCCGGGGACCACGGGGGCGCATGACCTCGGGCAAGGATTGAACGATCTCACGCTGAAACACCGCGATGTTTTCGACCGGTTTGGCAAGGAAACCGTTGGCCCCTGCCTCGCGCGCCAGCGCCTCGCCCGCCATGGATCCGGACATGCCGAGAATGGCGGGCACGCGCGGGGCGGCGCGGTGAAGCTCGGCGATGAGGTCCACCCCCGACCCGTCAGGCAGACCGAGATCCACGATCACGGCGGCAGGGCGATAGACGGCAAGGTGACGACGCGCGGAGGCCAGGCTGTCGGCCCGGCGCACACGCGCACCGGAACGCAGGCAGATGAGGCGGATCGCCTCCGACGCCGAGCGGCTGTCCTCGACCACCAGAAACGTGAGCCCGGTCAGCGGTTTGTCGGCGCTGGCGCGCAGCGGCGGAAGGCGTTCGAAATCGTCCAGCATCCATATGCTCCTGTTCCCGATGTGCCAAACCGACCACGAGTCGCGTCACCGGTTGGTTAACGTCCCGCGCGCCTGCGACATTTTCTTCACCACCTTGCGAAAAAGGGGGCATCGTCGCATAAGCGGGCAACCACTGAGGGAGAGACACATGATCGGACGCCTGAACCACGTCGCCATCGCCGTGCCGGATCTGACTGCCGCCGCCGACCAGTATCGCAACACGCTGGGCGCGACCGTGCGCGATCCGCAGGACGAGCCGGATCATGGCGTGACCGTGGTGTTCATCGAGCTTCCGAACACGAAAATCGAACTGCTCTACCCGCTCGGCGAGGATAGCCCAATCCAAGGATTCCTCGACAAGAACCCGGCCGGCGGCATTCACCACATCTGCTACGAGGTAGACGACATCCTCGCCGCCCGCGACAAGCTCAAGGCCGACGGCGCCCGCGTTCTGGGCACCGGCGAGCCCAAGATCGGCGCCCATGGCAAGCCCGTGCTGTTTCTGCATCCCAAGGATTTCAACGGCTGCCTCGTGGAACTGGAGCAGGTCTGATGTCCATCACCGGCGCGCTCGTCCTGCTCACCGTGATCTGGTTCATGACCATGTTCATCGTCCTGCCCATCACGCTGCGCACGCAGGCCGAGGATGGCGATGTCGTTCCCGGCACCCATCAGGGCGCGCCGTCGAACTTTCGTCTGGGCCGCACCATGCTCATCACTACGGCGGTGGCGGTCCCCCTGTGGGTCGTGATCTCGGCGATCATCCTGTCGGGAATCGTGACGGGCGATATGCTCGACTGGAACAATTATCTAGGCGAGCGCACGCCGAACTAGGGCCCCACCGTTTCGGACAAGACAACGCGCCCCGGGCTTGCCCCGGGGCCTCGTTTTTTCGGGGTCTCGCTTTTTCTGGGCCTAGCGCGCCACCGTTCCCGTCACCCGGTGGAACATATGGGTAAAAGTCGCCGCGCCGAGGATCGGTATGATCAGGCCCACGAGCGGCGCATGGCGGCGAGGTGAAAGAACTCGCGCCCGATGAGGTAGCCGTTCACAATCCAGAACAGGATCGGGGCCAGAGGACCGATGAAAAAGCTCATGCCCAGCGCCAGCACGTTCACCAACACGGTGACGATGATGAGACCGATGGAGTCTCGCAGCCCCTCCATCACGGTTACGTTCCGAGCGGGGGGAAGCTGCGGATAATGCCGTTCCTCGACCGCCCCGGCCACCTCGTCGAGGAAAATGCCCATGAAGGCGACCGACACCGGCACCATTAGAAAAGGCGAGAGCACCAGCATCACCGCGACAAGCGCCCAGCTCGCCAGCGAGTCGAGCCAGGCGATGTCGCCTATCCACGGCAGGCTCACCGTTTCCGGCAGCACGAGCCCAAGCAGGAACACGAGCACGACCGTGAGCGCGACGAGCAGCGCGATGGTCAGGCCAAGGCCCATGAACAGCACCCGGCGGAACCGGCTGTCGCCAAGCTGGCCCAGCGCCTTGGAAAAATCGGAAAAGATCATTCGGTCACCCATGCCGTGATAAGGTCGAGGTCGGGACGCGGGCGGTCCGGCGGAGCCGAGGTTTCTGTGCCGATATGGATGAAACCCGCGATGCTCTCATGGCTGGCAAGCCCCAGCGTCTCGTGAACAAAGACCGGGTCATGGCTCGGCCAGCCGGAAAGCCAGTTGGCCCCCCAGCCCGCCGCCAGCGCGGCGTTCAGGAGCGACAGGCAGACGGCGCCCGCCGAGTAAAGCTGTTCGACCTGCGGCACCTTGGGGCTATCCACCGGCGAGAACACGACCGCAACCGCGAGGTCGGCATCCGCGAATTGCTTGACCGATTTCTCGATCTTCTCGGCCTCGATGCCCAGCGTTGCGCCGCGCGCCGGCACCGCCCCTGCCAGCCGCGCGAGCGCGGGGCGGGTCAGGACGACGAATCGCCAGGGTTCGAGCTTGCCATGGTCGGGCGTGCGCGCGGCTGCGGTGAGGATCTCGGTCAGTTCCTCGCGGTCGGGCACCGGGCCGGTCAGCGTCTTGGCGGGCCGCGAGCGCCGCGTCAGCAGAAAATCGAGCGCGGCCTGATTTCGTTCGGGCATAAGTGTCTCCTGTCCGTCCCGGCGAGATGTCGGCACTTATCGGCGCGGCGTCAACCGCTTGGGTGCAATTTGGTCGCGCTTGTCAGTGCTGGCGCAGGGTGCGATGTGCGCGACCATGAAGAAGGTCGAGCTTTCCCATCTGGCCGTCGAAGGCACGGAAATCGCGGTGCGGGTCACGCCCAATGCGTCGCGCAATTGCGTGTCGGTACAAGGCGATCTGATCCGGGTCTCCGTCACCGTGGTGCCCGAGGACGGCAAGGCCACGAAGGCGGTGATCAAACTGCTCGCCGCTTCCTTGGGCGTGGCGAAGTCGCGGCTTGTGCTCGTGCGCGGGGCTACGTCGCGGGACAAGGTGTTTCGGATCGACTGACCCAAGCGACCGACAGAGCCCCCTTGCGCCGCGTCGGGCCATATCGGCTCCGGAACTCTGCCCGACCTGTGGCGCGCACAAGCCGGGCAGGACGATGCGTGTTGCGGCATCCAGCGATCATAAGGCGACGCATCGCCTGACCCGTCGATGTTCTAGGCCAGATGCAGTTCCGACAGGCCCAACGTCTGCTTCTCTGCATCGGCAAGATAATCGCGTTTCAGCGTCATGTTCAGGAACCCCGTGTGATCGAACACCGCGTCCCGCAGGGTCGACAGCGGACGCGGCAGATGGTGGAACATCTTGCCGAACGTGCGTGCGATTTCGCATTGGTGATTGCAATAGGCGACGCGCTCGCGGTCATAGCGGGCAAAAGCGTCGGCAACCGCATCCTTGGTCAGATCGCGCCCGTCCAGAGCCCGGATCAGGTAATAGCCATCCTCGATCGCCATACCCATGCCATAGGCCGCATATGGCGACACCGGATGCACCGCATCCCCGATCCCGGCCATGCGGCCCTTGGTGTAGCCGGGCAGCGAGGGACGATTGTAGACCTCCCACCGAAAGACATTCCGCGCGAAATCGGTCTGGTCGGCAAAGCGCGGCAGCGGATCGGCAAAGTGCGCCAGATGGCGACGCAGATGCGCCTCAGGATCGGACGGAACCTTGGCCGTGGGCGTCGATTTCTCGACGATCCACCACTCGAAGCCCGGCTTGCCGTCATGGAGCATCGGGAAATAGCTCGCCTGCACGTTGCGCGAATGGTGGATTGCACCGAATTGCGGCGGGATACCGTCAAAGTGTTCGCACCACGCGAGCCAGACCCGGATGCCCACATGGAACAACCCCGGGTCACCGAAGGCCTGCGTCGTCACGGGCGAGCGGATGCCGTCGGCACCGACCAGGATGTCGGCCTTGACCTGTTCGCCGTTCTCGAAATGCGCCGTCACGCTGTCGCCGTGATCGTCGTAGCGCGTCACCGCATGACCCGCGTGGACCATGCCTTCGGGCAAAAGCGCCAGCATCCGGGCAAAGGCCGAGGACCGCAGGACACCATAGTGCCAGCCGGGAATCCCGGTCTTTTCCTCGATCATCGGATTGAAATCGAGCGCGACGCGCGTCTTGCCCCGGTGATTGCGAAACTCGGTCCGGGTGAATGAGCCGAAGCCTTCGATATCCATGCCGTAGCTGCGCAGCACCGCAAGCACCGGCACCGACAAGAGCACGGCGCCGCCGATGGGCTTTGGCTCGGGGTTCTTCTCATAGATGCGCACGTCATAGCCCGCCTTGATCGCCGCCAGCGCGGCCGACACGCCGCCCGGCCCCGCACCCATGATCGCGACCCGGCGTCCGGGTCTCCAAGTATGTGTCATTCGTTTCTCCCTGTCCCCGCGTCCTCCGGCGGGTGATCAAAAATAGAATCAGAATTCTGATTCTTAAACGTGGACTTTCCGTCGTGGCAGGCTTAGGAATTTGCCATGACCGAGACCTTCGTGACCCCTGTCCAAACCCGCTCCCGGCGTTCGTTCGAACGGATGGTGACGGCGGGCATGGACCTGATCCGGCGCGACCCGACAGGCGCGTTTTCGATGCAGGACCTCGCACGGGCGTCCGGCACGTCTGTCGGCGCGATCTATCAGCGGTTCGGGAACAAAGAGACCGCGATGGTGATGATCCACACGGCGATCATGGAACGCCTCGACCGTGAGGCTCAGGCGCGGTTTTCCCTTGGCGACAGGCTCGCCCCCGAGGTTGCGGTGGCCGAGGCCGTGCGGCGGTTCTGCGACCACGTGCTCGCCAATATGGATGTGCTGTCCGGGATGGTCATTCAGGGGACCGGGCTGGAGGCCTCGACGGCGCGGGGCATGGAAAGTTCGCGCACCATCGGCGCGCTGTTCCAGGGTTTTCTCGCCCATCATCTGGGACCGGACCCGACGCGGCACGAAATGGTGTTCCGGATGGTCTGCGGCATGACGTGGCGACATATGTTCGCCACCGACGATGCGGAATATGTGGTACCACTGCCGCTGGAGGCCGTCCTGGACGGCATGGTCGCCATGGCGCAGTCCTATCTGCTCACACCGCGCTGAGGCCCGCAGGCAAACCTCTGGCGACAGCTGCGACAGCGCCACAAAAAACGCCGCCCCGGATGGAGCGGCGCTTTTCGTGTCATGGGGTGCCGATCACTCGGCGGCGTCGAGCGCCCAGCCACCCACGGCCTTGACCTCGAGAAAATCCTCGATGCCCCAGACGCCGGCCTCGCGCCCATTGCCGGATTGTTTCATGCCGCCAAAGGGCGCCCCGGCGCCGCGCGACTTTCCGTTCATCTCGACCATGCCCGAGCGCACGCGCTTGGCCACCCGGTTCGCTTTTGCCCCGTCCTGCGTCTGCACGTAGTTTGTGAGCCCATAGACCGTGTCGTTCGCGATCTCGATGGCTTCCTCTTCGGTATCGAAGGGGATCATCGTCAGCACCGGGCCAAAGATTTCCTCGCGCGCGATGGTCATCTGGTTGTTGGCATCGGCAAAGACGGTCGGCTTGACGAAGAACCCCCGGTTCAGATGCTCGGGACGGCCCAGACCACCGGCTATGAGCGTCGCGCCCTCGTCGATGCCCTTCTGGATGAGCCCCTGGATCTTCTCCCACTGCGCCGCGTTCACCACGGGGCCGATGTGGCGACCTTCTTCATGGGCATTGCCCACCGTGACCTGCTCGGCGGCAGCCTTCGCCGCCTCGACTGCCTGCGGATAGATGTCGCGTTGAACGAGCATCCGCGAGGGCGCGTTGCAAGACTGGCCCGAGTTGTTCATCATCGACATGACGCCGCGCTTCACCGCCTTCTCGTCCGCATCGGCGAAGATGATATTGGCGCCTTTGCCACCCAGTTCGAGGTGAACGCGCTTGAGCGTCTCTGCGGCGGATTTGGAAATCGCGATGCCCGCCCGGGTCGAACCCGTGAAGCTCACCATATCCACGTCGGGGTGCGAGGTCAGGCGCGCGCCCGCCGTAGCCCCGTCCCCGTTCACGAGGTTGAAGACACCCTTGGGAAACCCGGCGGCATCCATGCATTCAGCAAAGATCATTGCGTCGAGCGGGCTTTCCTCGGACGGCTTCAGGATCATCGTGCAGCCCGCGATGGCGGCGGCGATGACCTTGAGGCTGATCTGGTTGAGCGGCCAGTTCCACGGGGTGATCAGCGCGCAGACACCCACAGCCTCATGCACGATCATCGTGTCAGGGGCATGGTCGCCAAGCGGCTTGATCCACTCGAAATTCTTTGCCGCTGCAAGGAAGTTCTTGGTGTGCGAATAGCCCGCGCCCCATTGCGACGACCGGGCAAGGTCGATGGGCGCGCCCATCTCCATCGTCACCGCCTGCGCGATGTCCTCGGCGCGTTCCTTGTAGATCGCGAGGAATTTCTCGACGAGCGCGATCCGCTCCTCGACCGGCGTCATCATCCAGTCGGGGAACGCCGCCTTGGCCGCCGCCACCGCCTTGTCCACATCCGCTTCGGAGGCGAGCGAAATGACCGCGCAAGGCTCTTCCGTCGACGGGTCGATGACCTCGTGATCCTTGGCCGTCACCGGCGAAACCCATTCACCATTGATATAGAAGTCGCGTTTCTCAAGCATGAAAGCCTCCCGCTTTTCAGATTTAGGCACAGTCTGTCACTCCGCGCGTTCAACCACAAGCGACCGCCCGGTCGGTTCCGCTTTGCCGCTACGTCATGGCCGGGGCAAGCTGGATGTGGTCACATCGCCGCGTGTTCCAAAACCGGCTCGAAACCGGGAGGACATTCTGCCACAACCCCCTACAAGCGGAACGGGATCGGATTACCTGTATCGCGACAGATTTGAAAACACTGGAGAGGAGACCTTCATGAGCCTGCGCATCAACGACACCATCCCGAACCTGACCGTCGAAACCGACATGGGGTCGATCAACCTGCACGACTTCGTCGGCGACAGTTACGCGATCTTCTTCTCGCACCCCAAGGACTTCACCCCGGTCTGCACCACCGAATTCGGTGCCGTGGCACAGCTTGCCGACGAATGGGACAAGCGCGGGGTCAAGGTGCTCGGCATCTCGGTGGACGGGGTCGAGGACCACAAGAAATGGAAGGGCGATATCGAGTCCTATGCCGGTGCCAAGGCCGGTTTCCCGATCGTGGCCGACTCGGGGCTCGAAATGGCGAAAGCCTTCGACATGCTGCCCGCCGACGCCTACCTGCCCGATGGCCGCACTCCTGCACATACCGCGACCGTGCGCTCGGTCTTCATCATCGGTCCGGACAAGAAACTGCGCCTGACCATGACCTACCCGATGTCCGTCGGCCGCAACTTCGCCGAAGTTCTGCGCGCCGTGGACGCGGTGATGAAAACGGACGGCGCGCCCCTTGCCACGCCCGCCAACTGGACCCCCGGCGAGGACGTGATCGTCGCGCTTTCGGTGTCCAACGACGATGCCAAGGCGAAATACGGCGAGGTGAACATGCGCCTGCCCTACCTGCGCACGATCAAGGACCCGGCGTAACAGTGGCATAACGAGACGACAAAGCCCCGGCCATCGCGCCGGGGCTTTTTCTTTGGCGACCTGCGCCCCTTTCATCTTTCCTTAAATACGCAATCCAACCGTGCCACTCGATCTCCGTCGGGCAGAGGCACCCGACCACCACAAGCCGGGGCCGAGCGAAGCGAGGCCCCCGCCCCGCGACGCGGCAAAGCCGCGGCGCAAAACTTTTCACAGGGACGCGGCGAAGCCGCGGCGCAACACCTCAGCCGAGCTTTTCCTCCAGAAACCCGACAAAGGCCCGCCAGGACCGGCGTTCCGCCGCCTCGGTGAAATTGTCCGACGCCGGATTGGTGAACCCGTGCCCAACGTGCCCGAGCGCGAGCATCTGCCAATCCGGGCAATGCGCATCCAACTCCTCGCCCAGCGCCACGACCGCTTCGGGCCTGGCCAGCGCATCGGCCCAGCCATGAAGCGCGAGCACCGCCGCCTTTATCTGAACCGTCTCGAAATTCGGCCTGTCAAAGATGCCGTGGAACGGCGCCACCCCCACCAGATCGGCGCCCGAGCGGGCGAGGTCCAGCACCGCCTTGCCGCCGAAACAGTAGCCCATCGCCACCACGCGCGACGCATCGACCACCGCCTGCGCCTTGGCCAGCGCGAGTGTGGCGTTCATCCGGTCGCGCAATTGCGTCCGGTCCGCCTCGACCTCGTCCTTCCAGCCCCGCGCCTCAGCCGGATCGCGGCTGAACCGGCCTTCGCCGTAGTAGTCCACAACCAGTGCCGCATAGCCCATTTCAGCGAGGAGCCTGCCCCGCCCTCGTTCAAAGTCACCCAGCCCCCAGAAGGCCGGCGCGATCATCACGCAAGGCCGAGCGCCGATGGTCGCATCGTCATGGTAAAGCTCGCACAGGAAGGTGGCGCCGTTCACATTGTAGCTCAGGTGTTCGGTCTGGATCATCTGTCTCTCCTCGTTTGCGGCGAAGAGACAGCCCCACGCCCCGAAAGTCCAGCCTCAGCCCACCATCGCCCTCACCCGCGCGAGGTCCTCGCGAAACCGAGCGCGCTCCTCGTTCTGGCGCACTCGATCCGGGATCCGCAAAAGGAAACTCGGATGCACCGTGACGAAAAGCGGGGTCCCGTCGTCGCAGGCCTCGACCTGTCCGCGCCGTTTGAGCAGGTTCTTGCGCGACCCCGTCAGGCTTTCCAGCGCCGTGCCCCCCATCGCGACGATCAGATCGGGCTGCACCCGCTCGCGTTCAATCCCGAGCCACCATTTGCAATGCTCGATCTCGTCCCGATTCGGGTTCTGGTGGAGCCGCCGCTTGCCTCGCGGCACGAACTTGAAATGCTTCACCGCGTTGGTGACGTAGGCCTTGTCGCGATCGATCCCGACCTCATTAAGCGTGTCGTCGAAAAGCCGCCCGGCAGGCCCCACGAAAGGCCGCCCCATGAGGTCCTCCTGATCCCCCGGCTGCTCGCCCACGAACATGAGCGGCGCATCCAGCGGCCCCTCGCCTGGCACCGGCTGGGTCGCGTTCTCCCAAAGCGGACAGCGCCGGCAGCCCGCAAGCGCCGTCTCCAGCGCATCCTGCCCCGCCGCGCGCAGCGCCTGCGCCTCGCGGAGCGACGCGCCCACCTTGGCGGCCCGCGCGGGCGCAATCGTCGGCATCGCCTCGGCCATTGCCCGCGCCCGAGCGGGCGCGGTCGCGATCAACTCGGGGATCAGCGCGGCCTCCGGCATGTTCTTCCAGTATTTCTTGGGCATCTCCGACTGCATCGCCTTGGGCATGAGCCGCGCCGGGTTGAAGATGTTGCGGAAATAGGTGCGCCAAAGCTCCTCGGTCGCGTCCTCGGGAAATGGCGGCTTTACGACCCCCGGCTCAAACCGCAGATCACCGTCGAAATGCACGGTCAGGTCGGGGGTGAAAATCGACCACTCCATATCGCCAAATCGCTTGGCAAAGAACGGCGCGGTGGGTTCGGCAATGAAATGCGTGGGTTCGAACCAGGCCGCGAACTGCCGCCGCGCCGCCCCCGGATCGCCCAACTCGCGAAACCGCACGAAGGCCGTCATCTTGTGCTTGTCGCGCCCGACCTCCTTGGCCATGGCGTTGAGCCTCGCCACCAGCGGATCGCCCCGGTCGCCCATGAGCCGCTTCTCGGTCTGCACCCGCCACAGGAGCGTATAAAGCCGCGCGAAGCGTTCCGGGTCGCGGTGCCAAACGGCAAGTCGCGCGAGCGGCAGGAAATCCTTGGGCACGGTCACAGCGCCCTCTCCCTGCGGCAGCGGCGCATTATCCGCGAAGAGATCCGCCCCAGCCTCGCCATGCGACCAGGTTACCTCCTCGGGCGGCACACGCGCAACGAGCAAGGCCCGCGCCGCATCGCGCCACGCCTCGAACGATCCGATCTTCGGGATGTCCACCGACCGCATCAGAACAGCGACATCTGCTCCGGCGGCGGCGCGAACCGCGCGCGCAGGTCGAGACTGTCAGTCAGGGCGCGCGGCGACCAGCCGGGAAGCGAAATAAACGGCCGCGCATGTTTCAGGTTCGCGCCCATGCGCATCAGGTCCTCGTAACGCACCGTGCGATGCCGCCGGATCGCGAGCAGCCGCGTCACCGTCTTCGTCCCGAACCCCGGCACCCGCAGGAGCACCTCCTTGCCCGCCCGGTTCACCTCGACCGGGAACAGATGTCGATTGCCCAGCGCCCAGGCGAGCTTGGGATCGACCTCCAGATCGAGGTTCCCGTCCCCTCGCCCCGCCGTGATTTCGCCCGCCTCGAAGCCGTAGAACCGCATGAGCCAATCAGCCTGATAGAGCCGGTGCTCGCGGATGAGCGGCGGTTTCACGAGCGGCAGGATCGCCGAGGAATCCGGGATCGGCGAGAACGCCGAGTAATACACGCGCTTGAGGTTGTAGCTGGAATAAAGCCGGGTCGAGGTCTTCAGGATCGTCGCATCATTGGCCCCGTCCGCCCCCACGATCATCTGCGTCGACTGACCTGCGGGCGCGAACTTCGGCGGGCGCTTGCCGGAGGCGGTCTTGTCCTTCGACGCCTCCTTCAGCACCCGCACATCCGCCATCGCGCGGCGGATCCGGTCGGGCGACTTCTCCGGCGCGAAATCCTTCACCGCCGCATCGGTCGGAAGCTCGACATTGATCGACAGCCGGTCGGCATAACGCCCCGCCTCCTCGATCAACCGCTGGTCGGCGTCCGGGATGGTCTTCAGATGGATATACCCGCGAAACCCATGCTCCTCGCGCAGCATCCGCGCGATACGCACCATATCGGCCATCGTATCGTCGGGCGACTTGATGATCCCGGACGACAGAAACAATCCCTCGATATAGTTGCGCCGGTAGAACTCGAGCGTCAGATGCACAACCTCCTCGGGCGAGAACCGCGCCCGTTCCACGTTCGACGACACCCGGTTCACGCAGTAGGCGCAGTCGTAGATGCAGAAGTTGGTCATCAGGATCTTGAGAAGGCTGATGCAGCGCCCATCGGGCGCATAGGCATGGCAGATCCCCGACCCGGTGACCGAGCCGATCCCCTTGCCATCCCTCGAATCCCGCTTGGCCCCGCCGCTCGACGCGCAGGAGGCATCATACTTGGCCGCGTCCGAGAGAATCGCGAGCTTCTGATCAAGTGTCCTTGCCATATGTTCACATTATGTTCCATCGCCAGAACAGACAAGAGACCCCAACCCTCACATCCGCGTGCTCTTTCATCCTTCCCCAAATACGCAAAGGGGCGCGCGGCACGCGCGCCCACCGCGACGCCCGCGAAGCAGGCGGCGCAAAACCTTCCCCATGCGCCCTTACGGCACAACACCTTCCCCGCGCTCCCTATCCGCAGTAGAGCATCCCCATGACCGATCTCGACATCTTCGCCGTCTGCCCCCCGGGGCTTGAGCCGCAGCTTGCCGCCGAATGCCGTGCGCTGGGTTTCGCGCGCGGTAAACCCGAAGCGGGAGGCATCACGCTCACCGGAGACTGGGCCGAGGTCTGGCGCGCAAACCTCGAACTGCGCGGGGCGACCCGCATCCTCGTGCGCCTGGGCAGCTTTCCGGCCTTCCACCTCGCGCAACTCGACAAACGCGCGCGCGCCTTCGACTGGTCGGCGCTCCAGCCGCACATCCCCGTGCGCGTCGATGTGACAACCAACCAGAAGTCCAAGATCTACCACGCGGGTGCCGCCGCCGAACGTATCGAACGGGCGCTGCGCGAAGAGCATGGCCTGCCCATCGACCCCGAGGCCCCGGTCCGGATCATGGCCCGGATCGAGCGTGACCTCGTGACGATCAGCGTCGATACCTCGGGCGAAAGCCTGCACAAGCGCGGGCACAAGCTCCACACTGGCAAGGCGCCGATCCGCGAGACATTGGCGGCACTCATGCTGCGCGCTTGCGGCTATATGCCGGGCGAGGCGGTTGTGGACCCCATGTGCGGCTCGGGGACATTCCTCCTCGAAGCCGCCGAATGGGCGTCCGATCTGCAACCGGGACGCGACCGGAGCTTTGCTTTCGAGCACCTCGCCACCTTCGATGCCGACGCTTTTGCCGGTCTGCGCCGGGCCTCTTCCGCCCCCGGTGTCGCGCCGGTGTTCTACGGCTCGGACCGCGATCAGGGCGCGGTCAACGGCGCGATCCGCAATGCCGAGGCGTCGGGCGTCGCAGGCCTGTGCCATTTTTCCTGCCAGCCGCTTGCCGCACTGCAACCGCCACCCACACCACCAGGCCTCGTCCTGCTCAACCCGCCCTATGGCGAACGGATCGGGGCCGACAAGAAGGGGCCGCTCTATGCGCTCTACGGCAGTTTCGGCAAGATCATGAGAGAGCGGTTTCCCAGCTGGCGCATCGGCATGGTCACGTCAGACCCGAAGCTCGCCCATGTCACCGGTCTGGAACTCGGCTCAGGCCCGGTGATCGACAACGGCGGTATCAAGGTCAAGCTCTACCAGGCGCTCATTCCTCCAGTATCTCGATGATGTCGGGCAGCACCGCCTGCTGCACCGGTCCCATCACCTCGGTCATCGAGACCATGACGCCCTGCATGTAGGGCTGCATCTTGGCCATGGCCGAAGCGCCTGTGTCGGATTCATAGAAGTCCGTCAAAGCCTCGATTTCCTCCACGGTGAAAAGCGTGGACATCTGGGCAACCATCACATTCATGACCTCGGGCTTCTTCTCCAGCATCGCTTCCGACAAGATTGCACCGATCCGCACCATCTGGTCGGGGGATATCACGACCGAGGCAGGCACCCCTGCACGAAAGAATTGCGCGACCATGTCGGGGGCGAACATCTCGTCGATCTGGCGCTGAACGGCCGGAAGCTCGGCGTAGGCCCGAGCGGCTTCGGTCACGTCCTGAGCAAACAGCGGCGCGGCGGTGAAGCAGGCAAGCGCGAGGGGGGTGAAGAAACGAGCAAGGATCATCGAGTCACTCCTGAGGATCGCGACCAGAGTGACCGGAAGCCAGCGACCTGTGAAGCCCCGGATCGTACGCCGGACCCGCTCTCGGGTTGAGCTCCCGGCCTCTTTGGCACAGGCTCGGCGTGGGCAAAGGAGATCGCGATGAAAGTATGCGTGGGCGGCGTCACGGGTTGGACGGGGGCTGAGATCGCCCGCGCGGTCGTGGAAACGGACGACATGGACCTGGTCGCAGGCCTGTCCCGCTCCCACGCCGGACAGGAGGTTCTGGGCGCACCTTGTTTCGCAACCGTCGAGGACGCGCTCTCGGTCGATTGGGACGTGCTCATCGACTATACCGCGCGCGACGCCGTTCTGGGCCACACCCTCGCGAGCCTCAAGTCTGGTCGGCGCGTGGTGATCGGCACCTCGGGGCTCACCGCCGAAGAGTTTGTCCAGATCGACCAGGCCGCCCTCGCCGCGGGCGTCGGTGTCGTCGCTTCGGGGAACTTCGCCCTGACTGCCGCGCTCATGACCCGGTTTTCCATCATGGCCGCCGAATACCTCGACTGGTTCGAGATCATCGACTACTCGCGGCCGAAAAAGACCGACGCACCGACCGGCACCGCCCGCGAACTGGCCGAACGAATGGGAGACGTGAAACGACCCAGCTACGAGGTCGACCCCGCCACGGTCCGGGGAGAGCCCGGCCTGCGCGGCGGCACCATCAACGGCGTGCAGGTGCATTCGCTGCGGATGCCCAGCTATTCGGCCACGGTCACGAGCACCTTCGCCAACGGGAACTCGCGGCTCACGATCACCCATGACGCCGACACGCATTCCGCCGACATCCTCGTGCCCGGCACCCTGCTCGCCGCGCGTCGGGTCATGGAGATGACCGGACTTACCCGAGGTCTCGACCGGCTTCTCTAGCCAACCGAACGGCGGATAGTCGTGACGAGTCAACGGATCGTGGCGCTGCCGGATTAACCATTCAGCCAGAAAGCCCGCGACAAACCCGAGTGTAAACCGCACCTTAACCGTGGGGGCGCTATACCCATCCACGGGTGAAACGAGAGGTGTGGTGGGATGAGCGCGCAGGGTAATGCGCCCATCATCATCAAGAGGGTCAAGAAGGGTGGTGGCGATGCTCACCACGGTGGTGCATGGAAGGTGGCTTACGCCGACTTCGTCACCGCGATGATGGCCTTCTTCATGTTGATGTGGCTGCTCAATGCAACGACGGAAAAGCAACGCAAGGGGATCGCGGATTACTTCAGTCCGACGATTCCGGTGAACCGCGTGTCGGGCGGCGGCGACGGGGCGTTCGGGGGCGACAGCGTCTTTACCGAGGAAAACCTCGCCCAGACCGGACAGGGCGGGCTGCCGAGCCTCGCGCAGGACGCATCGACAGAGGCACCAGACGGGGGGGAAAGCGACGGCAACGAAGCCGAACACGCGGCCGAAACAGCCGCGCTCGAGCACATCGAGGACGCCCTCACCGGCAAGTCCGGCGAAAGCATGGTGTCCGAGCTTCTCCAGCGTCACATCGTGACGGAACTGACCGACGAGGGTCTGGTGATCGAGCTTTTCGACCTCGACGAGGACCCTCTGTTCACGCCGGGAACGGCACTGCCCAACGACACGATGGACCAGCTTGTCGGCGTCATGGCGCGGGTCTTCGACCTCGTGAAAAACCCGGTGGCGATCGAGGGGCATCTGGCCGCCCAACCCATCGTCGTCGCCCGCAACACCAACTGGGAGCTGTCCGCAGAACGCGCGCAGTCGATCCGCCGGCTGCTAGGCGACAAGGGGCTCATGCCCACGCGCGTCGACCGGGTAACGGGCCATGCACTCATCCTGCTCAGGACCAAGACCTGAAGAAAACCGCTGCATCTTAGACGTTAGGCGGCTCTTAACGCCCAGGGTCTAAGACGGTCAGGGACAGGGGCTGCAGCAGAAAGGCGCACCATGACCATTTCCTCTTCGCTGAGTGCCGGCGTCGCCGGGCTGAATGCCAACGCCGTTCGCTTGTCCACGATTTCGGACAACATCGCGAACTCGTCGACCTATGGCTACAAACGTGCGACGGCGGACTTCCAAAGCCTCGTCATCGGGGGAATGGCCGGGGCCGGAACCTATTCCGCCGGCGGCGTGCGTACGACCACGCAACGCCTGATCGACGAACACGGCCCTTTGATCTCGACTTCGAACCCGCTCGACATCGCGATCTCGGGGCGCGGGATGCTGCCTGTCACGCAGGAGGCGTTTCTGGATTATTCCTCCGAAGACCGGCCCATGCTCGTCACGACCACCGGATCGTTCCGCACCGACAAGGACGGCGTGCTCAAGACGGAAACCGGGCTTGTGCTGCTTGGCTGGCCGGCGGATGCCGACGGCAGGGTGGGAACATATCCCCGCGATACCGTGACCGCGCTGGAACCTGTCGTCGTGCAGGTGAACCAGCAGGCGGGCGACCCGACCACACGCATGAACCTTGGCGTCAACCTGCCCGCAACGCAGACACAATACGGCGGCACCGGTGACGCGCTTCCGCTGTCCATCGAGTATTTCGGGAACCTCGGCACGTCGGAAAGCCTGAATGTCTCGTTCATGCCGACCGTGCCGACGACACCGGGCGACCCGCCATCCAACGAATGGACCATGGTCATCACCGACTCCGCATCGAACAACGCGGTGGTCGGTGAATACACCCTGACCTTCGACGACAGCCGGGCGAATGGCGGCACGCTCGCTTCGGTTTCGGTCGTGTCGGGCGGCACCTATGACGCGGCGGACGGGGTCATCGACCTGACCGTCGCGGGCGGGCCGCTCGCGCTGACAATCGGCAAGATCGGGGACCCCAAGGGTCTGACGCAACTCTCCGACAGTTTCGCCCCGGTCTCGATCAACAAGGACGGCTCGCCGGTCGGCAACCTCACTTCGGTCGAGATCGACGTGAACGGTTACATCACCGCAACATACGACACCGGCTTCACGCGCACGATCTACCAGGTGCCTCTGGTCGACGTGCCGAACCCGAACGGCCTGATCTCGCAGTCCAACCAGACCTTCCAGATCTCGCCGCAGTCGGGATCGTTCTTCCTGTGGGACGCGGGTGATGGCCCGACGGGCGAAATCATCGGTTTCACGCGCGAGGGGTCGACAACCGATGTCGCGGGCGAGCTGACGAACCTGATCCAGACGCAACGCGCCTATTCCTCGAATGCCAAGGTGATCCAGACGGTCGACGAGATGCTGCAGGAAACCACCAACATCAAACGCTGAACGGGCCGGACGGGGGGCCTGAAGGAGACGAGATATGAGCATCACCGGCGCCCTTTCCAACGCCCTCTCGGGCCTCACCGTCCAGGCACGCGCGGCCGAACTCGTGTCCTCGAACGTCGCGAACGCGACCACGCAAGGCTACGTCAAGCGCGAACTCGACCTCGCGCCTCGCTACCTTGGCGATGGCTCCCCGGCAGGGGTCAAGGTCGTCGGCGTCACACGCGACGTGGACATGATCACCCTGCAGTCGCGCCGCCTTGCCGACGCGGCCGTCGGCCATGACCGAACGCTCTCGGAGTTCTACGACAAGCTCGAAACCATGATCGGCACGCCAGACCAGGAGGCGTCCCTGTCGGGCCGCATGGATGCGCTCGAAACTGCGCTGGTCGAAGCGGCGTCTCGGCCAGACAACGAGGCGCGACTCTCCGCCGTGCTCGCCGCCGCGAATGGAATCACCCGGCATCTCAAGGAAAGTTCGGACAGCGTGCAGAGCCTGCGTATGGCCGCGGATCAGGAAATCGCCGGTCAGGTTCAACTCCTGAACGACGGTCTGGGCCGGGTTCAGGCGTTGAACTACCAGATCAAGGAAGCGGTTTCGCGCGGGCATGACAGCTCGGCGCTGATGGACATGCGGCAACAGGCCATCGACGGCCTTTCATCCATCGTGCCCTTGAAACAGGTCGAGCGCGATCACGGCATGGTCGCGCTCTACACCACCGGCGGCGCGATCATGCTGGACGGCAAGGCCGCGCAGGTCGGTTTCACGGCGGTCGGCGTCATCGTGCCCGAAATGACCTACGAGGGCGGCGCGTTGGGCGGTCTGACGATCAACGGCAACACCGTGCGGATCGATGGCGCCTTTTCACCCGTGAAGGGCGGCTCCCTCGCCGCGCTTTTCGAGGTGCGCGACGACCTCGCGGTCAAGGCGCAGACACGGCTCGATGCCGTTGCGCGCGACGTGGTCGAGCGTTTCCAGGACCCTGCCGTCGATCCCACGCGCGCCACAGGCGACCCCGGTCTGTTCACCGACGCGGGCAACATTTTTGCACCGGCGGACGAACTCGGGCTAGCAGGGCGCCTGACCGTCAATGCACGGGTGGACCCGCGGCAGGGTGGCGCACTCTGGCGGCTTCGCGACGGTCTCGGTGCCGCCACGGCGGGCGACGTGGGCAACTCGACCCTCATTCAGGATCTATCCGTCGCCTTCACCAAGGAACAGGTCCCAGTCTCAGGCGATTTTCTCGGCGCGGCACGATCTGCCAGCGGGTTGGCCGCGGATGTCCTGTCACTCGCCTACGCGGAGCATGCGCGGGTCGAAGGCTCGCTCGCCTACAACGCCTCGGAAGCCGACGCGCTCAAGGCGCAGGAGCTGTCATCGGGCGTCGATACAGATGCCGAAATGCAAAAACTCATGTTGATCGAACAAGCCTATGCCGCCAACGCCAAAGTCATTCAAACCATCGGCGACCTCATGGACGCCCTCATGAGGATGTGAGCCATGTCGAACCTGACCATCGGCGATCTGGCGACCACCTTCCAGCTTCGCAATTTCACCAATTCCGGCAAGGCCGAGCTCACGCGGCTCGCACAGGAAATGACCTCGGGCGTGAAATCCGACCTCGGCGCCGCCGTCGCCGGGGATTTCGGCCCGATCGCCGGGATCGAGCGCAGCCTGCGCGCCAACAACGCCTACCGCACGGTGAATGCCGAAGCCGGGTCGATGCTCACCGCGGCGCAACTGGCACTGGGCAGCGTGCAGGAGCTCGCTTCGAACCTGTCGCCCGCGCTTCTCACAGCAGCAAGCGCGCGCGACGTCACGCTGATCGACGCAACCTCCGAGGACGCGAAGCAGAAGTTTTCGTCTGTCGTCGCGCGGTTCAACACCCGCATCGCGGACCGAAGTTTCTTTTCCGGCGCAGCCACGGACCGCAACGCACTGGCGGATGGCGACGCCATGCTCGCCGACCTGGCCGCCGTCACCGCGGGTTTGACGACGGCGGCGGATGTCGAGGCCGCGGTGACCGCCTGGTTCGACGACGCAGGTGGCGGGTTCGAGACGACGGGGTATACCGGATCACTTGCCGACATGGGCCCGATGATCATCGCCGACGGCGAGGAAATCGCGCTGGACGTGCGGGCCGATGACCAGACCGTACGCGATATGCTCAAGGGCTTCGCGATGGCCGCGCTCATTGCCGAGGGCACGCTCGCGGGCGATGTCGCGGCGCAGGCCGACCTGATCGAAATCTCCGCCGGCCGGCTCGTCGCCGCGGAGAACGACGTCACGACCCTGCGCGCCCGAATCGGTACGCTGGAGGAACGGGTCGAGGATGCTCAGGCGCGCAACGTGGCGGAACGCTCGGCCTATGAACTCGCACGCAACGAAATCGTCGAGGCGGACCCTTACGAGACTGCCACATTGCTGCAGACGGTGATTGCCCAGATCGAGTCGCTTTATACCATCACGGCCCGGATATCCCGGCTTCGCTTCACGGATTACATGAGATGATACGCTTCGTCCTCGCGCTCCTCCTGATCGCGGTCGCCGGAACTGCCGCGAAGGCGAATGCCATTCGCATAAAGGATCTCGTCGAATTCGACGGGGTCAGGGGCAACGACCTCGTGGGCTACGGTCTCGTAGTTGGGTTGAACGGCACCGGAGACGGCATCCGCAACGCCCCCTTCACCGAGGACATCATGTCCAACATCCTCGAACGTCTCGGCGTCAACATTACCGGGGAACAGTTTCGCCCCAAGAACGTCGCCGCCGTTTTCGTGACGGCGGAACTGCCCCCCTTCGCGCGGGCGGGGTCGACCATAGACATCACGGTTTCGGCCATTGGCGATGCCTCGAGCCTTTTGGGAGGCACCCTCATCATGACCCCGCTCAATGCGGCGGACGGCGAAATCTACGCCGTGGCACAGGGCACCATCATTGCAGGCGGCATTTCGGCCGAGGGGGACGGTGGCGCCATGGTGCAAGGGGTGCCGACGGCCGGCGTGGTGCCTTCGGGGGCGCGCGTCGAACGGGAAATCGACTTCGATTTCACATCGCTCAGGTCTATCCGCATGGCCCTCAGAACACCGGACTTCACCACCGCACAACGGATCGAGACCGCGATCAACGTCCGTTATGGCCGCACCGTGAGCCGGATGATCGACAGTGGGACCGTGGTTTTCGACATCACATCGGCCGGGGATATTTCTCCCGCGCATTCCATGAGTCGCGTCGAGAATCTCGTGGTCGAGCCGGAACGAAAGGCCGCGGTGGTTGTCGACCAACGCTCCGGAACCATCGTCATGGGCGAAGATGTGCGCATTAGCCGGGTCGCCGTTTCCCAGGGCAACCTGACGCTTCGGATCACCGAAGAGCCGCTGGTGGTGCAGGCCAACCCCTTCTCTGACGGTGAACCCATCGTGGTGCCCCGCACGGACGCCACAATCGAGGAAGAACCAGGGACAGGTCTCGCCGAAATTCCCGAGGGCACATCGCTGTCCGAGGTGATCGCCGGGCTCAATGCCCTCGGCGTGTCGCCCATGGACATGATCGACATTTTGAAGAGCATCAAGGCCGCTGGCGCACTTCATGCAGACTTCATCATACGCTGAACACAGACGATACTCCCGCCGCTGCATTGAGGTACGCACGGTTTCTCACACCCCTACGGGGGTGCGTCCGCCAGCTTGGATACGGCGGAGGAATCGTCGCACAGGGCTCCACACCGATCCGTCCGCCACGCCGTTTCGAACTTCTTACCAATGCGCGACGATGCATACCGATCATTGGTGAGACCCCCCAGGCAACCCGTTCATGGCCTGACAGGCCCCGCACTCCAATGCACCTTTGACACGGATAGCGCTGCGTTGAGCCAGTCCTCCGCGCAACGTGAAACCGAGAGGATTGGTGAGGGTCCGACACCCGTTCGGACTAGCCGTAGCTTCGGATCAACGCTCCGGAAATCAGGGGCCACCCGTCGGCGACCACGAAGAAGGCCAGTTTGAACGGCAGAGACACGATGGCCGGGGGCACCATCATCATGCCCATGGACATCAGGATGGCGGCCACGACGAGGTCGATGATGAGAAAGGGCAGGAAAACCAGAAAGCCGATCTGGAACGCGCGCTCGATCTCCGACAGGAGAAAGGACGGCACGAGGATCGAAAGCGCAATCTCCGCGTCCGGTTGTGGCACGACAATTGGCGTTTCGGCGCGGATGGCCGTCAGCATGTCCACGGTCTCCATGTCGACGTTCTGCTCCATGAAGCCGCGAAACGGCCCGAGCGCAGCGCGAAACGCGGGTTCGAGTTCCAGTTCACCCTGCGCATAGGGTTCGCCTCCCAAGCGCCATGCCTCCTGAAACACAGGTTCCATCACGAACCACGTCAGGAACAATGCGAGCGATACGAGCAACATGTTCGGCGGCGACTGCTGAAGACCCAACCCCTGTCGCAGGATCGAAAGCACCGTGACGATGAAGGGAAAGCAGGTGATCATCATCGCGAGGCCGGGAACAATGCTCAGGAGCGTGATGAGGATTATGAGCTGGATCGACCGCCCCGCCAGAGATCCATCGTCCAAAAACGCGAGGCCATTGTCCTGAGCCATTGCGGGGGCCACGAAGAGTGTCCCGACAAGGGACATCACAAGCACCAAGAAGGTCAGTCGCCACCTCATCCCTGCGCCCTCAAAGGCCCGACTTCAAATCGGCGACCTCGATCAGACGCACGGCGAGGCGCCCGGCGTCCTCGCCGTCCAACTCCTCGAGCTCCCCCCGCGCGATCAGCCGATCACCGATGTAAAGATCGACGAGATCGTCGACCTTTCGGTCCAGCGGCAGAACGGCGTCGGGCCTCAGCCGAAGCAGGTCGCGCACGAGTGGGCGCGCGCGACCCACCGAAATGGTGATCTCGATGGGCACCTGCGTGAAAGGATTGTCGTTCGAGATCGGATCCAAGGGGGTTGCATGGTCATCCATTCTGGAAAGCCTTTTCGTTGAGTTCATAAAGCCCCCGGATCGCCTCTCCGATCCGGTCGACGACGCCCGGCAGGTCGAGCTTTCGCTCGGACCTGCCCGACCTCAGAAAGACCTGGCCTTCGGCCAGCGTCGGTTCCTCCCGGATTTCGAAGGGCACGGCGGTTTTGTCGCCCAAGAGCCGTTCGAGAGGCGCGCGGTCGTTTGGGTGAACGACGACTTCGATGGGTGTATCGGCCGCCTTGGCCGCGATGGGCAGCAGCTCCTCGAGAATGAACTTGCCCAAAGTGTCTGACACCAGGCTGGGCAGGACCTTGTCGATCATGCCAAGAAGCAGGGGTTCGAGGGCGAGCATGACGTGCGATCGGGCCTCATGAAACGTGAAACCCAGATCCTCGAGATTGCGCGCGAATTCCGCACCGATCCGCGCCTGATTCTCGGTTTCCTGCCGGATGGCGTCGTCCCAGCCTGCGCGGTAGCCGTCTTCGTAGGCGGCAAGCCTTTGCTTCTCGGACAGGTCCGGGGACGCCGAAGCGGCGACGTGCGCCGGCCCCACTTCTTCTGCCCGCTGCGTCCCGGTGGCGGCCGTCGCTTCGGAAAAATCCTCGAGTCGAATGGCCATCAGGTGGTTTCCCCAACGTCGTCTTCCATCCAGCCGCGCAGGATTTCCACGGTCTCTGGCTGCCGCTCCTCGATGAGCTTTCTCAGCCGCTCGACCGGGTCGAGCACATGGTCGAGCGCGCGCTGACCACCAATCCCGTCACCGAAATCGAAATCCGAGACCACCGCTATATCCGGCAGGTCGAAGTCTCCCTCTTCGATCTCACCCGTGAGCGCGGGCGTGACAGCCTCGGCCGTCAGGTCCGGCGCAGGAAGCGACCCGTTCGACGCGGCCGCCGCCCGGAAGGAAGGGCGGATGACAAACAGGCCGAGGATCAAGGCCACAAGGGCCAGAAGAGTTGATTTGATCAGGGCGGTGAGGTCGATTCCGAGTTGAGACAGAAGCCCCGCGGTCGCCTCGGTCCCCAAGGCGGCGATGGGTTCGAACTCCATGGTCTGGATCGAGATGCTGTCGCCCCGCGCCTCATCAAAGCCGATTGCATTGGCGACAAGCTCGCGCAGGGCCGTCAGCTCTTCGGGCGAGCGAGGCACCCAGGTGGGCTCGCCCGTATCATCGACGCCGCGTATCCCGTCGACCAGGACGGCAACGGTCACACGTTTGATGACGCCGGGTCCCCGAGTGACCTCGCGCGTGGTTTCCGACACCTCGTAGTTCACCCGTTCGCGGACCTCGGACAGGTTGGAATTCGAACTGCTTCCGACCCCGCCAGCGGCCCCCGTCGGCAGGTTCGAGGCCACGGTGACCCCCGGATCGCCGTTTTCCGAGGCTGTGTTCGCGTTCTCGCTGGTTTCGGTCGAGATCGCGACCCGGCCATCCGGGTCGAAGGTGCGCTCGCGAATAACCTCGGCCTCCTGCGCGGTGTCAATGGAAACTTCGACCACGGCATTGCCGTATCCGACGCGCGCCTCGAGCAGGCGTTCCACGTTCTGGCGCAACTCTGCGGTGCGATCTGCGGCAGTCGTCCCGGTGGTCTCCTCATCGCCCGCCTGAATCAGTCCCCCGGGCGCGGCGACCACCGAGAC
>LUOO01000024.1 GCA_001626765.1 Maritimibacter sp. REDSEA-S28_B5
CCGCATTTTACCCGCACCTCCCGCGCGTAGAGCCGCCCGATCTCGCCAAAGCCCAGATCGGCAGGCGAGGCATCCTGCGGCAGCGCGGCCACGGCCTCGGCCACATCCGCGCTGACCGCGTCGTCGTCGGGCTGCACGATTTCACCCGTGCAATCGTCGCGGCCCGAAAACGTCGGACCCTCGACCACGTCGTAATCCACGTAGAACACCGGATCGAAGGGCCGGATCACCACGCCGCCGGACACATCGATCGGCTCTGACAGCATCCTCGTATGCACCGAGACCGCGCGCCCGTCATGCCACTCGGCGGCCCAGTCCGTGGGGCGCTCCAGCGCCACGACTTCGCCGCCCACGACAACCTCGAGATCGCCCTCGTAATCGTCCGGCCAGTCGGCGTCCCAGAGCGTCATGCCCGGCAGTTCGTCGGCCGAGATCACCCCGTCCCCGTCCGTGTCGTAACCGCCGTCCTCGACCATGAGCAGCGAGAACATCTCGTCATAATCCCAGCGCGACCGAACGGCAGCCAGCCGCCCCTCTTCGTCGAAGATCAGGGTCTGCTGCGCCTCGACGAAGATATGCGGGTGGGCAAGCGCGGGCAGCGGCGAAAGGCCAAGAAGGACAAGCGACAGTCTGAACATGCCGTATGGATGCCGCGACGGCGCAAAAAGGTCCAGCGCCCCCGCGCCCGCCTCCGCGCCTTCCCGCTCACACCCGCGTGACGCGAGCGGGCCTCAGCCGTCCAGTCCCGCCTCCGCCACGATCCGCCGCAGACGCTCGACCTCCTCCACCAGCGGCACCAGTGCCTCGCGCGAATAAAGCTCCGGGATATGGCTCGGACAGTTCCAGTCGTAGGCCTCGATCCGCACCACCAGCGCCCGGTCCGCGCGCGCCCGGTAGCCGGTCAGCGCCACCGCCTCCGAAAGCCCCGGATTGTCTGCGAAAAGACAGCGGCTCACACGGCCCAGAACCTTGAGCCGGGCGCGGCGCTCGAAATCCATGAAGAAAAGCGACACCCGATCGTCCGAGGTCAGGTTGCCCTGCGAAATATACTGCCGGTTCCCTACGAACTCGGCAAAGGCGATCGTGCGCTCATCGAGCACCCGCAGAAACCCGCGCGGCCCGCCGCGATGCTGGAGGTAGGGCCAGCCGTCGGCCCCGTTTGTCGCCATGTAGAAACTGTCGCGCGCGGTCAGAAACGCCACCTCCGCCTCGCCCAGCACATCCCCGCTCCCGGCCACGCCACGCCCGTCGAACCCCGGCGCCCCCTCGGCCGCCTGCACCGTCAGCACCGCGGGCGAGAACATCGTCTCAAGATAGCGCCGTGTCATCCATCCTCCCGTTCATGAACCGTCAAGGTTAACGCGCCCCGCGCCCCTTCACTGCTTCATAAATACTTCGGGGGTGTGGGGGCAGAGCCACCACATGATCAACCGTCAAAGGTCCGGGCTCAACCGCCCATTGCCTCGCCCGTCACGGGATTCTGCTCGTCGGCGCATCCCGCACCTATCCCGGCGCAGGCGCGACCGCACCCGCATAAACCTGGATCATTGCTCGCGAAAGGCCCGCTGCATGGAATCCGCGATCGGCTTGACGATATATTGCGCAAAAGTCCGCTCCGCCGTCTGGATCATCACCAGCACGGGCATACCGGGGACCGGGGCAAAGCCGGGAATACGGTCCAGCTCCTCCACCGGGATCTTGATCCGCGCCACGTAGACCTCGCGCGCAGAACCGGCGCCGTCGTCGACGATGGCATCTGCCGAGACGTAGAACACCTCCCCCATGAGGATCGGCGTCGTGCGCGCGTTGAGCGCGGTGAGCCGCACCGACGCCTGCTGTCCGACCTTGACGCTGTCGATGTCGGTCCGGGCGATCATCGTTTCGATGATCAGCGGCACATCGGTCGGCAGTATCTCGGCGATGACCTTGCCACCCTCGACCACGCCACCGACGCCGGCGTAGTTGAGCCGTACCACCGTGCCCGACACCGGCGCGTCGATCTCGATGCGGCGCAGGGTCGATTGCGCGTCCCGCTCCTGCTCGCGCACCGTGTCGAGCTCGATCTGCACCGCCTCCAGTTCGTCGAGCGCGGCCTGGCGGTAGGTGTCCGTCGCTTGCTGCTTCTGCGCCTCGTACTTGCCGCGCAACTCGATGCTTTCCGAAATCTCGGCGTCGATCCGGCCCAATTGGCCTTCGGCATCGGCCACCGCCCGAAGGAGCGCGTTGTAATCGCTGCGCCGGATGAGCGAGCGTTCCAGCAGTTCGAATTTGGCGTCCCGATCCTCGGACAGAAGCTCGATCTGGCGTTCCATGGAGCGGCGCTGGATACGGTAGCCCTCTTCGCGGCTGTCGAGAACGGCGATGTTGCGCTCGATGAGACCTATGTCGTTCTCGAGCTGCGAGCGCGCAACCTCGAAGGACAGCAACTGGCTGTCGAGCATCGTGGCGATTTCCGGGTCAGACCGCGCCTCGCGCAGCCATTTGGGAAACACAAGTTCCGGCTCGGCATTGTATTCCGCCAGGATTCGCGCCTCGATCGCCTCGAGACGGACGCGCCGCAGGAAGAGCGCTCGCTGGTTGGCGAGCGCCGTCGTCTCGTCCAGCCGGAGCAGCGGCGCCCCGGCCAGCACCTTGTCGCCCTCGGCCACGTACATTTCGGCGATGATGCCGCCCTCGAGGTGCTGCACCATCTTGTTGCGCCCCGTCGCCACGAAGGACCCCGGTGCCATGATGGCGGCCGCGAGCGGGGCCGAAAAGGCCCAGTAGCCGAAACCGCCAAAGGTCATTGCCACGAGCACGATGCCTGCCACCACGTGTTTCCAGATGTCGCGCGGCACCTCCGCGTCCCAGGCGCGTTCGAAACCCGGCCCGTGGTCGATGGTCATGGGAAGTCTTGCCGTGCTCATGCCGGTGCTCCTTCAAGCGGGGTGTTGGTGTCGCGCGACATGGACTGTCGGGCCGCCCGGCGGTCGGCCAGGTCCTTGAGGACCTTGTCACGCCATCCGAACATCGAGATATGGCCGGTATCGAGCACCATGATCTTGTCCACCGAAGTCAGGATGTTCGGCTTTTGCGAGATGACGATGGTGGTGATCCGGTGATCCTTGGCATGGCCCAGCGCGCGCACCAGCGCCGCATCGCCATGGGTGTCGAGGTTCGAGTTGGGTTCGTCCAGCACGAGGAACTTCGGATCGCCGAAAAATGCCCGCGCCAGCCCGATCCGCTGTTTCTGCCCCCCCGACAGCGGCGCGCCGTCTGCCGCCACCACGGTTTCATACCCCTGCGGCAGGTCCGCGATCATGTCGTGGACATCCGCGAGCATCGCCGCACGGTAGATGGCCTCGTCCGAGGCATCCGCCCGCATCCGCGCGATATTGGCCTTGATGGTGCCCGGAAAGAGCTGCACGTCCTGTGGCAGATAGCCCACGCATTCGCCTAGCTGGCGCGGATCCCAGTTGCGCAGGTCCATGAGGTCGAGCCGCACGGCACCCGAGGTGGGCAGGATCGACCCGACGAGCATCTTGCCGAGCGTCGTCTTTCCCGCGCCCGAGTTGCCGATGATCGCCAGCCGCTCGCCCGCGCCGATGGTGAAGGTCAGCGCGTTCAGCACGACGTTCTTGGTGCCAGCCGGGACAAAGAGCAGCCGCTCGACATCGAGCCTGCCTTCCGGATTGGGCAGGCGCAACTTGTCGTTGCTGCGGGCCGCGCGGGCCATCAGGTTGCTCACCCGGTCATAGGCACCCCTGGCCATGAGATAGCTGTTCCAGCCCTCGATCGACCCCTCGATGGGGGCGAGCGCCCGGCCCGCGACGATCGAGGCCGCGATGACCATGCCCCCGGTCATTTGACCGTCGAGCGCGAGCCAGGCGCCCCAGCCGAGCATCCCGATCTGCGCCAGAAGCCGGCACATGCGGCTGACCGCGGCGGTGACGATGTTGCGGTCCTGCGCCTTGATCTGGGACTTGAGCGATGCGGCCGTGTCTGCCCCCCAAATGCGCACCGCCTCGGGGATCATCGCCATCGCGTTGATGATCTGGCTGTTGCGCGACATCGACTCGAGATGCAGGTTCGCCCGCACCTGCGCGACGTTCGCCTCCTTGAACCCCTCCGATGTGATCTTCTGGTTGATGTAGGCGAGCAGCGCCAGCACCAGCGCCGTCACGATGACGATGAGCCCGAGATGCGGGTGGATGAGGAAGATCGCGAAAATGAAGAGCGGCACGAAGGGCACGTCCAGAAACGACAGCAATGTGCCCGAGACGAGGAACCCGCGCAGGGTCTGCAGGTCGCCCAGCGTCTGATACTCGCGCCCGTTGGAATGGAGCGACGCCTGCGCCGCCGAGGCGAGAACCGGCGGGCCAAGCCGCGTCGCCACATCGACCGCCGTCCGCATCAGCACGAAGCGCCGGATCGCATCGAGCGCGGCCTGGATCACGATCGCCCCCGCGATGACGACGGTCAGCATGACCAGCGTGTCGATGGACCGCGACGTCAGGACCCGGTCGGAAATCTGGAACAGGTAAAGCGGCACGGCAAGGATGAGGATGTTGGTGCCGAGGGTGAGGAAGATCACGTAGAGCATGTTGCCCGAAATGCGCCGCTTGACCTTTTCAAGGATGCGGATCGGGTCTTCAGGGCGCGACCGTTTGTGAAACGTCGGCGCGACTGGCCGCGAGACCGGCCCGCCCGAGCCCTCCCTGTTGCCCGCGTCCGTATCGCTCTCGGACGTTGCGGACCGGTCCTCCGCTGCCGGCTCGATCACCTCGGTCACATCGTCGGATGCGCCCAGGATGAGCCGCGGATTGCTGGCGTTGTCGTCGACCCCGTCTTTTCCAGCGCCATTGGCGCCGGTGCCCTTGTTTCCATTCACAGACATTGTTTCCCCCACGCTGTCTTGTCAGACGAACCTCAATGCGTCCGCCTCATGTGACGACACTCGTAAGGGCGTCGAAGGTGCCCGACCCGCCCCCGCTCATGTCGGTTCCGCCGAAACCGGCGTTGTGCCCATCGTTGTCATGGTCGATCAGAAGCCCGTCGGCCAGGAACGCGACCGCCTCGGACGCGAGCGTCCCAAGGTCGCCACCGCCGAAGTCGAAATCGAACATGCCGCCGTCATGGTCGATCAAGCCCGCCTGGTAGATCACGGCATCAGAATAAACCCCGTGCCCCGCCATCACCGCGCTGTCCTGTCCCAGAAAGTTCAGGTTCGCGATGTTGGCGAGCACGTTGTCGCCGCTCGACACGTCGATACGATTGAAGCCGAGGGCGTCCAGCAGACCCGCGAAGATCTGGATCGTATCCGCGTCCGTGAGCATGTTGATCTGCACGAGCGTCTGCTGGCTGATGAAATTGCCGCCCACGGTCAGGATCGAGGGCACATAATAGTCGGTAAATGTATCGTCGGCGTCGAAGACGAAGGGATCGAAGCCGTCGCCCGCCAGCCCATCAAGCGCCGCGCGCCCCGTGGCCGACATGTCGACGCCGTGGTCCACCCCGGTGCGCGACAGGTTCGCCTCGTTCCACAGAAGGTTCCCGGAGGTGTGCAAATGACCCAAGGTCCCCGGCGCGGCAGCCACGAGATCATTGTCGAACAGCACGTTCACCTGCTGGATCTGCGCGATGTTCACCATGTCGCCACCGACCACGATCATGTCGTAGCCGTTCTGGAACCCCTGCAGGATCGCCGCATTCGACAGAAGGTTGCCGCCCGTCTCGATCGACAGGTTGTGAAACACCGTCTCGAAGGTGATCATGTCGCTGTCGGACATCAGGTTGATCTGAACCGTGGTCGAGGAATAGACGAAATCCCCCCCGATACTGGCCACGGCATAGGACGCAGGCAGACCCTCGTGTTCGGCCGGGCCAGTGAACATCGGTCCCCGCATCCCGGTTTCGAGCCAGTCGAGCGTGACGATGTTGTGCGCGGCAGAGGAGCTTTCGCCGTGGATCGCCTCGGGATCGCCGATGATCTGGTCGCGGTCCGACAGCACGTTGATCTGTTCGATGATGGTCAGGTCACGCGCCTGCCCGCCCACGATGAACTTGCCCGCATCCACCGAGACATGCGTGAGCGCGAACTCGTTGATGAGCAGGTTTTCCCCCATCGCGATGGTCTGGATGAGCGCACCGATACCCGATCCTTCGTCGGCGAGCTGCCCTGCGTCGAGGTGCACCGAGACATCCAGCGTCTCGCCCACGGCGCAGAGCGTGTCGGCATCGGCCTCGTCCACCGCGCCCGGCTCGTCCCCGTCACGCACCGGCGGTTCGTATCCCGGCTGGTGCTGGTCAAGCACGCGCTCGCCCGAAATACGATCTTCGAGCCGGAGGATCAGGGTGTCGGGGGTCTCTTCGACCGCCACGCCATCCATCACCGCCGACCCGGTCCCGATCTCCGTCAGGATCTCGGTCACGCTCGTTGAATTATGGGATCCTGCCGCGAGGATATGTATGCCCGCGCCGGAATAGATCGTGCCCTCGCCGGTCGCGGTGCGCATATCCTCGATCGCCACGAGGGTTTCTTCGAGGAACGCCTCGGCCTCCGCCGCATCGCGCAATGCGTCCCGATGGGTCAGGTCCAGGCCCAGAAGCGACAGCCCGTCGCCCGCCCGCGCGAGGGTCAGAAACTCGGCCTCGAGGGCCGCCTGCGCGCGCGCCGCCATGATCGCATCGTCAAGATCGAAGGCGCGTTGCAGGAAAATGTCGTTGTCGTAGTTCCAGTTCGCCTGGTGCAGGAGCGCGAACCATGACCCCGCCGGGGGCAGTTCGAGCGGCTCCGGCTCGAATGACGGTGGCTGGCCCGTGGTCTGGCCCGCCACCAGTTTGACATGCCGGAAATAATTCTGTCCGGAGGGACCCTGCAAGTCGCTGTAGCTGGCCTCGACCGGGACGCGAAAGACATGGCCCGGCATGGGCGAAGGATCGTAGGGGGCGTTGTATTTGACCCGCGGGTCAAAGGGGTCGAGGGTCAGTTCGGACCGGATCTTGACGTCGACGTCCAGAAGCGCCCCGGCTTCCTCGATCTTGGCCTTCTGAGCGCGAAACTCGTCATACCGCAGACGGAGAATGGCTTGCTCCACATCCTGGTCGAAGGAACCGATGAAGTGGGCGATGATTTCGGTATGACGGTCCAACATCTTCCCTGTCCTTTGCAATCCGTCCGCTGTCCGCCGGGTACAGGCTTGGGACAGTCGGTCGCGGCAGCGAACGGATCATGGCCCCATCTTGGCAAATTGGGATTACGCGACGGCACAAGGGCCGATAACGCCGGTCTCGATCTGGGATGGGTTCTCCTCCCCCCTGGGCAAGGGGGAGGAGGTGCCGCTCCGCGGAAGCGGGGTAACTCCGGGCTCGGAGCGGTCAATGACTTGAGGTTCTGTAATTAGAACTCGTCGTCACCGATGGTGTAGGTCGACGTCATGTTGCCGCCGACGACCGTGGTGTCCACCGTGTTCCCGAGCACGTTCGCGCCCATCACGATGTCCATGTTGAAGGCCGAGACGTCGATGCCAGCATCTGCCGAGGCCGAAGCCGCGCCATCCGCATAGCCATCGTCGCCGTTGCCCGAACCCCAGGCACCGACGCCGCCACCGGCCGCGTCATCGTCGTCGTCCTGGCCATAGCCACCCTTGTGACCGTGCCCGTGACCGCCCTTGTCGTCTTCGGCAGCCGCAGCAGCACCCGACGCACCGATCCCGTCACCGGTTTCGGCATCGCCACCCGACACGGTTCCGCTGACCGAGAAGCTGCTGTTGTTGGTCAGCGAGACGTTCGACAGATGGTCTTCGTCGTAGTTGTTGTTGGACTGGCCAAAGACCTGACCCGAGTCGTTGCCAACGCCGTTCAGAGCCTCGTTGAGGATGTCGTCGAGGTTGACTTCGTTGCCGGGATCATAGGCAAGATCACCACTTGCGAACATGATGTCGCCAACGGTGGCGTCATCGATGTCGATGGCATCGTTGTCATCGGGCATGTAGCCATGCAGCCCCATGTCGACGTCCACATCGACAGTGACCTCGGTGGTCGTGCTGTTGATGTTTTCGTTGACGTTGCCGTTGAGGTTGGCGTTGCCGTTCAGGTTGCCGTTACCGTTGAGGTTGAGGCTCTCGGACGACTGGTGCTGACCCTGGCCCTGGCCCTGATGCTGGCCCTGACCCTGGTCTTGCCCCTGGCCCTGACCCTGAAGCTGGGCCTGCAGTTCAGCCTGAAGCTGGGCCTGCAGTTCCGTCTGCGACTGTTCCTGGCTGGTCGGGTCGCTGGCGGGAGGCGGCGGCGGCTGGTGGCTGTTGTTGTGGTTGTGACGGCTTCTTCCCATTTTCTGGACTCCTAGTCTGATGGTCCGGACGCCGTCACTCATCTCGCAAACGGTCGCGCGGACTGGTTCTAGTTGATGGGAGTGGACCTGGGCCTTTCGGCCCGGACCCGCCCCCGTTGCCTGAGACCTGAACCGGGAAAGCTGTGAACTCTGGAACCGGGTGTCTCGGGCACTGACGCAAGTGGTCAGCGAGGCACAGATTGCGGGGAGAGCGGGGCCTTCAATAGCTGGCAAGAGGATTATCAATCCGGAAATCCAGCTTAAGACATTGTTAATAAGGTTTTATTTTCCTGGACCCCAACAAGCGTGTCGCTCGATGGTATGATTCGGATAGAGACCTGAAGTCCCGCTTCGATCTCTCTCAACTCAAGCGTGTAATTTCTTCCGATCCTGCAAATCGCTCAATCTAGAATTGCATTGCAAATAGACCAATTGGCGGTAAACCAGCCCCGGAACCTGTCGAAATAGGCGAGTTCACGAATTCGTTATTGACCGACCGGAATAAGACGATAATTTATTCGCATTTTAAATCAGCCACTTGAAGAGAAGCGCCCATCGAATAGGCATAGGTGCCATAGTATTGTTAATCCTGTGGATAGATTGCTCAAACGTGTTACGCGGCTAACCTGATCGAGTAGCCCAAATTGATCTTGGTGATCAGCCGCCGTTTCGACGTGCCGGACTGGGTTCACATTTGACTGAACGCGCTATTGGCCTTGGGGGAGGTTCGTATGCGGTTTCCAACTTTCAGTGACAGACATTTCTTATCGGTCCCGCCCTCCATCAGGTCGGGATTTACCGGAGGCGAATTGATGGGTGCCAATTTTCTTTTCTGCTTTGTGGGGTCGGGCAGGATGTTCTCGGACGTGGTGCTGCGCACCATCGAAACCGAGTTCGACGATGTCCGCGCGGTCCGAATGCCGGACCTTACGACATGGGAGCTCGTGCAAACCCAGACGGATGACTACGCCAAGCTCGACAAGCGACTTCTGATCGTGGACGAGCGCGACATCGACCAGTTGGCGGACTATCTGCAACGGGGATCACCGATCACACGGAATGTTCAGGTCGCCATCGCGGTCCGGAGCGAGGCAAGCGCCCGGCAGATCTTCACCGACTGGAGCGCATTGTTTTCCCATGAAAACCTGAGCCTCCTGCCGATGAATCTGAACCTGTCGTCCTGGATCCAGCTGCTTCGGCTCATCGACTGTGGGACACGCTATGTCCCGTCCTATCTTTTGCAACCTGTGCCCCGTGACACCATCAAGGCGGCGGACGACACATCCGCCGCGGAACCGGCGGTCCCGCACAAGAAACCCGTGGCGTCGAGCGTGCCGCCCGAAACGCTTGCCGCCAAGGCCGACGACGCTGCGCCTGCCGCGCAGCCCACGTCGCCCAACGGGACGCTGAAGCTGACGCCACGCGAAAACCAGGTGCTGGAGCTGGTGGCCTCGGGCCATCCGAACAAGGTGATTGCCCGCGATCTGGATGTGTCCTGTCACACGGTCAAACTCCATATCCATCGCATCATCGCAAAACTGGGCGTTCACAATCGAACCGAGGCGGCGATCTGGTATCACCAGTCTAGAAATGGATAACATCGGGAAACGCGCCGGACCCGTGACGGCGCCCCCGGTTGTGCCACCGGACTTCGATCGTCTGCTGACACGGATCGGATACGTGAACTATGCCTGGACCAATACCGAGAGCCTGCTGATCCATGTGCTCGCCGGTCTGCTGGACGCAAGGCCCCAAACGGCCAAGAGCACCGCGACAATCATCCACCTCACGCTCAACACGACACGTGCCCGGATCGACCTGATCGAGCGGCTTTGCAAGCAGGAAAACCCGCCCCTGCCTGCCGATGCGACCAGCCGCATCGTCAAATTGATGGGCGAGATGAAACGCTTGTCAGCCATCAGAAACCAACTGAACCATTCGCTCTACGCTTTTGACCCGGAATTGGGCATAATGCGGTCAATCCAGATGAAAATTGCGGACCGTAAGGCGGGTCTGACCTATGGGCGGGAAAAGGAACTGGGACGGGACAGTGTCGAGGAGCTCGACAGTGTGCTTGCCCAGATCCGGGGCGCGAATGCCGCGCTTTGGAATGTCATCTCGGAATACGGTTTACCAGTGTGATGTTGTGGCTTCTCCAGCGCCGGGCCGGGATATCGGCCGCAGGCGACTTAACGGTAGGGATTGAAAGAGTGAGGTCACATGTCGAGCGAACCTTCTGTCACGCTTCGCCAACTCCGGATTCTTAACGGAATTGTCGTGGGCGGCTCCATTCGCAAGGGGGCAGAGGCGCTCGGCCTCACGCAACCCACGGTGTCCCTTCAACTCGCCAAGCTCGAGGACGCCGTCGGGTCTATTCTGATCAACCGCGACCGACAGCGCAGCGCACTCCTGACCCAACCCGGCGAGCTTTGGGCCCGTGTCGCCCGCAGCGTCGTTGAAGAGGTCAACCAGGCGCAAGACGAACATGACAAGCTGTTCAAGTCCGGCGCAGCCAAGATCCACTTCGTCGCGCAACAATCCCATCGGGGCATGGTCATGGGGATCGCGGCCCGGCTGGCGTCTAACCTCGCAGATGTCGCGGAATTTTCAATGTCCACTGCCGGGTCGTCGCAAGATGTCCGGGAACGTCTGGAACTGCGACAATCCAACATCGGCCTCTTCGCGATACCGATCGGATCAAAAGGCATCCGGGGCTTCCATATGGTCAATCTCTACGAGGACCGGCTCGTGTGGGCGGTGCCTCGGTCCGTGCGGCCCCAGGCAGTGCGCGCCGTGCTCGACGGCAGTGGTGCCAACATTGCGCAATTGCCGCCCCTGTCGCGGCGCGTCCACGTGGACTCAAAGCACCTGTGGCGCAGCGATGCGGACCTTTGGTTCGGTGACCACCTTCCGCGCGCCATCCCCTTTTATCGCAGCGACCTTCACATGAACGCGGTCGAAATCGTTGCTGACGGGTTGGCGACCTGCCTGGTCACGACGTCGATTTCCGAGAACATGCCGGACCGGCTCCGGGACCAGATTGCATTTTATGAAACCGGAATCGCCGCGCAGATGCTCGTGCTCGCGGTTCCGAGCCATCTCATGTCCCATTCAGTCTTCGCCTGCTATTTTGAAGCCTTGGCAGACGCCGTCATCGCCCATCACGAGAGCCGAAAGGTGAGGCTCCCGCCCGACCTCAAGCCCGCTTCGACCGGGTCGTGATGAAATCCTGACCGTCTGGACCTCAGCCAGCCAGGCCAAGGGCACTCCGCCCGAGACAGGCCGGACCTGTCCCCGTCAGTAGGAATAGTCTCCAAAGACCCGCGTCACGTCGCCGGCCCAGTCACCGTTGAATTTCGCGATCATCTCGTCGGCCTGGGTCTCGCCTTCCTCGACCATGTCCTCGAGCGTGTTGAGGAAATGCCGTTCGTCCGGCACCATGCCGCCGAAGCCCGGCATCGCACGACGCTTGAGACCCGCGCGCGAGATGTCGAGCACCTCTTCGGCCAAGTCCTTCATCCGGATGTCGCCCACGACGGCATCGAGCGCATCGACGCTCGCCGCCACGCGCAGCGCCTCGCGCGTCTCGGCATCCCATCCCTTGACCAGGTCCCAAGCCGCGTCGAGCGAGACCTGATCGTAAAGGAGCCCCGTCCAGAGCGCGGGAAGCGCACAGATCTTGCGCCACGGGCCACCGTCGGCCCCGCGCATCTCCATGAATTTCTTGATCCGCGCCTCGGGGAAGATCGTCGTCAGATGATCGGCCCAGTCGGACAGCGTCGGAACCTCGCCAGGCAGCGCGGGCAACCGGCCTTTCAGGAAATCGCGGAACGACTGGCCCAAGGCGTTGATGTATTTCCCGTCGCGGTAGACGAAATACATCGGCACATCGAGCGCATAGTCCACATAGCGCTGGAACCCCATACCGTCCTCGAACACGAATGGCAGCATTCCTGTGCGCGCATCATCGAGGCCCCGCCAGATCCGAGACCGCCACGACTTGTGACCGTTCAACTTGCCCTCGAAAAACGGCGAGGTCGCGAAAAGCGCGGTCGCCACCGGTTGCAGCGCCAGCGCCACGCGGAATTTCTGCACCATGTCCGCCTCGGACGCGAAGTCCAGGTTCACCTGCACCGTGCAGGTTCGATACATCATCTGCGTGCCATGCGTGCCGACCCGCCCCATGTAGTCGGTCATCAGCTTGTAGCGCCCCTTGGGCAGCACGGGCATATCCTCGTGCTTCCAATGCGGCGCGGCGCCCAGCCCAAGAAACCCTGCCCCGATCCGGTCGGCAATGGTGCGCACTTCGTCGAGATGGGTGTTCACCTCGTCACAGGTCTGGTGGATGGTCTCGAGCGGCGCGCCGGACAATTCAAGCTGCCCGCCCGGTTCGAGGCTCACGTTCGCACCAGCCTTCTCGAGACCGATCAGCGCGCCACCTTCGAGGATCGGGGACCAGCCGAACTGGTCCCGCAGGCCCGATAGCATCGCGACCACCGAGCAAGGCCCCTCGTAGGGCAGGGGCGCGAGCGTGTCTTTCACGTATCCGAACTTTTCGTGCTCGGTCCCGATGCGCCAGTTTTCCTTGGGCTTGCAGCCCGCTTCGAGGTATTCGGCAAGCTCTTTGGGGTCGGTGATCGGACCGCCGCCGGACTGGGGTATCGACATGGGGATCTCTTCTTCTGATCGGGCCTAACCGTTGGGCGATTGCGCGCCGGGTGTCAATGCGCGCCACGCCCGCCTCGGGTTTCCCGCGTTCAGTTCAACCGCACAGGATGACCCCAGACCGTGACCGGATGCACAGGTGGCGCGTGGAGCGCGCGGATCGCCGCCTCCATATCGGCGCGGGGAAGCTGCATGATCACGTCGAAGAGCACCTCGGCCCCCTCGGCTGCGGCGGGAATGGTCAGCACCTCGCCCCCGGTCATCAGCCGCCAGATCGCCCGCCCGCCCCGGTCGCGTGCCACGTCCACCTGGGTCAGCGCCTCGACGCTGGCGACGCCGCCGCCCACGGGGGCGAGATAGGTCACCTGCCGTTCGGTCACCTCGACCACGCCAAGCCCGCCCGCGCCCACGCGAAATCGTCCGCGCTGCACGCCGGTCCAGACCAGCGCTGCGCCGATCGCGACGACGAGGAGACCCAGCCAGAACACCAGCCCCAACCCGGTCGCCACCCACCACAGGCCCAGCACCACAACCGCCACGCCCACCAGCGCCTCGCGCCAGCGGGCAAGCCCCGCCACGGCCTCCGGTCTCAGAAAACTCATGCCTCGCCCCTTCGTGTTCCCAGGTGACCTGCCGCCCCCTGCCCGGCCAAGGTAAGCCGCCGCGCGGGGCGCTCCAAGGGTCCATCACCAGTCTTCGTCCAGTGGATGCCAGTCCCGCACCTTTGCGTTGCCGCGCCGGGACAGCCCCGGATAGGGCGCGGGCTTCGTGCGGAAGGTCATGGGGTTCAGATCCGCCACCTCGCGCGCCGGAGCACCGGGCTTCATCCGAAGCACCCGTCCGGCGTCGGCAAACAGCACCTCGCCGCGCCAGACATCAGCCCAGCCGGTGTTGAGCGGCATCTCATCCTCCGGCCCGCGCAAGCTATGGCGCATCCAGCTGATCTCGCCATTTGGTCCACGCTCGGTCACGGAATGGGTCAAGGCACGGCACAGCACCCAGCCGCGCGCCACTTCGGCCTCAAGCGATATGCGCCACGTCCGTGCCCAGCGGTGATCGTCAGAGACCTCTCGCGCCACCTCGCGCCATCCGCCGGGCGAGGCTGTCCCCGGAGAGGACACGGGCACCGGAACACGCTGTAGTCCCTTGATCTGCCCGTAGGGGCCACCCTTGACCTCGCCCGGCCCTGTGGTGTCGAGCCAATAGCGGCGATCATCGACGAACCCACAGTATCCCGACCACGTATGTCCCACGGGAAACAGCATCTGCGCGGTGAAGTAAGGGGGTTTGCTGATTGCCACATAGGTGCCACCGGTCACCGCGTCTGGCCCATGATGGCCCGCAAAATAGATCAGGTGCTTTCCATCAGGCGACAGGCCCGAGCGGTCATCATAGACCCGGTGCTTGAGCCATTGCCCCGCCTCGATCCTATCGTCTTTCAGGTGCCACAGAAGCTGGAGAACCTGTTTTGACGGCCCGCGCCGAAAGAGAACGCAGACTGGCGCCCGGGCCGCCACGATGCCGGTGACACGGGCGGGAATCGTCACCCCCAGTCCCCAAGCCGGTCCTGCCAAAGCGTCATCGCCGCCACCGCCGCCGTATCGGCGCGCAACACGCGGGGCCCGAGCGACACCGCCGCAGACTGTTCCATCGCGTGAAGCCGGGTGCGCTCGGCCTCGGAGAACCCGCCTTCTGGACCGATCAGGATCGCCCAGGACCCGCCGTCGCCCGACAGAGCGGCATCGCGGCCGACCAGCGCCTCGTCGCAGAACATGATCCGCCGGTCGTCCCAGCCCGCAAGGAGTGGACCCAGTTTCACCGGCTCCGCCACTTCGGGCACGAAGGTTCCGCCGCATTGTTCCGCCGCCTCGATCGCATGGGCTTGCAACCGGTCCACCCGGACCCGTTCAGCATTGGTGAACTCGGTCAACACCGGCACGATCCGCCGCGCGCCCATCTCGGCGGCCTTTTCCACGATGAAATCCGTGCGCGCCTTTTTGATCGGCGCGAACATGAGCCAGAGGTCCGGCGGATCGAGCTGCGGCGCCGCCTGCCCCAGACACATCAGGACCCCACCCCGTTTGCCGGAAACGACGACCTCGCTCGTCCATTCCCCGTCACGCCCGTTGAAGAGCGCCACGCGTCCACCTGCGGCGAGTCGCATCACCCCGAAGAGGTAATGCGCCTGTTCCCGCGTCAGATCGACGGATTGCCCCGCAGCCAATGGGTGATCTACAAAGAGCCGGATTTTCGCACGTTCTATCATGGGGGCAGGTTATGGCGACACAGCAGGGGACGCCAGAGGCGACAGCACAGGAGGGAACAGCGCAGGGCACCGTGGCCGACGCCTATTCCGGCAACTGGGTCGATCGCTACGCCCCCGCCCGTCTGCGCCCCTTCCTGCGCCTCAGCCGCGCGGACCGGCCCATCGGCACATGGCTCTTGCTCCTGCCCTGCTGGTGGGGGCTGCTTCTGGGCATGGGCCAGACCGGGACTTACAGCTTGTACGATCTCTGGATCGGCGCAGGCTGCGCCATCGGCGCCTTTCTCATGCGTGGCGCGGGCTGCACCTGGAACGACATCACCGACCGCCACATCGACGGCTCGGTCGCCCGCACGCGGTCGCGACCGATTCCCTCGGGGCAGGTCACGGTGGCGCAGGCCATGGCATGGCTCGTCATTCAGGCGCTCATCGCGTTCTTCATCCTGATCAGCTTCAACACCGCCGCCATCGTGCTGGGCATCGTGGCGCTCGCCCCCGTCGCGGTCTACCCTTTTGCCAAGCGGTTCACATGGTGGCCGCAGGTCTTTCTCGGCATCGCCTTCAACTGGGGTGCGCTGCTCGCCTACACGGCCCACACCGGAAGCCTCGGCTGGCCCGCCGTCGCGCTCTATCTCGCGGGCATGTGCTGGACGTTGTTCTACGACACCATCTATGCCCATCAGGACAAGGAAGACGACGCCCTCATCGGTGTGAAGTCCACCGCGCGGCTTTTCGGCGCGGCGACACCGCGCTGGCTCTTGGCCTTTCTCGTGGGCACGGTCACGCTCATGGCCTTCGCGGTGGTGCTTGCCTATACCCCCGAGCGCTCGACCCTCGCCCTCGTCGCCGCCCTTGCCGCGCCCTGGGCGATGGGCTGGCACATGTCGTGGCAGATGCGCGTTCTCGACATCGACGACCCCGACATCTGCCTCAGGCTCTTTCGCTCGAACCGCAACGCGGGTCTCTTGGCTGTGCCGTTTCTTGCCGTCTCACTTTTCCTTTGATTGCACCCTCGATCAAAGGGCCCTAAGGAAACCCACGGTTCTGACTGCTCGGATATCCCGCCTACATGCGTTTTCTGAAATCCTTCTTCGCTCCCGGTGCCTTCGTCGTCGCCGCCCTCCTCGCGATCATCGCGGCCTGGACGGCGGTGGGCGCGATCGAGCGGGTGTCGAAATCGGCCATCGAGAACGCGCTCATCCTACAAGGCGAAGACTGGGCGACTGTGGATACAGACGGACTGCAGGTGATCCTGTCCGGCACGGCGCCCTCTGAGAACGCGCGGTTCAAGGCGATTTCCGTCGCCGGGGGCGAAGTCGACAGTTCCCGCGTCATCGACCGGATGGAGGTGCCAAACGCCCGCGCCATCACGCCGCCGCGCTTTTCGGTCGAGATCCTGCGCAACGACGCCGGTATCTCGATGATCGGTCTCCTGCCTGCCGCGACCGATCGCGAGGACCTGAACGCCCGCGTGGCGCGGATCACTCCGGACCGCGAAGTGGCCGATTTCCTCGAAACCGCCGACTATGAGGTGCCCGAGGGCTGGGAAGACACCCTCGACTTCGCGCTCACCGCCCTCGCGGAACTGCCGCGCTCCAAGATCTCGATGGACGCGGGCCGGGTCGAGATCGAGGCGATCGCCGACAGCGAGGCGCAGAAGAAAAGCTGGGAAACCGACCTTGCGCGCCGTGCCCCCGGCGGTCTCCGGCTCGCCCTCAACATCTCGGCCCCCCGTCCTGTAATCTCGCCTTTCACCGCCCGTTTCGTCATCGACGAAGAGGGGGCGCGCTTCGATGCCTGCACGGCGCACACCGAACAGGGCCGGACCAAGATCGTGGCGGCCGGCATCGCCGCCGGGGTCAAGGGGCGCCCGAACTGCATCATCGGCCTTGGCGTGCCCTCGCCCGATTGGCCCGACGCGGTCTCGACCGGCATCGCCGCCCTGCGCGAACTGGGCGCTGGCACGATCACCTTTGCCGATGCCGACGTGTCGCTGGTCGCCGCCGCATCGGTCGAACAACGCAATTTCGACCGCGTCGTCGGCGAGCTCGAAGCGGGGCTGCCCGAGGTCTTTTCGCTCCACGCCAGCAAGTCGGCGCGCGAGGACGGTGCGAACGCAGGGGCCGAGGAATTCGTGGCCACGCTATCTGACGCGGGCGACGTGCAACTGCGCGGCCGTGTCCCCAACGAACAGGACCGCGCGATCACCGAAAGCGTCGCGCGCTCGCGCTTCGGCATGGACAAGGTCTACGGCGCCACGCGGCTCGACCCTGAACTGCCGCCGGGCTGGTCGAACCGCGTTCTGGCCGCGATCGAGGCGCTGTCCTACCTCGACAACGGCACCGCGACGGTGAAACCGGACCTCGTCGAACTGCGCGGCCGCACCGGGGACGAAGGCGCCAACGGCGAGATCAGCCGCATCCTGTCCGACAAACTGGGCACCTCGCAGGATTTCCGCGTGAACGTCACCTATGACGAGGCGCTCGACCCCCAGGCCAACATGCCATCGCCCGAGGAATGCGTCGGCCAGATCAATGACGTGATGCGTGAGGCCAAGATCACCTTCGCGCCCGGCTCGACCGAAATCGAGGCCCGCGCGGCCCCGACCATCGACAAGATAGCCGACATCCTGAAGCTCTGCCCCGACGCGCCCATGGAGATCGGCGGCCATACCGACAGCCAGGGCGGCGAGGAACTGAACAAGTCCCTGTCGCAGCAGCGCGCGAACGCGGTTCTCAACGCGCTGCTCGCCCGACGCATCCTGACCTCGAACCTCACCGCCCATGGCTATGGCGAAGAGCAGCCCGTGGGCGACAACGACACCGAAGAGGGCCGCGAGGAAAACCGCCGGATCGAGTTCCGCTTGATCGGCAGCGCGGAATTGCCTGAGAGCGGAGCGCTCGTCGCCGAAGGGACCGAGGTCATTCAGGAGGGCACGCCCTCGAATGAGGAACTCGCAGCGATCCGGCCCCGTCCGCGCCCCGAGAGCGTGCTCGAAGCTGCCGCCGCCGCCCGCGAGGACGCCGGGGAGGACGCAGCCGAGGGAACGGACGAGACGCCCGAAGACGAAGTCTCCGGCGATGGCGACGTGGCCGAAGAAGGCTCGGGCGACGAGGGAACGGGCGAAGACACGTCTGGCGACGCCGCCGAAACCCCGGCAGAAGAAGAGGACTATGTCCCCGGCGACCAGACCGCCGAAGACACGCCTGCCGAGGACGCGACCGAAGACACTGCCGACCTTGCCGTAGACGGCGAAGGCTCGGACCTTACGACCGTGGACGAAAGCTCCGACACGACGCAGGACGCCGCCGAAGAGGCGGTCGAGGACGCGCCTGCGGGTGACCAGACCATCGCCACCGAAACAGATGTAGATACCGACACCACCGACGAAGCCGACCCGGCAGAGGTCGAAACCGCGGCGGCAGCGGAAGAGACGACAGCGGAAACGACGGAAGATACCGTTGAAAACGCTGGGGAAACGGAACAGACTGAGACAACCGCGCCGACGGGTCCGCCCGTGGTCGTGAACCCGGAACTGGCAGGGGTCCGACCCCCGCCGCGCCCGGAACGATAGGGACAACGACATATGAACCGAGCAGAATTCATCATCGTGACAGCGATCATTCTGTTCATCGCCTTCGCGCTTGGCTGGTTCGCCTATTGGCTGATCCACCGCTTCACGCGCGTCTCCGGCGCCGAGATGGGCGAGCTTGACCGCATGGCACAGGCTCTGCACGAGGCCGAGGAAACCCGCGATCAGGCGATCACCTACCTCCAGCAGCGCGAGTCGGAACTCTCCAACCAGCAGCACCAGACCGAAGCGGAACTGCGGGCCGCCATGGACGGCTTGCGCTCGGCCCGGCAGGAGGCCGAGGAACTGCGCGCCTATATCGAACGGATGAACGCGGGCTGAGACCTGTCAGGCTCAGGGGCCAGCGCCCTGCTGTCTGCGCCGTGACCGCCCGGACGATCCGCCCCCATGTCACGTCGGTCCCGATATGGATCGTCGAAGAAAAAAGCAACGCGCCGCGCCCCTTTTCCCTTCGCGGCGAGGAGCAGGAATTCCCCCGTCGAACAGAAGCCGCTCCATTATCGACACGCTCGCTCACTCCGCGCGGTCCTAGCCCACCAGATCGACCACGTCCTCGGTCGGGCTTTGCTTGATCGGACCGAACTTGGCCCGCACCTCGGCATAGGCGCGCATGACGACGATATCGCGCAAACGGTCGCCCGTGATCGCCTTGACCACCTGACCCCAGCGATGCCCCTTGGCGATGTAATAGGCGGACGGATGCCCGGAATCGCGCGGCTCCATCTTGCGCGCACGTCTGAAAAACCGCGCGGTTTCAAGCGCATGCGCTCCATCCAGCGGGATGATCGGGTCATAGGCGATCACGCAGTCCGCCTCCGAAAGCCGCCCCTCGCGCATCGTGGCATAGGTGTCGGCGGCGAACGCCGCCTACGCGAAATCGGCCGGAAACCGGGGGTCGGTCGGACCGATCCCGAACCCGTGGCTGGTGTGCGGCGAAAAGAACAGCGTCTGGTCAAAGGCGATCACCCGGCTCAGAAGCATGAGCCCATAGCCCCCCATCGAAAACGCCAGCCCATGCCGCGCGTGATAGTCGCGCGACACGCTTTCAGCCGCGGCGAGCACCGGGGCAAGATCAGGGTTGAGATACCAGTCGTTCGCCCGCGTGGTCAGGCGCACATGGGCGAACCCGCGATCGGTATAGGTCGTCCCTTCGTGCGCCTGGTCCCAGAAGCTCCGGTCCTTGGCCCAGTTGTCAAAGGTGAAAAGGACGCGCCGCGCGGTCGCGTTCTGTATGGCGAGCCGCATATGCGCGCCCTTGAAAAGCTCTCGTTCCGCCACGCCCGCCTGCCGTCATTGCCTCGCCCCGATATCACCACTCTGGCCCGGACCCGTCAACGCCATCCCCGTCCGATGACCCGTCACCCGTATGGCACGCCGTGTCCGAACCGCGGGACACGTCCCGGCCGGTTGCGGCACGTTCACGAACGATCCGCGCAGCCCCCGGTGCAAGGCGCGCAGGCGCTGCCGGACCCGCGCGACCAAAGCCCGCCGCCGCATGAGGCCCGAGGGCGCCACGTCTCGCCCCCAGCCATACCGACCGGACGGCGCACCCCTGCCCTACCGACCGGGCACCGCGACCCGCCGCGCCCTGTCAGCCACGCGCCTTCCGAGGCATGCCCCACCCGAAAGCCTGGCTCACGCGATCTTCATGTCATCGGGGTCACATCGGGTTCGCGACGGCCCGGATATCCGCCTCTTGCACCGGCCAGCAGGCGGGGATCACCAGCCTGATCCGCTCACGCGAGGATTGGCGGATGGCGCGGGTGACGGCGCGGCTGATGCTGCCTTCGGTCAGATGCTCGGCGGTCAGGGCGGTATTGACCACGCGCACGGCCATTTCGTTGGACAGGCGGCGCGTGACCGGGTGCCCCGCGCCCCCGAGCCGCACCAGACGCGGCGCTTCGAAATGCCGCGCGACTTCACGGGCCTGTGGGCGGTCGCCCTCGACCAGGGGGTCATAGAGGATGGCGACGTCACCCCCCCGGCGCCCTGATCCACGGATGATGTCATGCGCGTCCCGCAAGAAGACCCCGTCTTCCTCCATCGCCTCGAACCGCCCGTCGCCCAACGGTCTTGCGGTCGGCAGATCGGCATAGGGGGTCGTATGGGGGGACAGGAACAACGCCTGATCGATCCGGATTGCGCGGCTGACAATCAAAAGCCCGTATCCGCCCATCGAATACCCCACACCCCGGCGCGAGACATAGCCCCGCGACGCCTGGTCGATGGCCGTGAGAAGGTCCGGCAGATCGGGATTGAGGAACCAGTCGTTGCGCGCGGTTTCGATACGAATGTGGTCAAAGCCCGCCGCATTGATGCTGCGCCCCGTGCCGTTTCGCGCCAAACCCGCCCGCTGTTGTCGCCAGTGGTCGAAGGTAAACACGACACGATCCGACCCGATGCCAAAAAGGCGGGCGGAAAGGTTCGCACTGTCAAAAAGCGTTTGGACCGACATGGGTCGATCCTGGGGGAAAGGTCTTGAAATATGGTGAACGCGGCTCGGGTGATCGGCCTTCACCAGCGCGACAGCGCGTCCTCGTCTTCGTCCTTGGCCGCGACCCATGCTGCCCCGTCCGGACCGAATTCCTTTTTCCAGAACGGCGCGCGGGACTTGAGGTAATCCATCAGGAACTCCGCCGCCTCGAAGGCCGCGACACGGTGGCGGCTCGCTGTCGCCACCATCATGATCCGGTCCCCGGGCGCGAGCGTGCCGTGCCGGTGAATGACCAGCGCATCGGCGAGATCCCAGCGTGCCATCGCGGTATCGACCATCCCGGCGATCGCCTTTTCGGTCATGCCGGGGTAATGCTCGATTTCCATGCGGGCGAGCCCGCCGGTGTCGCGCACCACGCCGGTAAAGGTGACGAGACCGCCGGCATCCGTGCGCCCCTTGGCAAAGGCCTCTGCCTCATCTCCCAGCGAGAACGGCTCGGATTGAACGCGCACCACCGGCATGTCAGCCGCCCGTCATCGGGGGAAAGAACGCCACTTCGCGCACGCCCGCAAGCGGCGCGTCGAAATCCGCCAGTTCCTGATCCAGCGCCACGCGCAGGGCCGACAGGTCGGCAAAGGCCGCCTCGTAGCGCGGCTCTCGCGCCTTCAGCTCTTCGACCAGTTCTTCCACCGTCGCCGCATCAGTCTCGACCCGCTCGCGGGGTTCTCCGATCCGCTCCCGGACCCAGGCGAAGTACATCACGTCAAGCATGGGGCTTGTCCTTCAGATAGGGCCATGCCTTGCGGAAGTAGTCGTATCCGGACACGGCAGTCAGCACGGCAGCGACCCACAAGAGCACGACCCCTACATTGCCCGACCAGATCATGCCTTGCACCTTCCACCCCAGCCCGAGGTGATCGAACCGGCTGCCGTCGATCATCGCGTCCACCGTGGCCTGCGATATGCCCTCGGCCTGCATTCCCACATAGTGTTCGAACACACCCTTGGCGAAGAGGAAGGTCAGCGCCACCATCTGGACAGTGGTCTTCCACTTGCCGATCTGCGTGACCTTGAGCGCCTTGGCCTGATCGCCAAGGAACTCGCGCAGGCCCGAGACAAAGACTTCGCGGAAGATGATGATGCCCGAGGGCAAGATGATCCAGACCGCAAGGCCCGAGTAGGCGGCAATGACGAGCAGCGCGGTCAGGACCAGCGCCTTGTCGGCAATCGGGTCCATGGCCGCCCCGAAGCGGCTTTCTTGCGACCAGGCGCGGGCGAGGTAGCCGTCCACGTAATCCGTGACCGAGGCGACGATGAACACGACAAGCGCGAACCAGTCGGCATAGGGCCGGAAGAAAAAGAGAAACATCACCGGCAGCAGCAGCACCGCGATGAGCCGCCCGACGGTGAGGATATTGGGGATCGTCCATGTCATGGGGCAGATGTAGCGGTTGCGGCGGACCGGGGGAAGAAGGCTTTTGTCGGAAGGGGTTCGGGGTTTCGCCCCGCGCTTTCGCGCGGGACGACCGGCTGGGGGAGGCTTTGCCTCCCCCAGACCCCCTCCAGGATATATGTGAACCAGAGAAGCCGGACCCCGGTCCCTAGCCGCGGTCGTGGAAGAAACCGTGGATGGTTTCGGCCAGCGCTTCGGAAATGCCCGCGACGTTCTGCAGGTCCTCGAGCGAGGCGCTCGAGACGGCCTTGGCGCTGCCGAAATGGCTTAAGAGGGCCTTCTTGCGGCCCGCGCCGACGCCGGGAATATCGTCCAGAGGATTGGCGCTGATCGCCTTGGACCGCTTGGCGCGGTGGGTGCCGATGGCGAAGCGGTGCGCCTCGTCGCGCATGCGCTGGACGAAGTAAAGCACCGGGTCGTTGCGCTTCAGCGCAAAGGGCCGCTCGCCAGGGCGGTGGAACTCCTCTTTGCCGGCGTCCCGGTCGATGCCCTTGGCGACGCCCACCATGGCAATGTCTTCGACACCGAGATCCTCCATGATCTCGTTCACCGCCGACACCTGCCCCGCGCCGCCGTCGATGAGGAGAAGGTCAGGCCAGGCCTCGGACTGGCGATCCGGGTCTTCCTTCAGGAGCCTTTTGAAGCGCCGGGTCAGCACCTCTTTCATCATGCCGAAGTCGTCGCCGGGGGTCAGCTCGTCGCCCCTGATGTTGAACTTGCGATACTGCGACTTGAGGAAACCCTCTGCGCCCGCGACGATCATCGCGCCGACCGCATGGGCGCCCTGGATATGGGAGTTGTCGTAGACCTCGATCCGCTTGGGCGGGGCGTCGAGGTTGAAGGCCTCGGCCAACCCTTCGAGCAGCCGCGCCTGCGTGGCGCTTTCCGACATCTTGCGGCCAAGGCTTTCGCGGGCGTTGCGGGCGGCGTTGGCGACCAGCTCCATCTTCTCGCCACGCTGGGGCACTTCTATCGTGACCTTGCGGCCAAGTTTCTCGGTCAGCGCCCCCGCCACAAGCTCGCGGTCCTCGATATCGTGGGACAGGAGCAACAGCCGCGCCGGATCCTTGGTATCGTAGAACTGGCCGATGAAGGCCTGCAGGACCTCGGCCTCGCCCGCGCCCGACCCGGTCTTGGGATAGAAATCCCGGTTCCCCCAGTTCTGATTGGCCCGGATGAAGAACACCTGCACGCAGGCCTGCCCGCCCTCCATGTGGAGCGAGATCACGTCGGCCTCGGTTACCCCGCGAGGGTTGATGCCCTGCGACGACTGCACCCGCGTCAAGGCCGCGATCCGGTCGCGCAGGATGGCCGCGCGTTCGAACTCCATGTCCGCCGAGGCCTTTTGCATCTCGGCGGCCAGTTCGGACTGCACCTTTGTCGATTTGCCCGACAGGAACCGCTCGGCGTCCTTCACGAGCTCGCCGTAGTCCGCTTCGCTCACCCGCCCGTCACAGGGGCCGGCGCAGCGCTTGATCTGATACAGAAGACAGGGCCGCGTGCGGCTTTCGAACATCGCGTCCGTGCAATTGCGCAGGAGGAACACCTTCTGCAACTGGTTCAAGGTTCGATTGACCGCATCCGCGCTGGCGAAGGGACCGTAGTAGGCGCCCTTGGTCTTTTTCGCGCCCCGGTGTTTGCGGATCTGCGGAAAGGCGTGGTCCTTGGTCACCAGAATGTTCGGAAAGGACTTGTCGTCGCGCAGGAGCACGTTGAAATGCGGCTTGAGCTGCTTGATCAGGTTCTGTTCGAGCAACAGCGCCTCGGTCTCGGTCCGGGTCGTGAGAAACATCATCGACGCGGTCTGCGAGATCATCCGGGCGATGCGCGCGGAATGTCCGGTGCGGTTGGCGTAGTTCGAAACACGGTTCTTCAGGCTCTTGGCCTTGCCGACGTAGAGCACCCTGCCCTTGTCATCGAGCATCCGGTAGACGCCCGGCGAATTGTCGAGCTTGCGCACGTAGTCCGCGATGAGCGCGTGACCCTTGAGGGCGGTTGCGGCCCCATCCGGCGGCGTAGGGTTCTGGCCTGTATCGTCCATTGGTTCAGTCTGCTGATTCTTGGCTTGGCTGCAATGTAGGTAAGGCGGGGACAAGAGCAAACAACTCCACAGAATCTGTGGATAACTCCGGGGAAGAAAACGCGTTCAGGGGTCTTTCGCCTTGTTTCATTGGCCGGGTATCGGCCTGCCTAATTTATAGGCGACACCGCAAGTCATTGATTCAATTAAGATAAAAGATCAACAATTTGTAAACACATGAAATCGCACGAAAAAGCAGGTTGGATTCAGGCAAGTGTCCGCCAAGGTGCACAACTTGTCGCAGGCGCGGCCGTTTTCTGGCCTCGCACGCCGCATTGAACTAAATGGTTAATGATCTCTCGCTCTAATCGCGGGTCGTAAGATCGGGCGTCTGCCATGCCAGATGCTGCCCGCCATCGACCGCGAGCATCTGGCCCGTCACCGCCTTGGCGTCGAGGAAATAGCCCAGCGCGGCACAGATGTCCTCGGGGTTCGATCCGCGCCCGAGCACGGTGTTTGCGCGCTGCTCGGCAAAGTCCTCGGCCCCCTGGTGGGCGCCTTGCAGGGTCGGACCCGGGCCGATCGCATTCACCCGGACATGGGGCGCGAGCGCGCGGGCGGCGGTCTGGGTCATCGTCCAGAGGCCGACCTTGGCGATCGTGTAGCTCGCGAAATGCGGCGTCAGCTTCTTGACCCGCTGGTCGACCATGTTGAGCACGAGCGCCTGCGCCACCGGCTCGCCCGCGTCGTCCGGCACGGCCTTGGGGGACTGCGCTGCAAAGGCCTGAGTCAGAAAGAAGGGCGCGCGCAGGTTCGAGTTTATCGCGCGGTCCCAGCTCTCGGACGTGGCGTCGTCGAAGCCGTCGTATTCAAAGATCGAGGCGGAGTTCACGAGGACGGTGAGCGGCTTGCCCAGCGCGTTGGCAGCTGCGGGGACAAGCGCCTGCGTGGCGTCCATGTCGAGCAGATCGGCCTGCACCGTGACGGCCGTCACGCCAAGGGCACGCGCGGCCTCGGCAGTGGCTTCCGCGCCCTCCTCGGAGCCCGAATAATGCACGGCCACGTCATGGCCTCGTCCGGCGAGGTAGAGCGCCATGGCCCGGCCCAGACGCCCGCCCGCGCCAGTGACGAGGGCTGCCTGTCCGACCCCGCTCACAGGGCCACCACCAAGACCGTATAGAGCACGTAGAGCGCGACGAAGGCCGCGCCCCAGACCCGGCCCATATGCCAGCCCTTGAACACGAAGGGCGCGAGAAGCAACGAGGCGGCGAACATCACAAGCATGTCGAAGCGTAGCATCTGCGGATCGACCGGGATGCGACCCACGAGCGCAGCCACGCCGATGATGCCCAGAAGGTTGAACAGGTTCGACCCGATCACGTTGCCCAGCACCACGTCGGTCTGGCGGCGGTAGGCGGCCATCACGGTGGTCGCGAGCTCGGGCAGCGACGTGCCGACGGCGACGAGGGTCAGCCCGATCACGGTTTCCGACACGCCGATGGTCCGGGCAATCTCGGTGGCGTTCTCGACCAGCAGGTTGGCACCCAGCGGCAAGCCGACGAGACCGAGGATCAGGAAAAGGATGATCTTCCACCACGCGAGGTCCGGATCGGCACCTTCGAGCTCTTCGATCTCGTCGCCCTCGACATCCTTGCCGAACTTGCGGTGGCGCATGGATGCACGGAACGCGTGGCCCAGCATGAAGGCGAGGCCCGCCAGCAGGATCAGACCCTGAACCCAGGCATAGCCGCCGAAGATCGCCGCGAGCGTGATGAAAAGCACCGTGGCGACCATCATCTGGATGAAGCTGTGGCGGGTATCGCTCTCGCTGTTTGACCCGACCACGTTGCCCAGCGCCAGCCCGGGTGCCCCGTCAAGGATCGCCTTGACCGACACCAGAAGCTCGGGCGCCGATGTCCCGAAGGCAACAATGGTCAACGACACGATCAGCGCAGGGATCCCGACACGCAGCGCGAGGTTCACTGCGCCTTTCACGAGGCTGTCCCCGGCGAACAACAGGATGACAAGGCCCAAGCCCACGAGAAGAAGATTGACAATCATGATTTACCGCAAGGACAGGGAGATTTACCGAGCCGGAAGCGCCCGCAGGAGGGGCATTTCGCGGCGTCGAGTTTCTTGTTGATCGTCTTCTGACCGGGAAAGCGCAGGCGACCGAACATGGCCAGCACCAGCATGAAGATCAGAAAGACGGAGATGATCTTGATCATGCGTCTACAGGCCGAACCGGGACCATGCGGCGCGGTCGTCGAACACATCGAGCGCATCTGCCGCGACCTGTGCCCCAAAGCGTTTGAAAAGCGATTTTTTCGGGCCGAAGACCGAGAATTTCACGTCCTTGCCGAATTTCGACTGCATGAAGGGCACCAGATGTTCGATCCCGTCAACGAGGCCCAGCTGCCGGGCGCGTTCGCCCGCCCAGAACTCGCCGGTGAAGATCGCCGGATCGTCGGCCAGCTTGGCGCCGCGCGACGCCTTCACGTGGTCGATGAAGGCTTCGTGGATCTGACCGCCCAGCGCCTTGATCCGTGCCACGTCCTCGGGGTTCTCGGGCTGGAAGGGGTCGAGCTGCGACTTGTTCTCGCCCGAGGTATAGACCCGGCGTTCGATCCCGTGCTTGCCGATGAAGTCGGCGAAGCCGAAGGATGCCATGATCACGCCGATGGAGCCGACGATGGACGAGCGGTCCGCATAGATCTCGTCGGCCGCGCAGGCGAGCCAGTAGCCGCCCGAGGCCGCCGCATCCTCGACAAAGGCATAGACGGGCACGTTTTTCTCATCCGCCAGCCTGCGAATGCGCGCGGCGATGAGCGAGGACTGCACGGGGCTGCCCCCCGGCGAATTGACCGAAAGCGCGATGGCCACGGGCTTGCGCTTGAAGGCGCGCTCGATCACGGGGGCAAGGGCCACGTCATTGAGCTGGCCGCGCGGGCCGGTGGAAATCGTGCCGTGCAGGCGGATAACCGCGACCGTGGGGTCCGGTTTTACGAAGGGAATGAAGCGCTTCATGCGGTGCGATGTAGAACCGCCCCCCTGCCCCTACAAGGGCGGGAGGCGGGAATATCACAGGGGTGTTGCATCCGCCGTCGCGTCAGGCGGCGATGCAGCAGCGGATCGTGCTCATGTGCGGATCTTCCAACCCGACCTGAAGATCGCATTGATCGCCACGAGGCAGATCACGAGGAACACCGCGATGGCCGCGAGAGACAGGCCCACAGGAACGTCCGACAAGCCGAAGAACGACCAGCGGAACCCGGACACGAGATAGACGACCGGGTTGAAGAGCGCGATGGTCTGCCACGTCTCGGGCAGCATCGAGATCGAGTAGAAGGCGCCCCCCAGGAACACGAGCGGCGTGATGACCAGCATCGGAATGAGGTTGAGCTGCTCGAAGTTCCCGGCCCAGATGCCGATGATGAAGCCCATGAGCGAGAAGCTGAAACAGGTCAGCACCATGAAAGCGAGCATCGCGACGGGGTGCTGGATCTGCAGATCGACGAAAAGCGCCGCCGTGGCGAGGATGATCAGCCCGATCATCATGCTCTTTGTTGCCGCCGCGCCCACGTAGCCGATCACGATTTCCTTGGTCGAGACCGGGGCCGACAGAAGCTCGTAGATCGTGCCGATGAACTTGGGGAAATAGATGCCCAGCGCCGCGTTCGTCACCGATTGCATGAGCATCTGGAGCATCATCAGACCCGGCACGATGAAGGCGCCGTAGTCCACGCCTTCCACCGTCTCGATCCGGCTGCCGATGGCTGCGCCGAAGACCACGAAGTAGAGCGAGGTCGAAACCACCGGGCTGACCACGCTTTGCCAGATCGACCGGAAGGTGCGCGCCATCTCGAATTTGTAAATCGCGCCGATTGCGGTCCAGTTCATGCCGCGTCCTCCTTCTGGTCATGGACAAGGCCCACGAAGATATCCTCGAGGCTCGATTGATGCGTCGAGATGTCCGACAGTTTGAGGCCAGAAGCACGGACGCCCGCCAGAATATCCGTGATCCCGGTCTGCGGTGCGGCGGTGTCGTAGGAGTAGATCAGGCTCTTGCCGTCCTCGCCCAATTCGACACCCTGGCCTGCAAGGTCCGGCGGCACCTCGGTCAGCGTCTGATCGAGCTCGATGGTCAGCACCTTTTTCCCGAGCGATTTCATCAGCTCGTCCTTTTCCTTCACGAGGAGGATCTCCCCCTTCGAGATCACCGCGACCCGGTCGGCCATCATCTCGGCCTCTTCGATGTAATGCGTGGTGAGGATGATCGTGACGCCCGCAGCCTTGAGCGCCTTCATCACCTCCCACATCTCCTTGCGCAGTTCCACGTCGACGCCCGCGGTGGGCTCGTCGAGGAACAGGATGCGCGGCTCGTGGCTCAGCGCCTTGGCGATCATCACCCGACGCTTCATGCCGCCCGACAGTTCGCGCAGCTTGTTGTCGCGCTTGTCCCAGAGGGTGAGGCTTTTCAAAACTTCCTCGATCTTGGCATCGTCGCGCGGCTTGCCGAACAGCCCCCGTGAAAAGCGCACCGTCGCGATGACCTTTTCGAAGACCTCGATGTTCATCTCCTGCGGCACGAGCCCGATAAGCTCCCGCGCCTGCCGGAAATCGCGCACGCTGTCATAGCCGCCGACCGTCACGCTCCCTGCCGTCTTGTTCGCCATGCCGGTCACGATGGAGATGAGCGTCGTCTTGCCCGCGCCGTTGGGTCCGAGCAGCGCGAGAACTTCGCCCTCCTCGATGTCGAGATCGACGCTTTTCAGCGCCTGAAATCCGTTGTCGTATGTCTTTTCCAGACCCTTGATCGAAATGATCGGTGCCATGGTTCCCCCTTCGCAAAGCCATCCAACAGCGGCTTCGTCCATGTTTGCGCCAACAATGAGCGGCATAGGTAGGATGCGACAGCCCGCCGCACCAGTCCAAAGCGTTCAATTTGCCCCGCACAGGTCCGCCTGACCTTGCGCACATAGGTCAGGATCTGAACTTTCGCCGCCCTCTTGCGTTAGCGAGTCATGACACAGTTTGACGACAGGACAGCAAACCTCGAGGCGTCGGCCAATTTCTGGGGCGAGGAGGAAAACTTCTGGCTTGAAGGTCCGGACTACTACCGCGCTCATATGGTGCCCGACGCAGTCATGGACTTTCCCGAACCGGCCGGCATTCTGAAAGGCGAACAGGTCCTCGCAGCGCTCGAGAATGCGCCGCGTTGGGAGAGCGTCGTGTTTTTCGACCAAGACATCGAAAGTTTGGGCAACAAGGTCCGCCTGACCTACCGCGCCGAGGCGTGGAAGAACGGCGCCCGCGCCTATGAGGCGACGTGTGAAAGCACCTATGTCAAGACAGGCGGCGACTGGCTTCTCACCGCACACAAACAGGTGCCGGTCGACCGCTGAGGCAAAGCCATTCACAACCAGAACGGCTCGGGTCCTGCCTTCTCTGGTTCATGAATAGCCCAGAGGGGTTTGGAGGGCTGCCATTCATGCGCCGTTGGTCCGAGCGACAATGGCGGCGGCCTCCCAACGGGTCGGCGGGCCGCCCTGCGGCCCGGCGAGGCGTTCCCTAGACCGACTTTCGCGCCCGAAGCGCCGCCGTGATGGTGCCATCGTCGAGATAATCAAGCTCGCCCCCGATCGGCACGCCCTGTGCCAAGGTGGTCACCGAACAACGCCCCTCAAGCTCTTCCGCGATGTAATGCGCCGTGGTCTGGCCATCGACGGTGGCATTGAGCGCGAGGATCACTTCCGTCACCCCCTCCTCTGCCACCCGCGCGACGAGCTTCGGGATGCGCAGCTCCTCAGGCCCCAGCCCATCGAGCGCCGAGAGCGTCCCACCCAGCACGTGATACTTGCCCTTGAACACCTGCGCCCGCTCCATCGCCCAGAGGTCGGCCACATCCTCGACCACGCACAACTCGCCGTTGGCGCGCTTGTCCGAGGTGCAGATGTCGCAGACCGCCGTGGTGCCGATGTTGCCGCAGGTGATGCACTCCCGCGCGCTCGCCGCCACCTCGTGCATCGCGTCGGCCAAAGGCGTGAGGAGCAGCGCGCGCTTGCGGATGAGGTGCAGCACCGCGCGCCGGGCCGAACGCGGGCCGAGGCCCGGCAGCTTGGCCATCAACTCGATCAGATTGTCGATTTCCCGGGGCGCGTCGGACATTCGGACCGTTAGCCGCCGAAAGGATTGCCCATGCCCGCGGGCAGGCCGAGTTCCTCGGTGATGCGCTGCATCTCTTGCGCCGAACGTTCGTTCGCCTTGACCTGCGCGTCCTTGATCGCGGCGAGGATCAGGTCCTCGACGACCTCTTTCTCGTTCGGGTTGAAGATCGAGGGGTCGATGTCCAGGCCGATCAACTCGCCCTTAGCGGTCGCAGTCGCCTTGACCAGCCCCGTGCCGCTCTCGCCGGTCACGGTGATCGTGTCGAGCCGTTCCTGCATGTCGGCCATCTTGCCTTGCATTTCCTGCGCGGCCTTCATCATCTTGGCCATGTCGCCAAGCCCGCCGAGTCCTTTGAGCATCTGTCTCTCCTTATCCGGTTCGGATCCTATATCGGGATGGTCGTGCTGCTGCACAACATCTGGCCGGCTCATTGATCCTCGAAAGGATCCCATTCGTCTTCGACTTCCGCCAGCGCCTCGACCGCCGCTTCGGCCTCGGCCGCCTCAGGCGTGCGGATGTCCGCGATCCGGGCCTTGGGAAAGACGGCGAGCACGGCCTGCACCAGCGGATGCGACTCGGCCTCGCGGCGGCGAGCAAGCTCTTCCGCGTTCTGCACCTCGTAGATCGTCGGCGCGTCGGAGGAATTGGTCACCGAGACCCCCCACCGCACGCCAGTCCAGCCCTGTAGCCGGGCCGCGAGCCGCGCGGCGAGGTCGGCGGGCGCATCGTTCGTCGGCGTGAATTCGATGAAACCGGGACGGAAGGAGGCGAGGCGCAGGTAGCGTTCCACGTCGTTCAGAAGCACCATGTCGCGGTTCGACCGTATCAGCGCCACGACGGCCTCGAAGGTCTGGAACCGCGCGAGCGCATGTTCGG
>LUOO01000025.1 GCA_001626765.1 Maritimibacter sp. REDSEA-S28_B5
GCCATAGGCTTCGATGATGCGCCCCTCGGCGTCCCTGCGGCCCCACCGCTTGCCGTTCGGGCTGTCCTGGAAGGAAATCACGCCGATTTCGGCCAGCCGCCGCGCATGCCGCTTGAGTGCGGAGAGCGAGAAGCCCGTCTGCTCCATCAGATAGGCGTTCGACGCCCAGACGATCGGGCGCTGCCCCTCGTCCCAGTCCTGGGCCTGCGTAAAGGCCCCGAGCGTGTCGAGGAGCATCATGTCTCCGGCCTTGAGGCCAATGTAGGCCCCCACCCGCTTCACGGCCACGAAGGCCCGCGTTTTGGGTACAGCCACCTGTTCACCGGCTTTGGCAAGCTGCTCTGCAATGCCAAGACCCGGTGTCGGCTTGCGCCAACCTGTATGTTTCATGGATAGTTCTCGCCTCCTCTGCTTGATGGAGGGCAAAAGAATCCCGTTCGCTCAGGAGCGATGCTGTTGACAGTGATTCGCCGGAGAACTATCGTGATAGCGACCAAACTAATATTGATAAGCTCTCAGGCCCTCAGCTTGGGGGCTTTTCTTTTGCCTTTATCTCAAAGCATATCCGCTCCTGTTTCTTACCTCGTTTGGATCGAAGACCACCGTCTCCGCGGCTCCTGCCTCTTACTTCGATCCGTGTTTCTCCAAATACTCAGCGATGACATCACTCAAACCTCTGAGAATGTCCTCGTCCAATGTTAACCCCGTGGCAGCGACCGAGAGCTTCCCGCCCTGCCCTGTGACACTCAATTTCCGCGAACCGATCTTTCGCTGTACCGTGAGTTTCTTTGGGCTTTGTGATTTCTTTTTTACAGGCTTGGACTGCTTCTCAGTCAGGTCACCAAGAACCTTTTCGAGGTCACGGTGGCTGAGATCGTAGACATCTTTGCACGCGTGCAAAATCTCAGCTCTAGCGGCATAGACAGCGCGACCACGTGATACCGCGCTGTTATGGACACCCACACGCTTGGCGAACTCGGTTGCGGTTATCTTCTCGTTCGGTTTGGCATCTTGTAGCCGCTCAAACATCTCGCCTATCGAAACCAGGCGCTCGAAAGCGCTGAGGTTTTCACGTTCCTCATTCTCCCGGAAGCGCATGAATAGCATCTCGAACTGCTCTTCACGGGAACCCCGAAGGGATTGTGGAACCAGAATGGCGCGGACAGGCAATCCCAAAGCTTCAAGGATCGCATGGCGTCGCCGACCCACGATCAACTGGAATGTCACGCCTTCTACGTTCTCGGGCTCACGTTCATCCGGTCGCCAATCAGGATCCGCTGGCCGAACATGAATGGGCGTATCTTGACCATTCTTCTCGATACTCTCTTTGAGCTTCTCAAATGCCTCTTGGTCGCGCCAATCTTCACGCCGGTCCGATCCAATCACGTCCACGATCTGAGACGGATCAATCTGTAACTCATGTCGACCCGCGAGAATGCGCTCCACGACCTGTGCGCGCTCAACGTGAAGCATCTGGCTGGCGTCTGAAAGCGCTCCGGCCTTCCAAGCACTGCCAGAGCCGCCCAGTCTTGGCTTAACCCCACCAACCAGTTTCGCTTCGTCTTCGTGAATCTGATCGCTTGCACCAGATCCAGGAGCCGCAGACACATCCTCATCTGGGCGCGTGGGCTTTTTCTTGAGGACCGAGCTGCTCAGTGTTCGCTTCATTCGGCTTCCTCCTCGAAATTGTAGAAGTTCTGCATCCAATCCTCGGCATAGCCACGCTCAAGACCAGGCCAGAGGCGTGAGACGATGGCGTCATTCACAGCGTCAGCATTCTCGATGAACCTGTTGATGCCTTTTCGCTTGCCTGGCGTATCTGGGTCGTACTCGTAGACGGATTGATAAACGTCCGACGCGTTCGAAATAGCATCAGAGCGAAGATAGAATACCGGCAGCACCTCATCTGGACAGTTTTCGAGCAGGTTGCCGACCTGTGTGAGATCTTGCTCATTTGTTCTCTGCACGATCGTGGGCAACAGCATATGTGCCGCACCGCCCATATCGATCCGATCCGTCGCGAAAATGTGGCGCAGCATAGTGAGGAGACCAGTCACAAAGGTGGACAAGGTCGCAATGTCGAACCCCTTCATCGTCTGCGGGATAATCAACGAAGTAGACGCCATCACATTGTTCAGCTGGAACAGTGTCAGCGCAGGCTGATAGTCGATAATGATGCAGTCCAAGGTCTCGTTGAGGGCACTTTCAAGCTTCGTTTGGTCGACCCTACCGTTGCTCACCAGTTCATTCGGACGGGTGACCGGTGGATTCCCCTCTTTCCAACGATCTATGGAGTCTCTTAGGAACCTGTAGAACCGCTTTTCCGGGGTGCCCGCTCGCAACAACCTCGCGATCTGAATTTCACCTTCTGAGGTTTCGCCATGCGCAGGTACTAGCCGCACGCCCGGCCAGGACGTTTTCTTGAAAAACCCGTCAAGCGTCTCCGCATCATAGTCAGTGTAGGGGATGGATTCGTCGGTCTGAAACAGCCCCGCGAAGTCAACCATCGTCGGAGTTTCGTCATCTGGCAAAGTTGGCATTTCTTCGCCGCCGACAAAATAGAGCGTGATCGTGCTCTGGGGGTCAGCGTCCATGACGCCGACTCGCATGCCGTAGTGCAGACTCAGGTACTGAGCGAAGTGCGCAGCACTAAGCGACTTCGCCGTTCCACCTTTCTGACTTGCAAACGAAATAACGGGCAAAGGATCGTCGGGTTTGCGCCAAGCAAGAAAATGCTCAGGCCGCTTTGCTGAGGCAGCCATCAAAGCCCGGATGTGCATCAGCTCCGTCAGGGTGAAAACACGCTCGCGCCCTACATGCTTGCCGGCAGGAAAATCCTCATTGTCCTTAGCGAACTTCGTCAGATGCTGATGGCTAATGTTCAGGAAGCGAGCACATTGGCGCATCGACCAAGAGCGCTTGATGCGCTCGCGCATCGTCAACTCCTTGTTGACCGAGACCATGGTCCGGCCAAGGCCCCGCTCGAGCTCTTGAAGGAACTGTTCTATACTGCCGCCCATTACACCGCTCTCATTTCGACTCTCTCACGGAATCGCTCCGAGTTGTAAATAGCACGGTTTTTGAGGAAATGTACAGATATTGTACGCCTACAGGATTTCCGGCGCACAATATGGGCTACACCGATTGAAAATACGGACAGCAACCTGAACCGCCGAGGTGATTTTGCACGCGTGCAAAAACCTCGGAGCCTGGTGCAGCCAGACCGCCGAAGCGGTCTGGCCCTTGGCTCAGGCGGCGTCTTTCGGGCCCCAGGGGATGACGGCCTGCAGGGACAGATCGTCCTGGTTCGCGGCCTTGCCGAGGTTGGCGTTGAAGCCGTGGTCACGGATGGTCAGCGTGTAGTAGTCGGCGCCGGTCTCCTTGTTCTGCTTCTTCCAGATGCCGCCGCACTCGACCAGCTTGCCGCGCGGGGAGCGGCCGAGG
>LUOO01000026.1 GCA_001626765.1 Maritimibacter sp. REDSEA-S28_B5
GGCCGCGTCCGTGAGGCCAGAAAGGTTCCAGTCAATTTCGCCTCTTTCCACACCAACGAGAAAGGCGCGGTGCTCGTCCGGCATCTGCGCAACTATTGCTTCAATCATCTCTTCACGGGTTGCGACCAGCTCTTCCAGTCCGACCAACTCCGTTGTCATGCCTGAGAAGTTCTCCTCGAAATCCGAGCGAATGTCCTTTCGGGTCGGAGCGAGAACTTCGATAGCCGGCCGGTTATGGCTCACGATGTAGGCCAAGAACGCTTGTCGCAATGACGTCGAGATTCCTTCCTTCCTCAGGAGATCCCGTACGTCGAAGAGGTCGCGGGGGTGTTGGCGATCAAGTGCGGCGACGATCTTTCCCGCGTAGAGATCGTCAAAAGAAACTACTTGGGTCTCTGCGTAGCCGAACTGGTCTTCGACCGACGGCGCAACGTGCATGACTCTGGGTTCGAACACGCAACCGCGGGCTACAGGTGTCACTTCGACCTTGATCTGAGTTTCTGGTGTCCGGACGACCAGACGGGTGATGATCCCTTCGTTGTGCAGTCGACTGGGAACGACCTTGGTTTGAGGCACGGCTTCCGAGATGGATTTCGATATCCGGTCTAACGCGGCGTCTATGTCGGCGAGGGATTCTTCCCGGGCTTTCACGGGTAGGTAAGTCAGGTCGATATCGACGGACAGGTGCCTCCTTTTGCGACCACCCGCTTGCCACTGCCGATGTTGATTGCATCGAGATCGAGTCGTTTGAACCAGGCGTGATCGTTCCGCTCGGCGAACCACAGAAAGAGTCGGTTCACCTTCACGCTGCCGCAGTTTTCGAGTGACGCCTGGAGTTGCCTGGGACTGAGGTTTGAAAGTCCGGTGAACAGTTCCGCAGCGTGCTCGAAGGACTGGTGTGTCGGGATCTCGTCCAGAAATTCCAGAATGGCTCGCTCCGGACGGGAGATCACCATCGGCCAGGATCTGTCACCCCAGACATGGAGTCTCAACCCACCTTCGGGGTTGTCCAATGTCTCGACATTGCCTGTCGACGAAATTGGTGGGAGGTCTTGGATCGCCTTGAAGATCGCCTCCGACTTGAACAGCTTTTTCGCATTTCGCGTCTGGAAATCGATCTTGGGGTCGATTTCGTTGAGCCATTTGGACAGGGGGGCTTCCGTGTAGAGGTGAACCTTTCTCCGCTTTCCCATGGCTACGTAATGACCGTAGCCTTGAAGTTCGAGTGCGCTGAGGCCCCCGACGATGACCGGAATTCGCATGAGTGATTGCAGCGAGATGATCAGGTGTTGCCATCGTGTTTCGGCACCGGGCCGCTTGTAGATCCCCCGTGTGGGCTGCTCCAACCAGCCGTTCGCGACGTATTTGCTACGCAGTGCGCTCGAGTAACCTGCCTCGTCCAACCATCGCGAGCTGGCGACCAAACCTTCTGGAAGGAGGCGCTGCAACGAGTTGAGCTTTTGTCCTCTTTGCACACTCATAGTTTGCTTTCAGGTCCCTTCGTAAACTCAAGCTGGTTTGGCGTATGTTGCATTTAGTAACTTAAGGTGTGCAAAAATCGAATATGTCAAACCAAAAATCGTAGCTGAAGCACGAATGCGAACAACAACGCTCACCATTAACTGAACCACTACCGGCTGGCGCCGGTAGGATCGGCGATGTGCTGCTCCAAGTACTGAAGTACGATGTCTTCGGTGATGGCACCGTTGGTCGTTGAGAAATACCCTCGGCCCCAGAACCTGCGGCCCCAATAGCGCCTGCGCAACTCCGGGAATTCCCGTTGCACCTTGTGGGACGAACGACCCTTCATCTTGCGCACCAGATCGGAGATGGCGAGCTTCGGTGGCACTGATACGAACATGTGAACGTGGTCGCTCGACAATACGCCGCGCAAGATGTCGACTTCGTTCTCGTGGCACACCTGGCGGCAGATGTCGCGCACACGCAGGCGCACCCGACCTTTGAGAACCTTGAAGCGGTACTTGGTGGACCAGACCAAGTGATACCGATGATAGAAAACACAGTGGCTGCCGGTGTCGTATTGCATGAACATACCCTCTGAAAAATGAGCCTCCGACCCGGCTGCGGCTCATTTTTCAGAGGGTATGTTCATAAGACGATTCTTTCACGCTGAAGCGCAACCGACTGGAAGTCGGTGGGTTTGCTCCAGAGCGTGGATACTAAATATTTATAATGGGTTAGACGCGGCGGCGCGACAGTTGGTAATCCACACCGGTCATCCGAAACCGCCACTTCAGCATTTCCGGACTGACGAGATGTTCCTCGCAAGCGTCGCGATCTGACATGCGCCGACGACGAATAGACAGAAGGGCCGGCCGGGGCAGCAGCAAGGCTCCGGCCAACCAGTCGGCTTCGTCTTCTTGGTCTTGATCGAAATTACCCGGAACAAGAGAGCCGTCCTCCAGAATGCAGGCTTTTGCAAGTTCGTGACCCAAGATGATGTGCGCCAGCTCGTGCATCACCACGTTGTTGCGGCGACCTTTTGAGGAGACCGGTTTATGGACGACAAGATGGGCCGCGCCCAATCTCATCGTCAGGGCGGACCACGATTGATCTGTCTCGTCGCTCAGAACCGACCTGGCGCTTTCCGATATCCCATCGACGTCATCGGTGGACCAAACGGTGACTCGAAGCTCCTCCGCCAAACGGTCGGCAGACAGCGCATCGTGATCGGACAGACCGAACTGTTTTCGAAACTCGACCGATCGCCGCTCACATTGAGATTTGAACCCTCGTCTGAATGCCACTTAGTGTCCTCGAGCCTCGACGTCTTGTTCGAATTGCCGCGAGGCTTGCGTGATGAGTTCAGCCAGAGCGAGAGCGGTCGCTTGCGGGACGGCTTTCCTGTTCTTGAATGCGATTTGAAGGTCTCCAACGCCCGTGAACTTTGAAGGCTCCTCCCCCAACCATTCGCTGAGTTTGTTGAGCGTGCCCACGTCTGGGACATGCCCTTTTTCGATCCTCGTGAGTGTGGTCGGACTGATCCCGATCTCCTTCGCGGCAGCCCTAACCCCCATGTTTCCCCGTCGCCTTAAGACTAGTGGGGCGAGTTCGTTGATATTCATGTGCCCTCCTTAGTGTTTCGTAGACTGGTATCAGTGGTGCGAAGACTGTTTACTTGGCGAGGCTTCTGGCCTATACCAGTCTGTGAAACACTTGAATCATGCCGCAGGGCCGGGGTCAACAGTTTCGAATCGAGGCGAGTCAGGAAAATAAGGAGAATTCGATGTCAAAGCGTATTCATGTGGTTCCCCACGGGAATGGTTGGGCTGCACGCCGTGAGGGCGCTACCCGGGTCGGATCCACGCATGCGACTCAGGCAGAGGCGACCTCGGCCGCACGCACCACGGCGATCCGAGAGCGAGGCGAGGTCGTCATCCATCGGCCCAATGGCCAGATCCGAGACGCAAATTCCTATGGGAACGATCCCTATCCGCCGAAAGGCTAGGCTCCAGCACGGGGCTGGAGGTCAAAGAACTGCCCAATCTGCTCGGGCAAAAATATGAGGACAGTGAAATGCAGGCTCTGGTGAACTTCTTTCCGCTCGGCAACGCCGATACCGCCCGCCTCGACCTTGCTGATGGGCGCAAGATCCTGATCGACTTCGCCGCAATGCGTTGCGACGATGATGAAGATGACCAGCGTTGCGACTTGCCGGCGACACTCCGCCGCGACTTGCATAAAGGGGGCCGCGACTACTTCGATGCAGTTTGCATCACTCACACTGACACCGATCACTGTAAAGGTTTCGGTGACTTCTTCTGGCTCGATCATGCTGCGCTCTACCAAGGCAAGGGTCGCGTAAAGATCAGGGAACTCTGGGTACCTGCAGCGGCAATCCTTGAAGAGAACTTGAAGGATGATGCGCGGTTGGTCCGTGCGGAGGCACGGTACCGTTTGCGTCAGGGCAAGGGTATTCGAGTGTTCTCTCGCCCAGAACGGCTGAAGGCCTGGATGGAGGCGGAAGGGATCGACTTTGAAAGCCGCAAGCACTTGATTGTGGATGCTGGCAAACTGGTGCCTGGGTACACACTGACTGGCCCAGAGAAGGTAGAGTTTTTTGTGCACTGCCCGTTCGGCTGGCGACAGGATGAAAACACTGTCGTCGATCGCAACGAAGATTCGATCGTTATGCAGGCCACCTTTGTCGAGGGCGGCCAGAAGACGAGGCTGCTTCTCGCCTCAGACGTCAATTACGAGACGCTGGCTGCGATCGTCCAGGTTAGCCGGAAGCACGGCAATGAGGACAGGCTCGCTTGGGATCTGATGAAGCTGCCGCACCATTGCTCCTACAAGTCGTTGGGGCCGGAGCGTGGCTCGAACGAGACTGTCCCTGACCCCGACGTCAAGTGGCTGTTCGAGGATCAGCGCCAACCCGGCAGCGACATCATCTCTCCGTCCTGGCCGATCCCCGTCAAAGGGTCGAAGGCCGACGACGACGTCCAGCCCCCGCACCGGCAGGCTGCAAACTATCACCGTCGGATCACTGTGGCGCACGACGGCGAATTCATCGTGACGATGGAGTACCCGTCGAAGAGTGACCCTAAGCCCTTCGCATACAAGATCACGGCATTTGGTTTCGCCCTTGCGCTTGCTGCGCCGATGGTTGCTGGAACCGCCGCGGCGGCGTCGCCCAGGGCTGGTTAATGGACGTCGAAGCCTGGCTCACGGCATCCTTCGGCGAAGTGATCGAGGTCGATGACCTCACCTCTTCGGCAGCGGCATCGTTTGCACGGTTTGTCGACCGGCATGCCGGCGAACTTGCTGCCGTCGTCGCACTACGCAGGGGAGGGGCCGGTGAGCTTGTAGAACTCACCTTCAGGACCGGCAGGCCGCAGCAGAGCGTCGTGCCAATCCGGCGCACAGAACGAATTGGCGTTCGCTTCGCTGGCGGCGATTCGATGCCATTCGTCTACGTGTTGCGGAGCGATTTTCCCGACACTGCCCACCAAAACCTTACTGCCGAAGGATCACCCCGCGCGATCTGTATCGATGACCGAAGTTGGGCGGAAGCGCGCCTCACATGGACACCGGCCGAGCTTGTCCAGCGTATCCTTGCCTGGTTTCGGCGAGCTGCCGAGGGCGCATTGCATGACGCCCGGCAGCCGGTCGACCCGCTCATGTTCGGGACCGGCTACAACATCATCATGTCCCGTGCGTTGATCGATAACGCCGACACACAGGATCTCGTCGCTGTCCCTGACGACACGGGCACGCTGATGCGCGTGATCCCGCTTTCCCAGCTGCAGGGGCGCACACTGGCTTTGCCGTTGACGGTGGCAGCGTACCGAGTGCCTCCGGCGCAGATGGTGCGGCTTTCGTTCGCGCCAGGTAATCTTGGCAGCCTTGCCGACTTGCTCACAGCACGTGGGATCGATCTATTTGCCGACCTGCGTACGCGCTTCGCCGAATGGTTGAACGACGCGCGCACCAATGCGGCGCGGATCAATTCCTGCCTGGCAGTGGTCGTCGAGATGCCGATTACCTCACCAGACGGAACACAACAGGGCACAGATTTTCGGGCCTTCGTCACTGCCGAGAAGGTTGGTGACATCGCGGTCGCGCTCGGAATTGCTCACAAGGTCGAAAGCAGGGATCAGGGCGGAGCCGCCGGCTTCGTTACCGCTTTGACCGCTGGAGCTGTGGATGAAGCTGCGCTGATAGCGATGGCCGTGCTGCCGGTCGAAGTCCACGCAACCTTTGACCGAGACCTTGCGACCCGGCTTGCGGGCCGCACCATCCCGGATGAACGCAAGGCCGTGATCGTCGGAGGGGGCGCGATCGGTGCCCATGTCGCCCCTTGTCTTGCCCGAGAAGGGCGTTTTCGCTGGACCGTGATAGACGATGACGTCCTGCTTCCACACAACCTTGCTCGTCATATCGGCTTCGGCGGCGACGTCACTAGGCGCAAATCTGAATTGCTCGCTGGGGCGTTGGCGAGCATTCTTGACGATGAAGATTCTGTGGCTACAGCAATAACCGCCCAGGTTGGGGTTGAAGGGCAGCGAAATGACGACGTTGATGCTGCGCTCGATGGCGCCGACATTATCGTGGATGCATCCGCTTCTTTGCTGGCGGAGCGCTTCCTCTCTGACCATAAATCCAAGGCTCGGCGGTTCAGCATCTTTTTTAGCCCGGCGGGGGATGCCGCCGTTCTGCTGGCCGAACCGATAGATCGCAGCGTCACGCTACGCGATCTGGAAGCGCAGTATCTGAGGCATGTCGTCCGGGAGGAGGCTCTCTCGGGTCATTTGGAAACCCCGGTGCGGACATTCGCCTATACCGGCGCTTGCCGTGCCATCACAAACCTGATCCCGGAGTCGCGTGTCATGGCCCTAAGTGGGCTGGTTGCGGAAGGTCTGGGACGGGCCGCCGACGCTGATGAAGGGATCATCCGGATCTGGTCGCTTGGTACAGAGGGTCAAGTCAGGAGCTTCTCTTATCCAGCGGAGGATGTGCGTCGCTTCGATGTTGACGGCTGGCAGGTATCACTCGATGCCGGACTCCGCTCACGCATCACGGCCATGCGCCATGAATGCCTGCCGAAAGAGACGGGAGGTATCCTGCTCGGGGTCGTCGACATTCCTGCCCGGAAAATACACCTTGCCGATGCCGCCAAAGCACCTGCTGACAGCATCGGATCGCCAACTGGGTTCGTTCGCGGCACCGACGGCGTCCAACAGATGATCGACCGATCTATGGCGGAGACACAGGGACAGCTGCGCTACGTCGGTGAGTGGCATTCACATCCGCCACTGGTCGGGGTGATGCCGAGCGTTACCGACCTGTCCCAGATCAATTGGCTCGCCACCATATTTGACATGGATACCTTGCCCGGCCTGATGTTGATTGCTGGGGAGGCCGAACTCGCTGTCGTGTTTATGCGCCATAACGAAGCTTCTTCTCCACTAGCCGAAAGGTCGGTTCGATGAGTAAGCCCGTCATCGGCCTCTCGCTCTCAGGCGGTGGATCCCGTGCCATCGCCTTCCACCTAGGCTGTCTGCGCGCCTTGCATGATCTCGGAATTCTTGACGAAGTTCGGGTCATCTCCACCGTATCAGGGGGAAGCGTCATTGGCGCACTTTATGCGGCTAATGACGAACCGTTTCCGGTCTTCGAGACGAAGGTGCGTTCGTTGCTTTCCTCCGGCTTGGTGCGTCCGGCCTTGCGCAAGGTGTTCACGACCACCGAAGGCCTGCGTGCGATCTACTGTGCTACCCTTCTTGGGGTGATCAACCTCGCAATCTTGGCGATCGCGGCCGGACCGCGCCTCCTTTCGCTGATACTGCCACCGACCGCACGTACACGCTGGAGCTTCGACAAGTTACGCGCACCGCTGCCGCGTTTCGCGAGCAGGACGACGATCCTACGTAGGGTTTTGGACGAAGATGTCTTTCACGGACTTAAGTTGCGGGAATTGCCCGCGACGCGCCCACTTCTGATTATCAACGCTGCAGATTTGCGCACAGGTTCGGCGTTCTATTTTTCGCGAGAGAAGTCCGGGTCGTGGCGTCTCGGGGAACTTGCCGGTTCACAGACGACTCTTGCGCACGCAGTCATAGCCTCCGCGGCATATCCGCTATTTCTGCCGGCGCTTGATGAACGTCTCGCTTTCAACAAACCTGACGGATCGCGGCGCGAGGAGCACGTCACCCTGACCGATGGCGGGGCATACGACAACTTGGGCCTGGCGCCGCTTTGGCCTGATCGGGAATCTTCGGTGAGCCTGAACGTTTCTGGCGTGGACACGATCATATGTTGCCGCGCGGGTTACGGTTTGCGATTTGATCCACCCAGCCAATTCTTCATGGCGCGGCTTACAAGCACGTTCACTTGCATCTTTGACAGGGCTCAGAATGCTGCCGTGAAGCGCTTGTTCGATTTAAAGTCATCTGGGCAGATCAAAAGGTTTGCTATGCCCTTTCTTGGGCAGGATGACACACGCCTCGCCTTTCCGCCGTCGAATCTTGTATCACGCGACGACGCACATGGATATCCAACTGACTTTTCTGCCATGCCGGACGAATGGATTGAGAAACTCAGCAAGCGTGGCGAACAGTTGACATACGCTTTGATTGCCGAGCACATGCCCGATCTAGTTTCTGATTTGCAGCAGAGCGAAAGCTGTTCCTAGAACAGGCATGAAAGTAACCTCCTTTGTCGTCACTGGAAAAGCTGCGAGCGTTAGTGCCGCTTGCTTTCAGAATTCTCGGAAATTTGCACCAGTTTGGTCCTTGTAACAGAGGATGACAATTGTGCTTCAGAAGCCCTATTGTTTGATCTTGGCCCCTCCTGTCCTTTGGTCAGGACCGCGCCCTACTCGGCCGGCTGCACGCAGCCGGCCTCCCCGAGATGAAACGCCGCCGCTCCCTGCGACGTCCTGCCGGCCGGGCAGTCTCCTCCGGAGCCAGCCCGACCAGCCGTCGCATGGTCGTGGCAACGCTTCATCTCGGCCCTTCCGGTTACGGTCGCTGGGGCGGGCGCGTGACATCAGTGATCTCGTAAGTCGCGTCTCGGCCGGTGTTGTTCCGTGCGTTGCCGGACATGCTGTGCCGCCCTGTCATCATGGTTCGCAAACGTTGTCCGGCGACCGCCGTATTGCATTGGCCGCAGCTGGCAGACGGCCGGTGATGGTCGCGCTGTGCAAATCCAAGCTATCGGGCTGCCGGGGAGGATCCGTTCGAAACCCCGGTGAGCCGAGCACGGTATCGATGCTTCGACAGTCTCCCTGCAGCTCTTCCAGACAACACACATCGCATTGCCACGAGAACCAGCCGTCGCGACACATGAGACAGGGTCAGGGAAAGCTCTGCCTCGTCCGAGTAAGGATCGGAGCAAGAGGACAGAGAAAACACCGCATCCCGCCGCATCCTTGTCGGCTGTTCACCCAGTTTCCTTCGCGGCCACCGCACTACTCCTTTTGTCTGAGTTGCATGACATGCTGGTCGCAGCTGTCGTCCCGTCCACAAAGGTTGTCGCCGATCTTTTTCCCCTGACCCTGCGGGTCATTCCTCGCGAGGCAAAAAGACCGGCGCCTGCCCCTCTCCAGCTTACGCTTCGCCTTCGGTGTGGCCGGGCCTTGGCCAGCTGCAAGGTGACCATCATTGCAACGCAAACAAGGAGAAGAGCAATGACCACGAACTGCATCAAAT
>LUOO01000027.1 GCA_001626765.1 Maritimibacter sp. REDSEA-S28_B5
GTTGAAGGGAATGTCGGTGCCGAGCTTGGGCGGAAACTGCGCATCCGGGGCCACGCGGAAGAACACGCCGTCGAGGTCCGATGGCACCTCGCCGATGACCTCGAGATCCTTGATGTCAGCCTCGATACGGGAGGGTTTGTTGTAGCCCTGAAAGCTCGGGTTGTCGGGGAAAGGATGCATGTCTGCCTCGTCTTGCGGAAACGCGGGCCGCGCGTCGCCGTCGTCAGGTTATTTCGTAAAAACGGAGCCGCACCCCGTCGGGGTAACGGGCGCCGGTCGAGAGAAAGAGCGCGCGGTTGAGCCAGTCGTATTTGCCCTCGGGCGCGGTGAAGACCGGGGTGGCGCGAAAGTAGTATTCCGACGGATCGACCGGCTCGCCCCGGCCCATGCGGGCCATAACCTCGGGCGGGCCGTGGCGCAGGCCGGTGTTGCGGCACTCGATCAGCACGCCGTCGTCGGTTTCGAGCAGATAGGATGCCTCGACTTCGGTCACGCCGTCCGGGCGCACCCATTGCCAGTCGAAGCCCGACACCATACGCCCTCGTATGCGCTCGCCCTCGAAGGGACCGCCGGCCTCGATCGGGATCACCTGACGTCGGGCGCCGTTCGTGGTGCCGATGACCTTGGGCGCACTCACCTGCCCCGTTGCTTCGAACAGCAGTTTCAGTCCTGGTTCCTGCATCTGTCCCGTCTCTTTCGAACGCCCCGGCGGCCGTGGCCGCCGGAGCCTCTGGATCAGTCGTCGCGGGTCACTCGCCCGCAATCTCGATATCGGCCAGCGACGCGCGCACGAGGTGACGCGGGGCCGGCCGGTAGGATACGCCCGGCTTCATGCCGTAGACCGAGACGTTGTTCCAAAGCGGGATCTGCGGCACCTGGTCGTGCAGGATGCGGGTCGCCTCGACCACCATCGGGGCGCGTTCCTCGGGATCGACGGTCTGCACCGCCTTGGACACCAGCGCGTCGAAGTCGTCGTTCTTCCACTGGGCAAAGGGCGAGGCGGACCAGAAGGTAAAGGCCAACGCGATTGTTGGGTCGAAGTATTCCGCCAGCGGTGTCGGCGTGATCCCGACCCAGGCTTCCTGCGAGCCCTCGCCCTTGGCGGCGCGGATCTTGCCCACGAAGTCCGGCACGTCGAGGCTCGACACATCCGTGTTGATGCCGACCTGCTGGAGGTAGATCGACACGGCCTCGGCGGTCTCTTTCAGCCCCGAATTCTCGCCACGCCACCAGATCAGCGGCATGTCGAACCCGTCGGGATAACCCGCTTCGGCCAGCAGCTCCTTGGCCAGCGCAGGATCGAAGGCGTAGTTTTCAAGCTCGGGATCGAACCCCACTTCGTTCGGACCGAAGGCCGCGTGGCGTTTTGGCACCCCGTCGAACAGGCCCTGAACGATGCCGTCCGCGTCGATGGCATGGGCAATCGCGCGGCGCACGCGAACATCGTGCCACGGCACATCGGGGTTGTTCAGCGTGAACTGCACCGACACCGTGGGCGTCACCGCAACCTCTTCGATGGTGTAGCCGTCATCGGCGAGCGCATTGCGGTCCGAGAAGGGCACGTTGAGCACGAGATCTGCCTCGCCCGCCCGCAGCATCGCGACGCGGGTGCTGTCCTCCTTGACGAAGACGAAGCGCACGGATTTCACGTCCGGCGCACCGCCGTGATACTCCTCGAACGCCTCGAGTTCCATCGACTGGCCGGGCGTATAGCTCACCAGTTTGTAGGGGCCGGTGCCGACCGGGTTGGCCACGAAACCCTCTTCGCCGACCTCATCGTAGTAGGCCTTCGACAGGACCGTCAGGTTGCGCGGCGGCAGGTAGGTCACGTCTGGCGACTTGAAGATAAACCGCACGGTCCGCTCGTCCACCTTTTCGACACGGTCGAAGTTGCGCAGGCGTGACTGGTAGATCGACGACCGCTCCGCCATCCGCTCGTGGCTGAAGACGATGTCGTCGGCGGTGAGCGGCATTCCGTTGTGGAAGGTCACACCCTCCTTGATCGTGAAGGTCAGCACCGTGCCGTCCTCGGAATAGGCGAAATCGGCGACACCGGGCACGAGGTTGCCCTCGGCATCGAGCGCGACGATGGGCTCGACGATGTTCTCGAGCGTCGGGCGCGAGATCACGGTGTTGACCGAGATCGACGGGTCGAGCGTGTCGGGCTCGTGGTTGATCGCCACCACAAAGGGGCTGTTGATCGCATCGCTCTGCGCGAGACCGGGCAAAGTCGATACCGCAAGGATGGCTGCCGACAAGGCAACTTTCAGTCGTTTCATCTTTTCCTCCCTTGGATGCCCGGCGGCTTTTCCTGCCCCTCGAGCCCGCGGGCCGGACCATGTCCAAACCCGCGCGATGTGCTTTTCGTCATATTACTGATGTTTAATCGAGTCAAGGTTCCGTTGACGCCTGGAGGTCTGGAAACCGGGCGTGAAATCCGGCTGTCCTGCCGCGCACGGGCGTCGAGCGGCGTTTTTCACGTGCCCGGTGCGGCATCCTGCCCGACGTTGGGGCTTGCCGCTCAGGCGGTTTTTCTGTCTAGTAGGACAGATCGTCAGTGGGTGGTCCAATATGGGCAAACCGCGGCCATTCAGGCAATAAAATTGGAATATTATGAAGAATACGTCGTCTGATGGCCTGCTCGACAAGCGGGGCGCCGCCGAGGGAGAGGATTTCCCGCCGCTCGCAGAACTCGCCTCGTTCTACGACCGCCCTGGCTTCCTTGTCCGGCGGGCGAACCAGATCGCCGTGTCCTCCTTCATGGAGGACCTGGGGGAGTTCGGGCTGACACCGACACAGATGTCATCCCTCGCCGTCATTTCCGAATCGCCTCGAATTGATCAGATCACACTTGCTCGCCGGATCGGTGTGGATCGCACCACGATTTCGATGGTCGTGAACGGGCTCGTGGAGCACGGCTTCATCAACCGCGAACAATCCCGACAGGACGCACGGAAAAAGGAAATCGACCTGACGCGGGCCGGACGCGCCTGCACGATGCTGGCGCGGGATACGGCGCTCAAGAACTCCAACACACTCCTCTCCGTGTTCTCGCCGCAAGAAACCGACAGGCTGACTTATTTCCTGCGGCGGATCATCGACGACGTGCCGGCGAAGGCCCCCGAATGGGTGCGGCCAGACGGATCCACGCGGTTTACCCCTGAAACCGGTTTCGAGAAGGACTTCCCGGAGCACGCGCGCCTTTACAACGCCTTCGGCTTTCTCATGCGGCGGACGCACCAAACGCTCGAAAGCCTGTTCATCGGGACGACGAAATCTCTCGGGCGCCGGTGGAACAGATCAGCGTCGCAAGGTGGCTTGCGCTGGATGGCTCGACCACGGCGACGCTTGTGACCGGGCTTGTGCAAAAGGGCTACGTGGTCCGGGTGGAACATCCCACCGATCGGCGCAGGCGGCTTCTGAGCCTGACGGACGGGGGACGTCGCCTGATCGAGAAAGGCCACCCGCTCGCCGTCATCGCAAGTGAGAAGTCGCTTGGCGTGCTGGGCGATGACGTGGCCGAGTTCCGCAGCCTCTTGCGCCGTTTCATCGTCGAAAACGATGCGCACAGCCGGGTGCCGCTCGAACCCGCCGTGACCCTGTCGATCAAGGCCATCGGATAAACAGGGCGCCTTGACGGCTCCGATGAAGTCAGGCGGTGAGCCTCTGTTCCTTCAAGGCATGACAAGTCGCGACCGAGCCGCCTGGCCCAGCGACAACCGGCGGCGTGGCCGACTTGCAGATCGGCATCGCGACGGGACAGCGCGTGTGGAAATGGCAGCCGGACGGCGGGCGCAGGGGTGACGGAACCTCGCCCTTGATCATCTTGACCTGACCTGTGCGCGCATCCGGGTTCACCTTGAGCGCCGAGGAAAACAAGGCCTGAGTGTAGGGGTGACGCGGATTGTCCGCGATCTCGCGCGCTGGACCCTGTTCGACGATCCGGCCCAGATACATCACCGCGATCCAATCGCATTTATTCGCGACCAGTTCGAGGTGGTGTGAGATCATGAAATAGGCGAGGCCCAGTTCCTCTTGCAGATCGTCGAGCAGGTTGAGGATCTGCGCCCGGACCGACACATCGAGCGCCGAGACGGGTTCATCGAGGATGACGAGACGGGGTTTCAGCGCCAGCGCCCGCGCGATAGCAATGCGCTGCCGCTGGCCACCCGAGAACTCGTGCGGACCACGCCGCGCGGCATTGGCAGGCAGGTTCACCAGTTCGAGCAATTCCGTGACCCGGTGGTCCATGTCCCTTGCCGAATATCCCCCCGCCGCGATCATCGGCTCGGCGATGATCTCGCGCACCTTCATGCGGGGATTGAGCGATCCATAGGGGTCCTGAAACACCGTCTGGATATTCGACCGAAAGTCGCGCAGCGCGGCCCCTGTGGCCGTCTGCACCTCTTTCCCGTCAAAGATGACCTTGCCGCCGGTCGGTTCTATCAGGCGAAGGATCAGCTTGGCCGTGGTGGATTTGCCACAGCCGGATTCCCCGACGAGGCCAAAGGTCTCGCCCGCGCGGACCCTCATGTCGATACCATCGACCGAGCGGATGCGTTTGGACACCCGGCGGAACGGCAGGCCGCTTTCGATCACGAAGTGCTTTTCCAACCCTCGGGTTTCAAGGATCACGTCGTTCATGGGGTCACCTCCCCGGCCCGCCAGCAGGCGGCCGAATGAATGTCAGAGAGCGCGTACATGGGCGGAGCTTCCTGTCGGCATTGCTCTGTCGCCAGGACACAGCGCGGGGCAAAGGCACAGCCGCGGGGCAAGGCGCCCAGGTCCGGCGGCTGCCCGTCAATGGTCGGCAGACGACCGTCACCCTCGGGCACGCTCGAGCTTTGCATCAGAGCGCGGGTATAGGGGTGGCCGGGCTTGTCGAAGATCTGCCGCACCGGCCCGGTTTCGACCACCTCGCCCGCATACATCACCATGATGTCGTCGCAGATATAGGCCGCCACGCCAAAATCATGCGTGATGATCATGATCGACACGCCCAATGTATCGCGCAGGTCGCGCAAGAGGTCCAGCACCTGAACCTGGATGGTCGGATCGAGCGCAGTGGTCGGCTCGTCCGCGATGAGCAGCGCGGGGTTCCACGCGATGGCGATGGCGGCGACGACGCGCTGCAACATGCCGCCCGACAGCTCGTGCGGGTATTGCTCAAGCCGGTCGGCGGGGGACGGGATGCCAACAGCTTTGAGCAGCTCGATTGCCCGCGCCCGCCGCTCCGCCGCGGGCATCTTGCCATGCACGGCCAGCGCCTCGTCGATCTGGTCGCCTATGGTGAACAGCGGATCAAGCGACACCGAAGGGTCCTGCAGCACCATGCCGATGGACCGGCCCCGGATTTCGCGCATCTGGCGCGGGGTCTTTTTCAACAGGTCCACGCCGTCGAATAGCACCTGTCCGCCGGCAATGCGCGCCGCCGTGGGCAAAAGACGCAGGATCGACAGCGCGGTCATGCTCTTGCCGCAGCCGGATTCCCCGATCACGCCGACCACGCGGCCCCGACCGACGCGAAAGCTCAGGCGGCGCGCCGGGCGGATCACCCGGCCCTCACGCCCGTCGATCTCGACCGACAGGTCGCTCACGTCCAGCACGAAGGGTGACAAAGTCTGTTCCATGGTCATGCGTATCTGATCCTCGGGTCGACGACGCAGAACAACAGGTCCACGACGAGGTTGAGAAGGATGAGGAAGGTCGAGATCATCAGGACCCCCACCTGAATGACGGGGTAATCCCGGCTCACGAAACTCTCGATCATCAGGCTGCCCAATCCGGGCCAGTTGAAGATCGTCTCGGTGATCACGGTGCCCCCCATCAGGTTGCCAAGCTGCAGGCCCGACAGCGCGATCACCGGGATCAGCGCGTTGCGCAGCGCGTGGCGGCGCAGGATGCGGCCCTCGGACACGCCCTTGATCCTGAGGAACTTGACGTAATCGCTTTCGATGGTCTCGAGGATCGAGGTCCGGGTCATCCGCATGATCGCGGCGAGCGGGAAGAGCATCAGCGTCGCTGCCGGCATGATCAGCGAGGACAGCCCCCGGCGCCCGGACGTGGGCAGCCAGCCCAGCATCACGGCGAACAGCAGGATGGCCATGATCGCGATCCAGAAATTCGGCATGGACTGGAGCAGAACGGCGGTCGTGCGGATGATCCGGTCGGCCCAGCCGCCCCGGAAATAGGCCGAGATGACGCCCAGCGTCACGCCGATCACCAGCGCCAGCAGACCCACAAGGTTGATGGCAATGATCCGCCGCGTCAGCGACGACAGCACATAGGCTGTCTCTTATACAC
>LUOO01000028.1 GCA_001626765.1 Maritimibacter sp. REDSEA-S28_B5
CGATCAGATGCAGGCGCGGCAGGATACTGTCGGTTTCCGCCACCTCTTCGGCGGTCAGCGGGCGAATGCCGTCGCGCCGCGCCATGAGGTCCACGACGAGCAGCAGTGCGAGGTAGAAGGCCACCGCCGGAATGAGGCCCGCGAGCGCGATCTGCGCATAGGGCATACCCAGAAGCTCGGCCATGATAAAGGCCGCAACGCCCATGATCGGCGGCATGAGTTGCCCGCCGGTCGATGCGATCGCCTCGATCCCGGCGGCGCGATGCGCGGGCACCCCGGTGCGCCTCATGAGGGGGATGGTAAAGACGCCGGTCGAGACGACGTTGGCCACGGCGGAGCCGGAGATCGACCCCATCAATGACGAACCGATGATCGCGGCCTTGGCGGTGCCCCCGGTGGCCCGGCCCGCCGCGCGGATCGCGAGGTCGATGAAAAGCTGCCCGCCCCCGACCGCCGCATAGAACGCGCCAAAGAGGATGAAGTAAAAGACAAAGCTGACCGAGGTCGAGGTGGTCACGCCCAGAACGCCAGCCGTGGTCATCGTTGTGATCTCGGTCGCCGCCTCGATCCCGAAGCCGCGGAATTGCAGCGAACCGGGCAGAACGTTGCCCCAGAAGGCATAGGCGATGAACACGGCCAGCACATAGACCAGAACCATCCCGACGGCCCGGCGCGCCCCTTCGAGCAGCAGGCCGACCAGCAGCGCGCCAGAGACGATGTCCAGCGTGAACACGGGTGAGACGTTTTCCATCCGCGTGGTCAGACGTTCGAACCCGGTGATGTAGTAGCCCAGAACGGCGAGCGATCCGGCAACGAGCAGCCCGTCGATCCCAAGGCGCAGCCAGCGCGGCAGGCGCGGCGTGGTCAGGGGTTTGTAGAGAAACAGCAGCACCAGCGCAAAGACGAGGTGCACGGGACGCTCGACCAGCGGCTGTTGCGGCGAGAACAGAAGCCATAACTGGAACCCGATCAGGCCAAGGCCGACGACAAAAGCGACCATCAAGGCGGGCGAACGGCGAACAACGGGCTCTGCAGGCAGATCGGTCAGCGGGGCGCTCATGGAATCCTCCCTTGGCGCGGATGTAGGCATGTGAGGGGTGGCACGTTTGTGCTGGGCACCGCCGGACGCATGGCCCGGCGGCGCGAGAGGGTCTTACATCAGACCTGCTTCGGTGTAGTAGCGCACCGCACCCGAATGCAGCTCGATGCCGACATTCTCGGGTTTCATCGCGGCGGCCGGATCGAACTGTGACCATGCACCATGCGAGGATTTGAGCGCCTCCGCATTCTCGATAATCGCCTTGGTGATCTGGTAGGCGGTTTCCTCGTCCAGATTGGCATTGGCGATCAGCACGGTGCCAAGGTTCGCACCTGTCGTGGCGGCGTCCTGCCCTTCATACCAGCCTGGCCCATAGGAACCTGGGGTCAGGCCGTTGTCAGCCAGTACCGCCATCGCTGCCTCGGGAATGTCGAGGAACTGCACGTCGGCGGTCAGCGCGACTTCCGTGATCGTCGGATGGCCCTTGATCATCGTGTCGATGTAGATGTCGGCGCCACCGTTGCGGATCTGATCGGCAATCTGCGCGGTATCCACCTGAATGACATCGCCGCCGTTCTTCTTGATCTCGTCAAGCGACGTGCCGAGGCCTTCAAAGATCATTTCGGCCACGGGCACGGCGGACGAGCCTACGGGTTTCATCAAAACGCGGATCGGCGTGCCCGAGGCGACAATCTCGGCAAGATCCGAGCTGCCCGCCTTGTCGATGAAGGCCTGCGTGGCCATCACGCCAACGTAGACATCGTTCAGGCCACCGACCAGCGACCGGATGTCCGGCGCAGACATGCCTTCGTAGGTATCGGCGCCCTCGACAGCCCAGACGGCCGTCGCCTTGTTCGAAAGCGCGATCTCAGCCTTGCCGCCCTGCACGACCATAGGGTTGGCGACGCCGCCGCCACGGGCGATGACCTCGACCGTGTTGTCACCCAGAATGGGCTCGATGATCTGTTCGAGAGTCGCGGCAAAGACGTACCAGGACGACCCCTCGCGCATGGCGCCGATGCGGACGTCCTGCGCGGTGGCAACGGCGGCGGTGAACGTGGCAGCGCCCAAAGCGGCGGCCGCGACGGCGACCTTCAGCCGGGGCATGGTGAAATGAAACATGGTTCTCCTCCCTGTTTTTGGATCATGCCCCCGACACCACGTCGGGGGCAATCTTGGTCTCGTGATCGGTTACTCGGCAGCGAGCGCAGCGGCCTCGACCCGGCCGATGCCCGCGGCCTCGAACGCCGCTTCGATCTCACGCTCGGCGACTTCGCCCAGATCCTTGAGCGGCTCGCGGATCGTTGCGTGGTCGAGCAGACCGCGATAGCGCAGACCGATCTTGAGCGCGACGGTGCCTTCCATGTGGCTGCCGCGGTGGTAGACGGCCTGCGTCACCGGCAGAAGCCGTTCGAAGACTTCGCGCGCGGCGGTGTAGTCCTGCGCCTTGCCGGCGGCGATCAGGTCGATCAGCAGTTCTGGCGCGATGTTGCCGTAGCCCACGAGCAGACCGTCCACGTCGAACATTGTCGGCAGCAGCCATTCGTCATGGCACGACAGAACCTGAAGATCCGGCTGGGCCTTTTTCAGCTCGGGGATTTCCACATACCAGCGCTTCATGTTGCGCACGCCATTCTTGGTCGCGACACAGCCTACCTGCGCGGCAATGTCGAGCTGGGTGTCGAGATCGTAGGACGCTTTCGTGGCATCCGGATACTGGAACAGGATCGTCTGGAGACCGCCCTCTTCGTAGATCGCCTTGTAACGGTCCTGCGGCGCGCCCTTCTGGAAACCAAAGCGCAGCCAGCCGTGGTTCGGATAGACGAGCGCCCCGGTGGCACCGGCGTCATATGACCGCTTGGCTTCTTCGGCGGCAACCTTGGTGCCCTCGCCGGTGATTCCCGCGATGATCGGAATGTCCACCGCGTCCTTGTAGGCGCAGATCAGTTCCAGACGCTCATCGGTGGTGAGGAAAGTGCCTTCCCCCGCGTGGCCCAGAATGACAAGCGATTTCACCTCATCAAAGCTCGCCAGCCATTTGGCGATGCGCACGTTCGCCGCGATGTCGAGCGAGCCGTCCATGTTGAACGCCGTAACCGGCGCCGGGTTCAGGCCGCGAAGGTCCATGGGGGTCATTTGTCTCTCCTCCAAAAAGGTCTGTCATGCGTGTTTCTGACCCGCTGGCCCAGGCCCATTTCGGGATTTGGGAACGATTGCGGGAACGTTCCCAAAAATGCATTGCCACCCGGTTCTGTCAAGTGGTAGTTTTCACCAGAGGGCTGGCGATGGCTGGCAAAGGAGGGACCGATGGACGACGAAGCGCCTGCTACGAAAGCGAAATCGCGGGTCACGTTGCATGACGTGGCGGCGGCCTCGGGCGTGTCCAAGTCCACGGTATCCCGGCTGCTCGACGACCGTCTGACCCGTCCCGACACGCCCAAGGCACAGCACGTCCGGCGAATCGCGCAGGAACTGGGCTACGTCCGGGACCTGTCTGCCGCGAACCTCCGGCGCGGCTCGACGGGGATGATCGGCGTCATCGTGCCGCGTCTGACCGATACCGTCATGGCGATGTATTACGAGGCTCTGGCCCGCGCAGCTGCGCCGCTGGGCAAGTTCACCATCGTGGCCAACACCGACGACAGCCCCGAGGCGAGCCTGCGCGCGGCGGATGCGCTGATCCAGCGGGGCGTCGACGGCCTGATCCTGACCACCGCGCGCACCGGGAATGCCGTGCTGAGCGACGCGCTGGAGGCACGGGGCGTCCCTTTTGTCTTTGGCCTGCGCGAAGACGGTCTCGCCCCTGCGGTGGTTAGCGACGATGTGCTCGGTGGTTATCTCGCGACCCGCCACCTGATCGACCTGGGCCACGAACGCATCGCGATGATCTGCGGGCCGGACTATGCCACGAGCTCGCTCAACCGCGTCGCCGGGTTCCGGCAGGCGATGGCCGAGGCGGGCCTTGCGATCGACGACCACCTCATGGCGCAATCGACCTTTTCGATCGAATCCGGTGAGACCGCCGCCGAGGCCCTGCTGGCCCGGCCCGACCGTCCGACCGCGATCTTTGCGATGAACGACAACACGGCGATCGGCGCCATGTCCGTCATCCTGCGCGCCGGGCTTTCCGTGCCAGACGACATCTCGCTCGTGGGATATAACGACATCCCGATCGTCAGCCGCCTGCCCGTGCCCCTCACCACCGTTCGCGTGCCGTTCGACCGTCTGGCGAGCCTGACAGTGGCGGCACTCGACGAGCCCACCGGGCCGAACCGCCCACGCGTCGCCAAAGTCGAACCTACAATGATCCCGCGTAAATCGAGCGCTCGACGGGGAAGGTGACCAAGGCGGTCGAAGTTTGACCTCGAAGTCCGCGCCTTTGGGCCATTGCTCCGCGGAAAACGCGATGGTCCACTAAATCCCGATAGAAAACCGGGGGTCTGATGCCGGAGCGTGCAGAATCCCACGTCATGCGCTGAGTTTTCGTGGATTAGCCCCCTGCAAATGGTTCACCTACTGGAATAGATTTGTCCTAAAAATTTGAGGATCAGCGTTAGCTGGAAAACGAGATCTGCCCGAAGAGGTTGTATCCAAGCCTCGGCAGGTTGAAGGCTTGCAGGGACAAGGCGACAAGACGGCGCGAGAACAGATCGATGACCACGGCAAGATAGACGAAGCCCTCCTGCGTCCGGATATAGGTGATGTCACGTGCCATCGCTCTCAGACCGATGGCGGACTTGGCTCGTCCCAAGCCGTATCCTGTGTCACCACGTCGAACTGCCGATCCAGGGTGTTGTCGAAGACCACCGAAGACTTCCCGCCATGCTTTCCGCCGCACAGCCCCATCAAGCGACTTCAAAGCTTGCGACAGAACCGAGAGAAAACGGGCGAAACCGATCTGAACTGCCCCGCGGGGTGTGAATGGATCAATCCCGGAACAGATAGATCGGCGAAGTCCACGCCTGATTACCATCCTCGAGATTGACGCAGAGCCAGACCGGCGTGTCGCCCTTGGCGGCGATGGCGACCTCTGTGGCGAAGGCCGCGCTGCGCGGCAAGGGCGCATCGGGAAGCCGCTGGGCGACAAGCCTGCGCGCCAGCCCACCGGCCTCGAGCACGATGGGATCGAGCGTCATGGCCGCAGGATCGAGCGCAAGATCACCATGGTTCGTCGTCACGGCCAGCGTCGGCGTCTCGCCCGTCAGCCACATGTCGCACCCCATGCGGTTGCCGGTGGTGATCGTGTTGAAAATCGCGCTGTTTGACCCGACTTGATGCAGCGGCTGTTCGGGGTTCAGGCGGTTCACGGCCGCAAAGTCGTTGATCCGACCGCCCGAGACCTGCACCCTGCCCTGCCAGCGCGTGTTGCGGCCGCGCCCGCGATACTCGGCACCGGACCACATGAGCCGGAGACGGCGCCCCAAATCCTTGGTGCCGTAGCCGCGCCAGAGGTGCACAACATCAGTGGCGGAGCGCAGCTCGATGCTCTCGATTCCCGCGGGGGCCTCGATGGCGACCGATACATGCGCGGTGTCGCCCCATGACCGGACGATATCGCCCATGGTGCAGGTATCGACCTCATCCGTGGTGCAATCGGGCTGGGCCATCGGGTTGCGATGATGGAGCGTTCCGCCCTGCGGCAGAGTGGCCGTGATGTCGATTGCCAGACGCGGGCCGGAGGTCCCGTAGGTGTGACGGCGGCGGATCGCCTCGAAAACGCTCTCGCGCGTGTTTTCCTCCATGAGGAAACAGGTCAGCCCGCCGTAGGCCCCGAAGAACGACGCGCCGGGGTAAGAGGCACCGGGGCGCCCCTTGTGCCCGTCCGAGTTCGCCACCACGCCGACCCGACGGCGGATCGGGAAGCCATCAGTCAGCACCCATTCGAAACTACCCCAGGCCGAATGGACTTCGACCGCGGCCTCGAGCGTCGGATCGTGATCGAAGAAGATATTGGCATAACGCCCGCCCACATGGGCATACATCACCGTATCCACCGGCTCGGCGTGCAGTTTCGCATAAAGATCGGTCAGGGTATGCGCATCGGTGTCCAGATCGTCGGTTTCAGACACGAGGGCATGCGAGCACCGGTAAATGCTTGCGCCTTCATCACGGTAGAACACGTTGTGATCGCCGCCGACAGCGGTATTGCCGGACCATTCATAACCGGGCAGCACGGTAAAGACGCCGGGTTCGTTCACTTCGGCCGTCAGACGGTTCAGCTTGTCCCAGAACACCGGCTTGATCTGGAAATCATTCGCCTGATGCGAGGTCACGTCGAGGAAGGATTTGTTGCGCGCGAAATCGAAGTAGTGCTCAATCGAGTTCGTGCCGACCGTTTCGCCGGTCTGGCCGTGCAGATCGCCCCAATAATGCGCCGGACCCGCGCGCAGTTGAAGCGGACCGGCTTCGACGACATGGCCCTCGTCCGAGGTGAGCGTAAGGGTCAGCAGACCCTCCTGCGCCACGCTCAGACCCTCAATGCGCAGCGCACCGTTTTCGGGGGCAAAGTCGATCACCTCGGGCAGACCCTGCACGGGCATCGAGCTTTCGACGGTAAAACGGGTCGGCCCCTGCGCCGTCGGATTGCCCCAGAGATCCTCGGCCTTGAGGCCGAGCAAGAATGTCTCACCCGGGCGGCGGCGCGTGGGCAGCACGGCGAGATAGCGGTGCAAGGGACCGGCCCCCACGGTAAACTCCAGCCGGGTGTCGGGCAGCGGGATGAAATTGCCAGTGGCCTGCACGTCGGCCAGCACGCGGAACACGCGCGCACCCTCGTAGAAAGTCGACATCAAGAGACCGGGCGAGCCCTGCGACGTATCGCCGAGAATGATCTCGACCGTTTCGCCGGGCTTGAGGTAACCGCCGCGCTGGTAGATCGTCAGCGTCTCGTTCCACGGGCGCTGACCGCCGTTCCGGTCGTATTTCAGGATCCGCTGGCCATCGCCCGAGGATCGCACGCTCACGTAGTTGGCCGCCGTCGGATCGGTGGTCTGAAGCGACCCCGCGTCCGAGATCAAGCGCAATGCGACGCGGATTGCGCCCGTGTCGTCCAGACCGAGCTTGCCCACGGTATAGGTGATCCGAAAGGTCTGGTAGCTGCGCACCTCGACGAACGCCGGGCCATCCATCACCGCCGTACCCAACAACGCCGGGTCGGTGCCGGGCACGGTCATCAGGCGGGATTCACCAATCATCTCGGGATCGACATCGCTTTTCATCTTCATGGGGCGCTCCTTCATGCAACTGCGGTCTTCGTGGCAAAACTACATAGCAATTGGAACTGGGAATTGCCGGTGGCACTTAAGATTCGAGGCTAAGGACGCTCTTGCCTCGCAAAACTGCATAGCTTTGATGAAGAAATAGGCACAATCTGCGAAAATTTTGGGCCGCAGGCTGTTTTCTGGTGGACCGAGACCCGAAAACGTTGCTGAACGCGGCGCCCGCGCCTTAAAACTCCAGAGTAATAAAGATAAGCCCAACAGGAGTTCCCATGCTGACCACCTTCATCAAAGCGACCTGCGCCACGCTGGCGCTTGCCCTGCCCGGCGCCACCTTCGCGGACGGCTACCCTGAGAAACCCATCACCATGATCGTTCCCTTCCAGGCAGGCGGGTCCATCGAGACCATGGGTCGCGTTCTGGCCGAGGAAATGGGCACCATTCTTGGTACCAAGATAATCCTGAAGACCCAGCCCGGCGCCGGCGGCAAGATCGGCACCACCGCGGCCGCCAAGGCGACGGCGGACGGCTACACGCTTCTGTTCGCCCCGGACCAGACGGTCCTTTGGCCGCCCATCGCCGAGGATGTCGACTATGACCTCTCGAGCTTCGATGCGATCGCGACCGTGGCTGAAACCCAGATGGCCATTGTCGCGTCGAAGGAATCCGGCATCGAAACGCTCGAAGACCTGATCGCGTCGTCCCAAGACGATTCGCTCAGCTACGCCGACCAAAACTCGATTTCCCGCGCCTACATCGACTTCATCGCCAAGAAGGAAGGCGTCGACTGGGTCGCCGTGCCGACCTCGGGCGGCGGCGAAATGGTGCCCTTCCTTCTGGGTGGCAAGGTGGATTTCGCTTGGTCGGGCGGCGCGCATAACCGCTATCTCGACGACATGAGCGTCCTGCTAGCCATGACCTCCGAGCCTCTCCTGGCCTCGCCCGACGTGCCCCTGATGCAGGATATCTACGGTGTTTCGATGCCCGCAGGTGCCTCGGTCTGGGCACCGGCCGGTCTGCCCGACGACGTGCGTGTCAAGCTGACCGAAGCCGCCAGCGCCGCCGCCACGTCCGAGGCCTTTACCGACCTTATGGTGAACAAGCTGGCCTTCCCGACCACGGACATCACCGGCGACGCCCTGACCACCAAGCTCGAGGAAACGGATGCGGCCCTGAAGACCGTCTACGAAAGCACCGCGGAATGAGCAATGCCGCTCGGTCTCATCGGGACGCCTCCGGGCGTCTCGATTTCCTCATCGGGTTGATCGCCCTTGTCGCGGCGTGCTTGGCGCTCGTTTGGGTGATCCCCGCGCAGGTCGAGATGCCGGCCCGCACCGATCAGCTTTCGCCACGCTTCTTTCCCACCCTTTCGGCCATCGTCATTGCCGTGTTTGGCGCGGCCATCATGGTCCGCAATTGGCACTGGGCGCTGCGCCGCGTCCCGAACGACGGCCTGCGCATGGTGGTCGAAACGCTGGCCTGGGCGGCCTGGGCCACGGTGACGATGCTGCTCCTGATCCATGTGGGCTTTGTCGTGGCCAGCAGCCTGTCCTGCTTTGGCGCGATGCTGCTTGCCGGTCAGCGGCGCCACCTGATCCTCTGCGCCCTCGGGTCTGTCGGGTTGGCCTATGGCCTCGACCTGCTTGCCTGGCACGCGTTCTATATCCAGCTTCCCTGAAGGACCGATCATGTTCGAGACCCTCGTCAACGCCTTCGCACTGGCCGTCGAGCCGATGAACCTGCTCTTCATCGCGGTCGGTATCCTGTTGGGCATCGTGATCGGCGTCCTGCCGGGGCTTGGCAGCGTCACCGCCATGGCGGTGCTGATCCCGCTGACCTATTACATGTCCCCCCTTGCCGCGATCGCCTTTCTGGTCGGGGTAAACAAGGGTGGCACCTCGGGCGGTGCGATTCCGGCCATCCTGCTCAACTCTCCCGGCTCGCCCGAAGCGGCCGCGACTGCCTGGGACGGCTACCCGATGGCGCAAAAGGGGCAGGCCTTCCGCGCCATGAAGTTCGCGCTCTTCTCTTCCGTTACGGGCGATACCATCTCGGACATCCTGCTGATCGTACTCGTGGTTCCCTTCGCCGCCTTCGCGCTTCAGTTCGGCCCCGTGGAATATACGGCGGTTCTGCTGTTCTCCTTCGCGCTGATTGCCGGCATCGCCGGTGAGAGCCCGCTTAAGAGCGGCATGGCGATCTTCGTGGGCATTTTCCTGTCCACCATCGGTCTCGACCCCGTGTCCTCCAGCCCGCGCTTCACCTTTGGCCGGATCGAGCTTTACGACGGGCTCTCGCTCACCGCTCTGGCCATCGGCGCGCTGGCGCTCGGGTCTGTGGTGATGCAGGTCTCGGACCTCGCCACTAAAAGGGCGGTCGATGACTTCGCCGCCAGACAGGCCGACACCCGCGAAGGTCGTCGCCTGCCGGCCCGCGAGTTTTTTTCCTACTGGCGGACCCTGATCCGGGGCGCCTTGACTGGTTCGCTGGTCGGGATGCTGCCCGGACTGGGCGTGACTCTGGCCTCGTTCCTATCCTACTCCGGCGCCAAGCGCGCCTCGAAGAACGGCCGCAACTTCGGCAAGGGCGAGCCGGAAGGCATCATCGCGACCGAAAGCGCGAATAGCGCCGTCGTGGGATCGAACCTGGTCCCGACCATCGCGCTCGGCATTCCCGGCAACATCGCGGCGGCGCTTCTCATCGGCGCACTGACGATCCACGGCGTCGTGCCCGGCCCCTTCATGCTGCAGATGCACGGGGACCTGATCTATGGGCTTTTCGCCTCGATGATTGTCGCGAACCTCTTTCACCTGCTCATCGGACGCGCCGGGCTGTCGCTCTGGGCGCAGTTCGCACGTATTCCGCGCCGGCTGATCCTGCCGCCGGTCCTGACGTTCAGCATCTTTGGCATTTATCTGCCCTCGCAGTCGATCTGGGACGTGGGCGTGGTCATGGCGTTTGCCGGCATCGGCATGTTGATGTCGCGGGCGGGCGTCTCGGTGGTCTGCCTTGTGATCGGCTTCCTGCTGGGCAGTATGTTCGAAACCTCGTTGCGCCAGGCGCTTTTGCTTTACCGCGCGGACGGGCTTTCGGTCTTCGCCAGCCCGATCGCGAGCGTCTTTCTGATCCTCGCCATCGCCGTTATCGTCCGGGCGGTCTGGCAAGGCAAACGAGAGGACGTGCCTGCATGAGCGTGAAACCTGACGAGCAAACGACCGCAGAGCGTCCGGGTCAGGCCGGGTTGGACCTCTGCGACATTCTGCTAAGCCGGCTGGAACAGGAACGCGCGACCAATCCGCGCGAAACCAAGCGTTCGGCGCTGCGTCAGGCGTTTCTGTCGGTGTTTCGCGACCAGCTGGTTGGCCCCGGGGACAGGCTGCCGCCCGAGGCGGAACTGGCCCGGCATCTGTCGCTGTCGCTTGGCACGGTGCAAAGCGCCCTTGGCCAGCTTCAGGACAACGGATTGATCGTGCGTCGGCGGGGCGATGGCACCCGTGTGGCGGATGCGCAGGAGATGAGCCCCCGGATCTGGCATTTCCGGTTTCGGGTCACGGAGACCAATCGGCCGTTGCGCATCACCGAGTCAAAGGTCGAGGTGCTGCGCACCCATGAAATCGGCCGCTGGACCGGGCTTTTGGGGGACGGACCGCAGACCGCCATCCGCCGCCGCATTTCGGGCGATGGCGTCAAGATGGGGGCCGAGATGTATCTGCGTTCGGACCTGCTGCCCATCGACGACATCGACATGCGGGAGCTGGAAGGGGTGAACCTGCGCACCTACCTTGAATCGCAGCTTGGTCAGCGTGCGCAACTGCTCAACACTCGCGTTTCGGTGCAGGTGCTGCCCCTGCGGCAGGCGGCGATGTTCGAAATGCGCCCGGATGCCACCGTGCTCAAGGTCGAGGCGCAGACCGCGCTTGGCGATGGCACGCCCTTCTATCACCAGAACATCTACGCCCATGCCGACGAGGTGCTGCTCGAGTTCTGAGCAGGACCGGACCGGGTTCGCAGGTATGGACGCGCCGTGGTCGGTGCCCTCAGAACGGCATTTCAAGCTGCACCATATCGCCCCTGTAGGTCACCAGACCGCGGTAGAGCACCTGCCCGTCCGATGCTGCGAGGCTGCGGGCCAAGCGCCCAACCGGGGCGTTCAGCGGGATATCCAGCAGGCGCGACACCTCCTGATCCGCGGAATCGAGGGTCAAGGTCTGCAACCGCACCAGCGTGTCGCTGCCGGCATAGAGCTGGCGAAGCAGCGGCAGGACCATCTGACTGCGAAACCCCACTGGGTCGAGGTCGAAGATCTCCCGCGCCAGACTGATGTCCACGATGGCATAAGGCGTGCCGTTGCAGAGATGGAGCCGCTTCATCAGGATGCAGTCGCCGCCCGCCTGAAACTGTGCCTCCGCCTCGAACGCAAGCAGATGCGACGTGCGGTCCGGCTGATCCACGGGATCGGGCATCGCATCCCAGTCCACCTGAAGGTTCAGCCGCTCGCGCGGCTTCACGCCCTCGGCCACGAAGGTGCCAATCCCGTGACGCGACTCGAGCAGTCCCTCGGCGCGCAGGTCGGCCACGGCCTGGCGGACGGTGATCAGGGAAACGCGAAAATCGGCGGCTAGACGATCCAACGTGTCCAGCTTGTGACCCGCAGGCCAAACACCCGAATGGATCTTCTGGCGGAAAAGCTCGGCAATCTCGAGATAGAGCTTGCCCTTTTTCTTAAGTTCAAATGTCACCTGGCCCCCTTCCCGCTCCGGTCGCCGCCCGCCCGCCCGATCCGGCGGGACCACATGCCCCTGCCGGGTCACCCGCCCGGTTCTGTGACAAACGACGCGGGGCGTCAAAAAATTTTTGCAAAGTCCCTGTCCCCCTCTTTCGCCGTCAAGCGAGTCGTGACATATGGTCTGTATAAAGTCATAATGACTATAGCGTTGCCGCCTTGAACATGCCACGGCAAAGACGCGCGAGAGAGACGGAAAGAATGACTCGGAACAGCCCCATCGACCGCAGGCCTCGTGGCAAATGTCTCGCCCGCCTTGCCATCATCGCCGATACCCATATTCGCCTGCCGGAAGATCTGCCCCGCGCCCCATGGGAAGCCAACCGGCAGGCCAACGCCCGCACCAAGCGCGCGCTGGAACAGATCGCGGCGGCCAAGCCCGATTGCGTGTTGCACATGGGGGACGTGGTGAACCCGACGCCGCACGAACCGTCCTACGCCGACGCGAGCCGCTTTGCCGCCAAGCTGATGGCGCCCTTCGGCCTCACCATTCACGTTTCGCCCGGCAACCACGACGTTGGCGACAAGCTGGCGTTCGTGACCCCGGCCCACGGCATTGACGAAGACTCGGTCGAGTTGTTCGAACGGCTTGTGCGCCCGAATTGGTTGGCCTTTGACGTGGGGCCGGTGCGCACGCTGATCATCAATGCCTCGCTCATCGGGTCGGGTCTGCCGCAAGAGGCGGTGCAATGGGACTGGCTCGAGACCGAGATGGCGTCGCACCATGGTCGCCGAATGTTCCTTGCCACCCACTACCCGGTGTTCATGGCGCAGCCGGACGAGGGGTCGCTGTATGACAACATCGAACCCGAAGGCCGTGCCCGGCTGCTCGGCCTTCTCGAGCGGCACGCCGTCGAGGCCGTATTTGCCGGCCATGTGCACAACTTCTTTCATCACCTTCTGGGGCCCACCGAGTTTCATATTCTGCCCTCGCCGTCCTTTGTGCGGCAGGACTATGCCGAACTGTCCAACACCGCGCCGGATAACGCGGGCGGCATGGAGGGCGGGCGCAACGATACCGCGAAACTGGGCTGGGCGCTGGTTGAGATCTTTGAGCACGGCCATGTCGTTCACATCCGGCGCAGCGAGATGCCCGAGGACGACGCAGCCGACACGGCGCCGCGCAACCATCCGAAGTTTCTGAGCGAGGGGCTGCCGGGCCTGCAGTTGCGCGATGCCTGGGCCGAGCCGGGGACCATTCCATTGAACGGCCCGATCGAGGAATTCACCCGGCGCCGCCAGCGCAACGACTATCCCCTGCTCGCCCTGCAGGAAATGGGCACGCGGGATCTCCGTGTGCCGCTGACCGATCTGGATGATCCGCTCTACCTGCAACGGGCCAAGGATCTTGGCGAACTGGGCTTTCGCTTCACCTTCTTTTCGCTGGACGTGCCACCCGACGCGCTTGCCGCAAAGGCCGCAGCCCTGCCGTCCGCCGCCGCGCTTGAAGTCATCCTGCCGTGGCGTCGCATCTCCGATTTCCACGACGCGCTCGCCCGTCTGCGAGGGGTCTGGACGGATCGGCTGACCGTGGCCTGCACCGTGTCGTCCTCGGACCATCGCGAGGTCGCGGTCGGGGCAAGCTATGTGGTGAGCTTTGGCTTTGACCTGTCCGAATTCGAACTGCTCGACAGCTTCCACCGCGACGTGGGCGCGGAGCTTGACCTTGGCTACAGCTTCCGCCTGTCGGAACGTCAGGATGTCCTGGCGGATGGCCGCAGCATCGCCGCTTTTGCCGCCCGCATCGGGGCACCGGCCACGCTGCATGTCACCATGGCGGGCGAGCATCCGGGCCGCGTGGAGCGCAGCGAAGCGCAGGTTGCCGCCCGCGCCGTCGAGGCTGCCGTGCTGGCCAAGACCACGCCCCTTGCCGTGTTCCTTGACCGAACGGTGGACGTGGACCGGGCCTATTTTCCGGGGTTCGGGCTTTACGACCGCCTGTGGAACCCGCGCCTTCCAGGCCGGGCTCTGGCCGCCGCGACGCGGCTTCTGGCCGGTGCCGACCGGGCCAAATTGCTTGGCGTCGAGACGCGCGGCACGAGCCGCATCTGCCGCCTGACGCTGGACGGTCAGCGTCTAGACGTCGCGATCCCGTCTGACGGGACGCTGCCCGCGGGCTTTGCCCCACTCGTGGCCAACGCGAGCGGCTTGCCCGGCTGGCGTCGCACATCCCACACCGCAGAAACCGCATCCCGAGAGGCAACGACATGAGCCGAGTTCTTCACCGTAGCACACGCGAAACGTTCGAGACCGCCCTGTCGGGCGAGGGAAGCTGGCTCACGCTCAGGACCGGGGGGCGCGTGCTGGATGCGGCGGGCGGCGCCGCCGTGACTTGCATCGGCCATGGCAATCAGCGTGTTGCCTCGGTGATCGCCGAGCAGGCGGCACGGCTGACCTATATTCATACGCTCTTCTTCACCTCCGAGCCGTCCGAGCAACTGGCGGAGCTTCTGACAGACGACGGCCATTTCGCCCGTGCCTTCTTTGTCTCCTCCGGGTCCGAGGCCATGGAGAGCGCCCTGAAAATGGCGCTGCAATACCACGTCGAACGGGGTGCCCCCGAACGCACGCGATTCATCGCGCGCCGACAAAGTTATCACGGCAACACATTCGGGGCGCTCGCGGTTAGTGGCCATCCCGCCCGACGCTCGATCTACGAGCCGGTCCTATGGGACACGGTCAGCCATGTTTCCCCGTGTTTCCCGTTCCATGCTCAGGGCGCACAGGAAAGTGACGAGGCCTATGTGGCCCGGCTGGCGCAGGACTTGGAGGACGAAATCCAGCGAGTCGGTCCCGACACCGTCGCAGCCTTCGTGGCCGAGACCATCGTCGGCGCGACCTCTGGCTGTGTCACCGCGACCACCGGCTATTTCGCAGCCGTCCGGGAGGTCTGCGACCGGCACGGTATCCTGATCATAGGAGACGAAATCATGTGCGGGATGGGCCGGTCCGGCAAACGCCACGCCTGGGAATACGAAGGCTACCGGCCCGACATCCAGACCGTCGCCAAGGGGCTTGGCGGCGGCTACGTGCCGATCGGCGCCATGCTGATCAACGACCGGGTCTTCGACGCCCTGTCCGCGGGCTCTGGCGCCTTCGTGCACGGCCACACCTATCAGGCCCATCCGCTCGCCGCCCGGGGCGCTCTGGAAGTGCAGCGCATCATCCGCGAGGAAGCACTGGTCGAACGGGTCGCGACCAACGCGGAACCCCTGCGCGCCCGACTGGGGCAGGCGCTCGAAGGCCACGTCTGTGTCGCCGACATCCGCGGCCGCGGTTATTTTCTGGGGATCGAGTTTCTCGCCGACCCGGCAAGCCGCAGGCCCTTCCCGGCAGCGGCACAGTTTTCCGCGCGCCTCAAACAGGCCGCGCTGCGCGAGGGGCTGGCGCTCTACGTTCAATGCCACGGAGGACGAGCTGGACTTCATCGCCGAAAAGCTGGCGCTCGCGGTCACTTTGGCAGAGCGGGAAGCGCGTGCCGCCTGAAAGGTTGGCAGCCACCAGGCATGTGCCGTCAGCGCCCCAGCGCCGGTCCATACCGATCCTTCAGTGCGCGCAGGACAAGATCATCGCCATCACCAGACCACCGCGAAATCGGCCGAGGATGGACTACGAAAACTCGAACAGATCACCCGAGATCCGCGCGCGATTGATCTGGCTTCCCATAAGCACGAAGAGCGGAATGACCGACAGGTTATGACTTGTCGTGACTTCGACAATCCGCTGGCTGGCCATGGAGAGCGCCGGGTCCAGTCCGCGATAAAGGGCAAAAGCAGTCAGTCCCACCGGAAACGTCGCGAACGCGGGGGGACCCGACGTCTTTCGCCGCATCCGTTGCCGATCCCGGCAATTTCCACATGCGGCGCGAGGCAAGCTCGTCGACCGTGTTGATCGGCACGTCGGTGAGACTGGGTAGATCCGCCCCGGAGAAGGCGAAGAGGCTCAGAAGATGAGGTCCTTTGTATTCGTTGCTCCATGCAAAGAATTTCTGATGCGTGTTCCGCAGCGCGACACCCGTCGCGTGAGAGTCCTAACCGGCGATGAAGGTCAGTTGTGCCACGAGCGACAGGCTGACGCGATTGCCGATGAAACTGTTGAAGATCCACGCCGCGTCGTAAATGCCGCTCTCGACCGCGTCCGTTGCTCGGGCAGCGGCGCAAGGGACCCGGCGGGAATCGCGATCCGGACCCGACCCTCGGTCACCTCTTCGACCTTGCGACCCCAATCGGGCAGAACGGAATACATAAGAAAGCTTGGCGGCACGAAGTTGTTGAGCAGGATGTCAACTTGTTCGGCGCGGGCGCTGACTGTGGCCAGCAGCAGCGCCGCGACGCATGCGCTTGTTCGAAAAATCTTCATGGTATCCTCCCGTTTGATTGATGCGCCGGGCCCGCGTCGAACCCGGCGTGGCTTTGGTGTCAGGCCCGCCTCGTCGGTTGCGGAAGACGGTCCGCTGCTTCCAGAATCGACATGCACAGAACCTCGAACATCTCTCGCCAGGCCTGCTCCCCCTCTGGCCGCCTGAAGATGTTTTCCATTTCGTTCGGGTCGTGCTCCAGATCGTAAAGCTCGCCCCACGCGTTCTTGTCGTAGACCGTCAGGCGGTGCGTCCGGGTGATGGCCGTTCGGGCCCGCACGGGTTCGCGCAGTCCGAAGGTCGGGGCATGACCGTCCTCTTCGATCAGGATTTGATCGCGACCGGGATGCTCCAAGGTATCGACCGCATTGAGAAAACTCCGCCCCTGCGTTCCGAAACTCGGCGCTAGGCCCGCGCGCGCCAGAATGGTCGGGGCGATGTCCATCGTCGTCCAAAGCCCCGCCGTGGCAGTCCCCGCGTGGTTTGCATCCGGGTCGGCCCAGATGAAGGGGACCCTCACGACGCTCGCATAGAGAAGCGCGGATGTGAGCAGCAAGCCCTGATGACCCATGAAATCGCCGTGGTCGCTGGTAAGGATGACGACGGTATCCTCAGCCAGACCAAGAGCCTCGAGGTGATCGAGGATCCGACCCACGGCATCGTGGATTAAGGTGAATTTCCCGTAGGTCAGCGCGCTCGCCTGCCGGATCTCGTCTTCGGTTACGGCATAGGAAACCGTCGAATTGATCCTTGCCCGGTCCTTTTTTCGCTTGACATGCAAAGCGCGGAGAGCCGAGCCGGGGCTAGCGGATGAGCTTGTCGATCATGTCCGACCCGAGCCCGACCTTGTCATAGTGCTCGCGGCAGAGCTTGATGTAATCGTGCACGTCGAACGCGCCTTCGACCTTGCCCTCGTCGTCCAGCCACAGAAGCGGGCTGGTCACGATGAAGAACACGCGCATCGGATCGGGGTGATCGTAGGCGACGAGCGTGTGGCCTTCGCCGGGGCTTTCGTAGATGAAATCGCCCGCCGTCGCGGTCCAGTCATGTTCGAGGTAGCCCCACTTGCCGCTGATCGTATAGGCAAAGACCTCGTGCGGATGGTAATGA
>LUOO01000029.1 GCA_001626765.1 Maritimibacter sp. REDSEA-S28_B5
TGCGAAGAGATCCGACGACAGCACCGCCACCCGCGCCTCAGGGAACACCTCGGCCACTTCCTCGGCCAGCCGCTCGACCCCCGGCCCCACGGGGGCGAGCTTGCCTTCGGCCCCGCAGGACGGACAGACCTCGGGCATGGGTTTCGAGTCGCCGCACTGGTGGCACACGAGGCGCTTCAGGAACCGATGCTCAACCATGTTCGCATCGCAATTGTCGCAGCCCACCTTGTGTCCGCAGGCCCGGCAGATCGTCACCGGCGCATAGCCGCGACGGTTGAGAAACAGGAGCGCCTGTTCGCCCGCCTCGATCCGTCCCTCGACCGCCCGGATCATCGTGGGCGAAATCCAGCGATTGCTCGGCAGATCCTCGGCCCGCATGTCGACCGCCGCCATCTCCGGCAGCACCGCCTGCCCGAAGCGGCTCGTCAGGTCGATCCGGGCATACTTCCCCGCCTCGGCATTGGCCCATGTCTCGAGCGAGGGCGTGGCGCTCGCCAACACCACCTGCGCGTCGCAGATCGAGGCCCGCATCACCGCCATGTCGCGGGCGGAGTAGAGCACCCCGTCCTCCTGCTTGTAGGAGGTGTCATGTTCCTCATCGACGACGATCAGCCCCAGATCGCGAAACGGCAGAAAGAGCGCCGAGCGCGCGCCCACGACCAACCCGAAGCCGCCCTCGCCCGCCATCCGCCAGACCCGGCGACGCTCGGTCATTGTGACGCCCGAATGCCATTCGGCGGGCTTCTGGCCAAAGCGCGCCTCGACCCGCTTGAGAAACTCCGAGGTCAGCGCGATTTCCGGCAGAAGCACCAGCGCCTGCTGCCCGGCCTTGAGACAGGCCGCGACCGCCTCGAGATAGACCTCGGTCTTGCCCGACCCGGTGACCCCACGCAGGAGCGTCGCGCCAAAGCGCCCGCCCGCGATCCCCTCGGTCAGCACCGCTGCCGCCTTCGCCTGATCATCGGCCAGCGGCTTGCCCGGCATATCCGCATCGAGGAACGGAAACGGCAGGTCGCGGGGGCTTTCCGTCTCCTCGACCGCGCCCAGCTTCACCAGCCCCTTGATCACGCTTGTGGTGACCCCTGCCTCTTCCGCCAGTTCGCCCAGCGTATAGGCCAGCCGCCCCTCGGCCTCGAGCACCTCGAGCACCCGTTCGCGCGCCTCGGTCATCCGGTCGGGTTCGCGCCCGCCCAGACGGCAGATCTTGCGCATCGACGGCGGGTCCATCAGCCCCGGTGCGCGGGTCGCGAGCCGCAGCATCTGCGACAGCGGCGTGAGCGTATAATCCCCGACCCGGCGCAGGAACTCTGCCATCTCGGGCCGCATCGGGGCCACGTCCAGCACCTTGCCCACCGCCCGCAGTTTCGATGCATCGAACCCGGTGTCGCCCGGTCCCCAGACGACGCCCAGCACCCGGCGCGGCCCCAGCGGCACCTCCACAAAGGCGCCCTGCCAACAGCCGCCTTCGGGCGCCCGATAGGTCAGCAGCCGGTCGAGCGGCTGCGTGGTCAGCACGGACACCCGCGCGCCCGCGTCGTAGAAGGTCATCCCCTCCGCGCTGCCAAAACCGCCCGTCATGTTGCCAAGGTCCTCATACCTCCACATATGCCCATTCCGGCGTCGGATGCCATCGGCTCGCGATGAAATCCGACCGATCAAAATCGCCACCCGAGGGGTTCCCGCCTCCCGCCCCCTCCTGTATGAGAGCGCCAACATCTGCCAACGCAACTTTGTGCAAACCGGGGGTTACCCATGAAATTCTTCGCCGACACCGCAGACGTGAACGCCATCCGCGAGCTTAACGATCTGGGCCTCGTGGACGGTGTGACCACGAACCCCTCGCTGATCGCGAAATCGGGCCGCGACATCATCGAAGTCACGAAAGAGATCTGCGAGATCGTCACCGGCCCCGTTTCGGCGGAAGTGACCGCGACCGACGCCGCGGACATGATCGCCGAGGGCCGCAAGCTCGCCAAGATCTCGGGCAACATCGCGGTCAAGGTGCCGCTGACGCTCGACGGCCTCAAGGCCTGCAAGACGCTGTCGGACGAGGGCACGATGGTCAACGTCACGCTCTGCTTCTCGGCCAATCAGGCGCTGCTCGCCGCCAAGGCCGGCGCGGCCTTCATCTCGCCCTTCATCGGACGTCTGGACGACATCAGCTTCGACGGTCTCGACCTGATCCAGGACATCCGCACGATCTATGACAACTACGGCTTCGAGACGCAGATCCTCGCCGCCTCGATCCGCACCGTGAACCACGTCAAGGATTGCGCCCTGATCGGCGCCGACGTGATGACCGCGCCGCCCTCGGTGATCAAGGCGTTGGCCAATCACGTGCTCACGGACAAGGGCCTCGACGCCTTCCTCGCCGACATCAAGTCGGCCGGGATCAAGATCCTCTGACAATCGGTTTCGGACCGGACCGGAACGGGGGCTTCGGCCCCCGTTTTTCGTCCTGGCACTCAGTCGCAGTTGCCCTGAACGTCATCACCAAGGTCGAATGTCTCCGGGCGGGATCCGAAGAAATAGCCGGTCTCCATCGGCCCCATCCAGTCAATGGTCGTCGGGAAGAGCCACTCTGCCCCCGCGCCGATATCTGCGCGCTCCCGCGCAACGGCCTCGACCTTCTCAGCTGACGCGCTGAAACCGAGGCCTTGGACATAATGCGAGGCCTCGATCATGGAACGCTCGTTCAGTCCGCAGTTCTTGCGATAGGACACCAGCGTCTCGTAAACGTAGAAATCCGGTATCCAATACCCGGTTCCGCCGGTCCTGAGGTAGATGCGCGGCTGCCCGCCGGTTCCGCTGGCATCCCAATGGTCGTTGATGCGCTTCGCATCCTCGGTCAGCATGTCCATGAAGATGCCATAGGTTCTGGGCGTCACGAATTCATACTCCGCGTAGGCTCGATCCAGCCCCGGCAACCGCGTCAGCGGGGCAAGGTTGATGCCCACGAAGAGAACCGTAGCGATGAGCCCCGCCTGCCAGAGCGCCGCGATTGCGGTCAGCCTGCGCGTCACCTCGGGCAACCCGAGGACCACGAGCAGCGCCAGCGGCATCAGATAAGGCAGGAACATCCGGTAGCCGAACATCATGTGCTCGCCCGCCGAGCGCGCGGCATAAAGCAGAAACAGCACACCCGACACGAACCCCGCCCTGAGAAGGGCACGGGCCAAGGCCGGACGCGCGGACAGCGGGCCGGGGCGCAGCCTGAACACGAGGAGCACGAGGCCCGACAGGAGCAGGAAATTCAGAAGCGACGACAGGCTGTCGATCCGGGGCCGCGTGCCGATCGCGAACTTGACGTAGAACGAGGTTGGGAAAATGTCGCCATAGTAAACCTGCGCAAAGATCAGCCACCCTCCGGCGATGGCCAGCGCCAATGCGACCGCGAGCCATGTCGCCGCCCGGCGGGCCTCGCGCACAAGAAAGACTACCAGCACCGGACCGGTCACCAGCAGGCTGTCATAGCGCGTGATGAACATGAGGCCACCCAGCACGGCCAGGGCAAGAAGTGCAGGCTCGCTCGCCGCGCCCCGCTGACCCGCCCGCACGACCGTCACGGCAAAGAGCGTCGCGAGCATGGCGAGGAGCGGTGTCTCGAGCCCGCCGACCGTCCAGAGGATGAGAAAGGGAGACGCGAGGCCCACGATGGTAAAGAGGATCACGTCACGAATCCCCTTGCCGTCACAAACAAGGAGCCGGACAACAGCCGCCCACCCGGCAAGCACCATCACCGGAGCGAGGACACGGTACGCTCCTACGGGGTCCAGCCCGAGCGCAGCCAGCGCCGTCTCGATGAGTGCGTGCAGCGGCGAGGTCAGCGCCGACACCCGTTCGCCCGGATTGTAGACAAGCCCCAGTCCCTGGGCCGCGTTCATGGCGTAGCGCCCGACGATAAAGGCATCGTCGGCCACAAAACCGGAAAACGCGTAGCACAGCCCGACAAAGGCCAGCGCCACGACAAAAGACACGACGATCACGGGTGCAAGCCGTCTGCGTGGCTTCGACCAATCCTGTTTCACCGCTCTACCCAAATGCTTCTTGTTCTTGTAAGGTTGGTTAATCCCAGAGCGGCCTTCGGGACAGCCGTCCTTGAACCGTGCTCCCTGCATGTCTGAATATTGCGACTTTCATGCCACGAAAAATGGCCCTCAGCCGCAATTACTTGCAGAAATCATGCACCAAGCCTGCTAGACTCACCACAACAACAAGACGAAGCAGTCACAGGACAGGCCCATGAGCACGCAGGCGAGCACCCAGTCGTCCCTTACCCCTATCAGCGAAGACATGCGCGAGACGCTGATCCGGTCCCCGGAGTATATCCTCGAGGATCAGGACCTCATGCGCGCCCTCATCGCGGCCAACGAACGCGCGATGGGGTCGAATATCGTCGACCTGCGAGGCATCGCGATGGAGCGGCTCGAGGCACGGCTCGACCGGCTCGAGGACACCCACCGCAGCGTGATCGCGGCGGCCTATGACAACCTCGCGGGCATGAACATCATCCACCGCGCGGTGCTCCGCATGCTGGACCCGGCGGATTTCGAGGTCTTCATGCACGATCTGGGTGAAGAGGTCGCGGACATTCTGCGCGTCGACTGCGTGCGGCTCGTGTTGGAGACCCAGCAGGACGAGAAAAGCGCAGCGATCCAGAAGCTGGGCGACGTTCTGGTGACCGCGCCGCAGGGCTTCAGCGACGGCTATGTCGGCCGCTCGCGCGAGCATTCCGGCCCAGGCGTCGTGCTGCGCCAAGTGCAGGAACAGGATCAGAAACTCTACGGCGACACCGGCTACTGGATCAGGTCCGAGGCGATCCTTCGGCTCGACTTGGGCGAGGGCCGCCTTCCGGGGATGCTCGTTCTGGGGGCGGAGGACCCGCACCAGTTCAAGCCCGGCCAGGGCACCGACCTTCTGGGCTTTTTCGGGGGCGTGTTCGAACGCGCCATGCGCCGCTGGCTCGCCTGAGCGAATATCGTAATCCTGCTCGAGAACAGGGCATCACGCGCCACTTGGCGCCGATAAATGTTCGAAAAAGACATGTCTGACGGCATCCTCATTTCCGACGGCGCGCGCGATGCCTTGGCCAAGTGGCTCGATCACCTGCGCGCGCTCGACGGGGCGGCCGACAACACGATCGAAGCCTACCGCAAGGACCTCGTGAGCTTCCTCGCCTTCCTGTCGTCGCACCACGGCCAGAGCCACGGGCGCGAGGCGCTGGCACGGGTGACCCTGTCCGACATGCGGTCGTGGATGGCACGCGAACGCGCGAACGGCCTGTCGTCGCGCTCGCTCGCCCGCGCGCTGTCGGCGGTCAAGAGCTTCTACCGCTGGCTGTCGGACCACGACGACTTCGACGCTTCCGCCGTGCTCATGACCCGCGCGCCCAAGTTCACCAAGAAGCTGCCGCGCCCGGTCACGGCGGATGCCGCGCAGGAGGTGATCGCGCTGACCGAAATGCAGGCGCGGGACGACTGGATCGGTGCGCGCGACGCCGCCGTCGTCACGCTGCTCTATGGTTGCGGTCTGCGGATTTCAGAAGCGCTGAGGCTGACCGGCGCGGATTTCCCCCTGCCCGAAGTGTTGCGCATCACCGGCAAGGGCGGCAAGGAACGCATCGTCCCCGTGCTCCCCGCCGCGCGTGAGGCCGTGGCGCGCTACGTGCGGCACTGCCCCTATCCGGTGACGCCGCACACGCCGCTTTTCTATGGTCACCGCGCCGGTCCGCTTGGCCCGCGCACCGTGCAGAAAGCCGTGGAAAGCGCCCGGTTGCAACTGGGCCTGCCCGCGACGGCGACCCCCCATGCCATGCGCCACAGCTTTGCGACGCATCTGCTCAACGCAGGCGGCGATCTGCGCGCAATACAGGAGCTTCTGGGTCACGCCTCGCTGTCCACGACGCAGGCGTACACCGCGATAGATACCGAGCGGCTGATGGAGGTATACGATAAAAGCCATCCGCGCGCGGCTGTGAAGGGGCGTTAGGGGTTTCTTGACCTCTGTCTGCCAAGGTAGCCCCAACCTTCAGAAAGGGGGCGGTCATGGCCATCTCACCTTTGTCCCTCGTGAAAGACGCGCGACCAGCGGCGCTTGTGGGTCACGTGATCGACGCCGCCCGCGCGCTTGCGTCGGAGGCGCGATCCGCCTCGCGCGGCGCCGCCTTCGGCGATGTCGTCGGCTCGTCAGGCGGTAAACTCGACGCGCACCGGGATGGCGCGCTTACGCCCGCCGACGCGGTGGGGCATCTGGGGAACGGGGCCGCGACGGTCTTTTCGGCCCTGACCGGGTCGTCCACCGATGCGAACCGGCGCGACCCCGGCGCAGAGGACAGCGGACAGATGATCCGACAGGCGATAGAGGGCGCCGATCGGTTGGGGCTCCCCGGCGCCGATGTCCTCACCCCGGCCAAGCGCCTGGAACCGGTTCCGCCCACAATCGCGGGCATCCACCAGCTTTATGTCCAGCTTCGCGCGATGCGCTGAGACCGGACCGGGCCGCATTTACCCCCGTCTCCGGGCCGCAGGACCCGACCAATTGCGGCGTCGCGGGACGGTGCGTGTTCGCGAAACCGCACCCGATCCGACGCCAGCCCTCATCGACCGCCCCTCAAAGCCTTTCCCTTGCCAGCCTGACGCCCATCGTCCATGAGGGGGCATGACCCAGACCGCAAAAGCCCTCGCTGTCCATCTCTTCACCGCTATCGGCGCGATCTGCGCGATGCTGGCAATGCTCGCCGCCGTGGAAGAGGAATGGGGCCTCATGTTCCTCTGGCTCGTCGTCGCCTTCGTGGTGGACGGAATCGACGGACCGCTGGCCCGCCGCTACGAGGTGAAGCGATACGCGGCGCAGATCGACGGGGTCCTCATGGACCTGATCATCGACTATCTGACCTATGTCTTTATCCCTGCCTATGCGCTTTTCAAATCCGGCCTCCTGCCCGGCTGGACCGGCTGGATCGCGATCATCGTGATCACCTATGCCTCGGCACTCTACTTCGCCGACACCCGGATGAAGTCCAAGGACAACTCCTTTGCGGGCTTTCCTGGCTGCTGGAACATGGTGGTCATCGTGCTTTTTGCGACCACCCCGAATTTCTGGGTGACCCTCGGCCTCGTCGTCGCGCTCGCCGTCGCGATGTTCGCACCGCTCAAGTTCATCCACCCGGCCCGCACGGTGCGCTGGCGTCCCCTGTCGCTTCCCATCGCTGTCGCCTGGACCTTTTTCGCGGGCTGGTCGGCCTGGGTCGAATTTGCCGCGGGAAGCTGGGCGCACTGGGGCCTGACCGCTACTTCGGTCTACCTGCTCTTCGCGGGCATCGCTCAGCAGATCATTCCCGAACGTAAAACGGCCTAGATCAGGAACCCGCCCGCACCCTCGTGACGCAGGAGCGCGACCTTGGTTTCCGCTCCGCCCGCGCCAGAATACCCACCCAGACCACTGGCGGCGAGCACCCGGTGACAGGGGATGAGCACCGGGATCGGATTTCCGCCACAGCCCTGCCCCACTGCCTGTGCGCTTACCCCCAGATCGCGTGCGAGGTCGCCATAGGTCCGGGTTTCGCCAAAGGGGATCGCCAGCATCGCCTCACAGATCGCACGTTGGAAATCGCTGCCCGAGACGCGAAACGGCAGGTCGAACGCCTGCCGTTTGCCGTGGAAATAGTCGTCGATCTGGCGTGCCGCCGCGTCCAGCAGCGGGCTGCTCTCGTCAGCCATGCCCCGCCATGAGACCCGCGTGATCGCCCCACCGTCCTCGCTTACGAAAAGCGGGCCGACGGGGGTCTCGACGCGGAGAGTCGTCACCCCAGCGCCTCGTCGCAGCGTTGGCAGGTGGCGTCGTGCTTGTGGGTGCCCACATCCGGCAGGATCTTCCAGCACCGCTGGCATTTCTCCCCTTCGGCGGTCTCGAACACCACCGCGATGCCCGGCACGTCGGGCAGGCGGAAGGCTTCGGCGGGTGCCGGATCGGTGGTCACCGACACGTCCGACACGATGCAGATGTCGGCGAAGTTGACCGAGCCCAGCGCCTTGGCCAGCTCTGCGTCTTCGACATGCACCACCGGCGCGGCCTCGAGCGAGGCCCCGATCACCTTGTCGCGGCGCTGCACTTCCAGCGCGGCGGTCACGACCCGGCGGGCGCGGCGGATGCCGGTCCATTTGTCGGCGAGCGTGGCGTCGCGCCAGTCCGCAGGCGTCTCGGGGATATCGACGAGATGGACCGAGCTGTCCTCGCCCGGGTATCGCTCGAGCCAGACCTCTTCCATCGTGAACACCAGCACCGGAGCGAGCCAGGTGGTGAGCCGGTGGAACAGGATGTCCAGCACGGTGCGCGCGGCGCGGCGGCGCAGGCTGCCCGGCCCGTCGCAGTAGAGCGCGTCCTTGCGTATGTCGAAGTAGACCGATGACAGGTCCACGGTCGCAAAGTTGAAAACCTGCTGGAAAAGCCCCTGGAAATCGTAAGAATCGAAGCCCTGAAGTACGATTTCGTCAAGTTCCGCGACCCTGTGCAGCACCCAGCGTTCCAGTTCCGGCATATCCGCAACGTCGACCTTCTCGTCGTCCGAGAAGCCCGCGAGGTTGCCCAGGATGAAGCGCATGGTGTTGCGCAGACGGCGGTAGCTGTCCGCCGTGCCCTTGAGGATTTCCTTCCCGATGCGCAGGTCCACGGTGTAATCCGACTGCGCCACCCAGAGCCGCAGGATATCGGCGCCGTATTCCTTGACCACCTGCTCGGGCGCGATGGTGTTGCCCAGCGACTTGGACATCTTCATGCCCTTCTCGTCGAGCGTGAAGCCATGGGTCAGCACCCCGCGATAGGGCGCCCGGCCCTTGGTCCCACAGGCTTGCAGAAGCGACGAGTGGAACCAACCCCGGTGCTGGTCGGTGCCCTCGAGATACAGGTCCGCGATCCCGTCTTTGGACCCGTCCGCGCGGTCGCGTAGCACGAAAGCGTGGGTCGAGCCCTTCACGACATTGCAGAGCACACGTTCCTTGAACCCGTCCTCATACCAGACGTCGGCCCCGCTTGCCTCGAACGCCTCGACGACGCGTGCGTTCACAGTGGCGTCACGCAGCAGGAAATCGGGGTCGGTCGGCAGCGCACCCTTTTTGGTGAAACAGGTGAGCGGCACGCCCCAGGCGCGTTGCCGCGACAGCACCCAGTCGGGACGCGCTTCGATCATCGAATACAGGCGGTTGCGCCCGGTCTGCGGCGTCCATGTCACCAGCTGGTCGATGGACGTGAGCGCCCGTTCACGGATCGTATCGCCATAGGTGCCCATGCCGTCGTCGAGTTTGTAATCGACGGCGGCGAACCACTGCGGCGTGTTGCGGTAGATGACCGGGGCCTTCGAGCGCCAGGAATGCGGGTAGCTGTGCTTGATCTTGCCCCGCGCGAGCAGGCCGTTCACCTCGACGAGTTTGTCGATGACGGCCTTGTTGGCATCACCCTCGCCGCCCTTGCGGTTGAGGATGTATTTGCCGCCAAAGAGCGGCAGATCGGCGCGGAAGCCGCCGTCGTCCATCACGTTGTAGGTGATGACGTCCTTCAGCATTCCGAGATCGCGGTAGAGCTCGTATTCCTCCATCCCGTGCGAGGGGGCGCAATGGACGAAGCCCGTGCCTTCCTCGTCCGTGACGAAATCGGCGGCGCGGAAATCGCGCGGCTGGTCCCATTCGCCATTCGACCCCTCGGCACCTGCAAGCGGATGGGCGAGCGTCATGGCGGCGAGCTGATGCGCGGTCACGTCCGAAACCCGCTTCCACTGGCCTTCTTCGAGACGCGCCTTGGCCAAGGTCTGCGCGGCGAGCTTGTCGGCAAGGATGAAGCGTTCGCCCACCGAGGCCCAGCATTCGTCGGGCGTCTCGGTCACTTCGTAAAGGCCATAGGCATAGTCGGCACCGAAGACGACCGCCTTATTCGACGGTATGGTCCAGGGCGTCGTGGTCCAGATCACGACCTTCGCGCCAAGGAACTTCTCGCGTGTTGCGGCAACGGTCGCGGCCACGGCCTCCCGCGACTCGGAGCTTTCCTCCTCGGACGGGCGGTCCTCGTCGGGCAGCGCGAAATCCACGACCGGGAATTTCACCCAGATCGTGAACGACTCCTTGTCGTGGTATTCCACCTCGGCCTCGGCCAGCGCGGTCTGTTCCACGGGCGACCACATGACGGGCTTCGAGCCCTGATAAAGCGAGCCATTCATGAGGAATTTCATGAACTCCTCCGCGATCACCGCCTCGGCGTGGTAATCCATCGTGAGGTAAGGATCGGCCCAGTTGCCGGTGATCCCCAGCCGCTTGAACTCCTCACGCTGGACGTCGACCCAGCCTTCGGCGAACTTGCGGCACTCCTGCCGGAAGTCGATGACCGGCACGTCGTCCTTGTTCTTGCCCTTCTTGCGGTATTCTTCCTCGATCTTCCATTCGATCGGCAGACCGTGACAGTCCCAGCCCGGCACGTAGCGCGCATCGCGGCCCATCATCTGCTGCGAGCGCACGATCATGTCCTTGAGGATCTTGTTCAGCGCGTGCCCGATGTGCAGGTGGCCGTTCGCGTAGGGAGGGCCGTCGTGCAGCGTAAAGGGCGTGCGCCCGGTCTTTTCACGCAGGCGGTCGTAGACCCCGATCCGCTCCCACCGTTCGAGCCAGCCCGGCTCGCGGGTCGGAAGCCCGGCGCGCATCGGGAAATCGGTTTCGGGCAAGTTCAGCGTGTCTTTATACTCGGGCTTTGCGGTGGTCGTGTCGGCGCACATCTCGGGCGTCCTCAGGCTTGGCCCATGCGCGCAAGATGTCTCGCGTCGCAGATCGGGCGGATCGGATTTTGGCTGTTTTTATGCTTGGGGCGGCGCGGGGTCCATACGCCTTGTCCCGGCGTCTCGTGTCAGAGAGCCGGGCTCGTAATTCGAATGATCATGCCCATCGAAACCATGGGGGCCATATAACGCGAGCGGCGTGCGTGGACAAGCCCCGCGCCTAGCGCGTTTCCATGATCTGGCGGGCGACGAGGGCGAGCAGAATGGTCGGCAGTACGCTCACCGGACCGCCGACGGGTTCGAGCCAGAGCGCGGGCATCAGGGCCGCAGCAGAGACGACATAGCAGGCCGCGAGAAGTGCGACCCCCAGAAGCGCCGCGGAGGTCCAGCGCCGCACGAACAGCGCGACGCCGACGCCGACCGTGGTCAGCGCGAAGACGATCGTCAGGGCCACCCTGAACGGGGCGTGCTCCTGCGAATGGGCCACAAGCTGCGAGGTCGCCTCGACGTTCGCCAGCACGAGAAGGCCCGAGACGATCGTCTGGAGTGCGAGCACCACCGTCACGAAAGGCCCGAGGAGCTGCATCCTGGCAAACATGCGGTCCTCCGCCGTCGCGCGCCAAAGCGCGCGGATCTCGAACAGCGAGTGGGCCGGGCGCCCAAGAACCGCTTCGGTCTGGGCCGGGTTTCCCGCGACCCCCTGTTCAAGACTGCGCAACACGTCGGACCGCATCGGGGATCGCCAACCAAGGTAGCCGAAACCGTCCATCACGCGGCCCAAGACCCGGACGAAACCGCGCGGAAACACGATCTCGGCCCGCGGCGCACCGTATCTCAGCCAGCTCCGCGTCTCGACGACGATATCGCGCAGACAATGCGGCGTCTCCTCGACAAGATCGGCGGTTGTGCCGGGCGGCACCTGCCCCTTGATCGCGCGCCGCACGGCGAGCGCCACATCGTCGGCAGAAATCGTCTGCAACCGCGCTTCGGGCAAGAAAACAGGGAGAACGCCGGGAAACCCGGCAAGGACGCGGATCAGCGTCACATTGCCATAGGCCGACCGCGCCGCGACAAAGCCGGGGCGGAAGATCCACCACCGCGTGTGGCTTTCGCGGATCAGCGCATCGCCCTCGCCCTTGGTCCGGTAGTAGTCGATGGGGCTTTGCGGATCGGCCCCGGCGGCTGAAATCTGCACCAGCGCCACATCGGCCTTTTCGCAGGCCAGCACCAGGGCCCCGATGCTTTCCAGATGCACGACCTCGAGCCTGTCGCGCGGGTTCGCCTGCAGGGCGCCGGCGCAGTTCACCACCACGTCGATCCCCCGGAGCACCGCCATCCAGGCATCGCGCGAGATCATCTGGCGCAGGTCGGCAAAGACCCAGGCGAGGTTCGGAAACACCTTGAGCGCGACGTCACGGTCGCGCCCCAGACCCACGACCTCGTGCCCCTGCGCGAGAAGGTCATCGACCATATGGGACCCGATCAGGCCATAGGCCCCCAGAACGAGGATACGCGACACAGGACACTCCGAAACCAGCCAGACGGGCGGTTACGAGGTCCCGAATAGCCCCGTCAGCGCCCGTTTGATGAGGTTGGTAACAGAGGGACGTTTCCCTCTGGTAAACGGCAATGGGCGACAGACCTCCATCGCGGCGACGCCCACGCGGGCGGTCAGCGCTCCGTTCACGACGCCCTCGCCGAAGCGGCGCGAAATGCGCGACAGCGCCGTGCCGCCCGCGACCGAGCCGATGAGGTCATCGCCGACCGCGACCGCCCCGGTGGCGACGAGATGCGTCATCACCGCGCGGGTGAGCCGCCAGGCCCCCAGCGCGCCGGAGCGCCCGCCATAGATGTCGGCCACCCGCCGGATCATGCGGATATTCGCGGTCAGCGCCGTCGCCACATCGGCCAGCGCCAGCGGCACCACGGCGGTCACCGTGGCCACCTGCCGCGTCGCCGCCTCGACCTCGCGCTTGGCCGCCTCGTCAAGCGGCAGGAGCAGTTCCGCCTCGGCCAGGTGAATGAGCCCGTCGGCATCGAAGACCTGCGCCTCGCGCTCCTCCATCCGGTCGAGATACCAACGCATCTCGGAACGGGCGCGGAACAGGCGTTTCAGGTCAGAGACCACCGCTTTCGCCTCGGCAAGGTCCTGATGGGCGATGGCGGCTTCGGCGGCGGAATGGATGTGATCGACCCGGCGCAGACGGGCAAAGGCGGCCAACTCGCGGATCGTGATGATCGCGAGGACGAGCAGGAAGCCAGCGAAAAGCGCCGTCGCAATCAGCCCCAGCACGGGGTTCCGGTTCAAGAGGTCCGTGACCCAGTTCCACGCCGCGACCGACGCCATGAAGCCCACGAGCGACAGCGCAAAGCTCCAGAACCAGCGCGACAGTTTCGACGGCTTCTTCGCCGCGATCCGCGCCGCCATCTCCATCGCGCGGGGTTCCGGCAGACCGGGGTCGGGATCGGGCACCGGCGGGGCCGAGGCGGGGGTCTCCTTGGCCGCGCCCTCGCCTTCGAGGTCGATGAGGATCGGACCCGATTTCTTCATCATGCGCCCTGCTCCCACTGGTAACGTATCTCGGTCAGCCCCTCGTCATTGGCCGCGCCAAAACCCATCGGGCGGAACCCGGCGGCATCGTAGAACCGGCGGGCGTCATGGTTGGCGGCATGGGCGTAGAGCGTAAGGCTTGGGTAGGCGCCCTGGGCGTGGGCCATGAGCGCGCGCCCGATGCCAAGCCCCCGGTGCGCCTGCGACAGGTAAAGACCATGCACACAGCCCTCCCCCACCGCGATGAACCCCACGACCCGGCCCCGCAGCCGCGCGACCCGGACCCAGCCTCGCGCGATGAGGTCCCGCGCGATCCGCGCCTCGTCGGCCCGTGTCCGGGTCCGGCGCATCCAGACGGGCTCGTCCACCGCGTCCGACAGGATACGCGCCACGGCGGGCGCATCCCAACGATGGGCGCGGCTGATCCTGAGACCTTGCGGGACGGCGCCGGTCACAGTCGGTCCCCGATCAGAAACTCCGCCGCCCGGTCGAGCCGGATATGCGGCGGCCCCTCGCCCGGTTTGAGCGTGATCTCGGCGGGTCGGAACCGCATGATCCCGTAGTCCGCGTCGAGCCAGTCCTCGGCCCCATCGCGGGCGGGTTTCAGAAGCTGCATCGGGTCCTCGGGCAAATCGCCCGGATAGAACGCCGCGCGCTTGCCTGTGTCGAGCAATTCGCCGCGCACGCAGTCGAGCTTCTGCCCCTGATGGTCGAGCGTTTCCTCCGTCGTGGTCCGAAGCGCGGCGATGGACATGGCCCCGGTCTGCGCCCCGGCAAAATCCGCCCGGTCGCGGGCGTCGCGCATGAGGGCCGCCATGATCGCGGTCAGGCGGGCATGCTGGCGGTGGTGCAGGTGATCAGCCTTGGTCGCGCAAAAGAGGATCTTCTCCACCCGGCGGCCGACGAAAAGCTGGGTGAGCCAGGCGTTGCGCCCCGGACGGAAGGCCGAGAGGATTTCCGCCATGGCGCGCCGCAGGTCCTCGAGCGCGGCAGGCCCCGCATGGATCGCGCCCAGCACATCGACGAGCACGACCTGCCGGTCGATCCGGGCAAAATGGTCGCGAAAAAAGGGCTTCACCACCTTGGATTTATAGGCCTCGAACCGCCGCTCGAACTCACGGTAGAGCGAGCCGCGCGGGATGCGCTCGGGCTTCGGCAGCGGCGCGAAGGTGAGCGCGGGCGAGCCCTCCATCTCGCCGGGCAGAAGGAAGCGCCCCGGCGTGCAGTCGGAAAACCCGGCCTCCCGCGCGGTGCGCAGGTAGGTGGCAAAGCTGTCGGCAAGGGATTTCGCTTCGGGTTCCTCGAAGCGTTCGGTGAGCTGGGTGGTCTTGGCCAGCGACAGGAACGCCTGCGCCATCTCGCGCGGCTGTGCGCGGGCGAGCGCATCCGCCGACCACGTGGCGTAGTCCTGGTCGAGAAGCGCCAGGTCGAGGAGCCATTCGCCGGGGTAGTCCACGATGTCGAGGTGAACGGTGCGTGGGCTGCGCACCCCCGCAAGCAGCCCGCCAGGTTTGATACGGAAGGACAGGCGCAGCTCGGATATCGCACGGGTCGAGTCGGGCCAATGCGGATTGGGCCCGGTCATAGCCGACAGATGCGTCTCGTAATCGAAGCGCGGCACGTCGTCATGGGGCTGCGGCTGGAGAAAGGCGGTCAGGATGCGCCCCTCGGCGGCGGGAACGAGGCCCACCATCCGCTCCCGGTTCATCAGGTTCGCCACGAGCGAGGTGATGAACACCGTCTTGCCCGACCGAGACAGCCCGGTGACCCCAAGCCGGATCACCGGCTCGAAGAGCGCTTCGTTCACCCCGTCGCCCACCGCCTCGATCTGGCGGTAGATGCCGTCTGCTATGTCACCGAGCCCCAAGGAACACTCCTTTGTTTCAGGGAACATAAGGGGCGGAAGGGGCAGGTTCAAATGGGGTTTCGAATTGCGCTTTGCGCAATCCGACCGGTTGGGGAGAGGCGCGCCGCCATTGTCGCTCGGACCAATGGCGCGACAATGGCAGCCTCCCCAAACCCCTCTCCGGGATATTCATGAACCAGAGAAGGAGGAATCCGGCCGGTGTCAGCCGTCAAGACCCAGTTGGCGGAGGAGCGCCTTCAGCGTCGCGCGGTCGTCCTTGGGCCAGTCGGCCTTTCGCGACTTGAAGAGCGTCGCCTGGCTGCGGTGGACCGGGCCGCCCGCGAGAATTTTGAGGTGATTGGCGCGCAGGGTTTCGCCGGTCGAGGTGATGTCGGCGATCGCCTCGGCGGTTTCGTTCTTGACCGTGCCTTCGGTGGCACCCTGGCTATCGACGAGCTGGTAATCAGCCACGCCCTGTTCACGCAGGTGATCGCGAATGAGCCGGTGATATTTCGTGGCGATGCGCAGGCGGAAGCCGTGCTGGCGACGAAAGGCGGCTGCGACTGCGTCGAGGTCGTCGAGCGTGGTGACATCGACCCACGCCTTTGGCACCGCGATGATGAGGTCGGCGTGACCAAAGCCCATGGGGGCCAACTCGCGCACCTGTTCTTCCCAGAGCCCGAGCTTTTCGCGCACGAGGTCCGAGCCGGTCACGCCCAGGTGGATACGGCCCTCGGAGAGCTCGCGCGGGATTTCCCCTGCCGACAGGAGCACGAGTTCCACGCCCTCGATTCCCGCGACCGCGCCCGCATATTCGCGGTCCGACCCGGTGCGCGACAGCGTCACGCCGCGGTGGGCAAACCAGTCGAAGGTCTTTTCCATGAGCCGACCCTTGGAGGGCACGCCGAGCTTGATCGTCATGCGGAACCTCCCGCCACGGCGAGGGTGAGCTCCGGGCGGATCACGCCGCCGACCGCCGGGATCGCCTTGCCGCGCCCCAGCACCCGTGTCAGCGCGTCGTAGCGACCGCCAGTGGCGACGGGCGGCAGATCGGGACGCTGGCCCGCGTGGAACCCAAATACGAAGCCGTCGTAGTATTCCATGGTTGTGCGCCCGAAGGAGCCTTCGAAGTCGATGCCTTCGGGGTCGATGCCGCGCTCCGCTATGGCGCGGTTGCGGGTCGCGAATCGTTCCACCGCATCGGCAATCGCGGGCATGTCCACGGCGAGGTCGCGCAGATGTTCGCAGGCATTGGCGAGCGTTTCGCGGATGCCCAGAAGATCGGCCAGAAGCGCCACCTCGGCCTCGGGGATCGGCGGGGTGGCCATATCCTCGCGCAGCGCCGCGACACGGTCTTCGATCTCGGCGCGCGAGCGCAGGCCGATGAGCGGCGCGTCCATGCCATCGAAGGGATTGCCCCGCGCCAGCGCCTCGCGCCCTTCCGGGTTGGGCGCGCGGCCAGAGAAGCGGTCAAGCAGCGTGCGGAACCGGCGCGGCCGCCACAGGTGACGCTTGAGCGCGTCCCGCCGCCGGTCCGACGTGGTCAGCCCGTTCACCGCGGCCATGAGGATCCCCATGTCGCCGGTCGCGGCCCTGAGGCCAAAAGGCGCGAGCGTGTCGTGAAAGAGCGCAAAGACCTCGGCATCCGAGGCCGCCGCGTCGGCGCGGTCAAAGACCTCGTAGCCCACCTGGAAATACTCGGGCGCGCGGTGGGGGTCGTCCTCCTGCTTGCGAAACACCTCGCCGGCATAGGCATAGCGGGCCGGTTCCGCGCCTTGGGCCATGTGCATTTCGACCACCGGAACGGTGAAGTCAGGCCTGAGCATCGCCTCGCCCATGATCGGGTCGGAGGTCACATAGGCGCGGCCCCGGATGTCTTCGCCATAGAGGTCGAGAAGCGTTTCGGCCGGTTGCAGGATCGGCGTCTCGACGACAACCGCGCCCGCGTTCTGAAACGTGGCGAGCAGGCGCGCGGCCTCGGCCCGGACGGCGGCTTTGTCCCGCGTGTCAGGCATCGTTTTCACTCTGGCTCGCGAGCATTTTTCGAACTTCGTCGACAAGCGAGGCGCGCGAAACCTCGACCTGCGAGGGGCGCTCCTTCCACTCTTCCAACGTCGCGTTCTCGGCGATCTGGGCTCCGAGGATCAGGTCCTTGAGTTGCACCACGCCGCGTTCCTTCTCGTCGCCGCCTTCGATCACGGCGATGGGGGAATTGCGGCGGTCGGCGTATTTCATCTGGTTGCCGAAGTTCTTCGGATTGCCCAGATAGACCTCGGCCCGGATGCCCGAGTTGCGTAGCTCGGCCACCATCGCCTGATAATCGGCCATGCGGTCGCGGTCCATGACAGTCACGACAACGGGGCCCCCGGCGGAGCGGTCGAGGCGGCCCTTGGCGCGAAGGGCGGCGAGCAGACGATCAACGCCGATGGACATGCCGACAGCGGGCACGGTCTGGCCAGTGAAGCGCGCGACGAGATCATCGTAGCGACCGCCGCCTGCCACGCTGCCAAACTGACGCGGGCGGCCCTTTTCGTCGAGGATCTCGAAAGTGAGTTCCGCCTCGAAGACCGGCCCAGTGTAATAGCCAAGGCCGCGCACGACCGAGGGGTCGATGACGATGCGGTCGGGGCCGTAGCCTTGGGCGGCGAGGAGATCGGCGATCTCGCCCAGTTCGGCGACGCCCGCCTTGCCGGTCTCGCTCTCGCCCACGGCCCCCAGCAGGTTCGCAAGCGTCTCGGCGTTGTCCGCGCCCTTGGACGTCAGGAACCGGATCACCGGCTCGGCCTGCGCGGCCTCCAGCCCGACCCCGTCGATATAGGCGCCCGAGGCGTCCAAGCGCCCCTTGCCCAGAAGCTCGCGCACCCCCGCCTCGCCCACCTTGTCGAACTTGTCGATGGTGCGCAGGATGGCATCGCGGGTTACTTCGGACCACGCCGCCTCAATTGTCTGTCGGCGATTATCGCCTTCTGGGTATGGTATGACCTTCGCCGCCTGTTCCAGCACGCCGTTCAGAACCTTGCGGTTGTTCACACGCACCACATAGTCGCCACGCGGAATCCCCACGGCCTCCAAAGCATCCGACAGGAGCGCGCAGATCTCGGCATCCGCCGCCATGCTCGCCGTGCCAACCGTATCGGCGTCGCATTGGTAGAACTGCCGGAACCGCCCCGGACCGGGCTTCTCGTTGCGCCACACCGGCCCCATCGCATAGCGGCGATAGGGCGTGGGCAGGTCGTTGCGGTGCTGAGCATAGACGCGGGCGAGCGGTGCGGTCAGGTCATAGCGCAGCGCCATCCACTGCTCGTCCTCGTCCTGCCAGGCAAAGACGCCCTCGTTCGGGCGGTCCACGTCGGGCAGGAACTTGCCCAGCGCCTCGACCGTCTCGACGCCCGAGGACTCCAGCGCGTCGAAGCCATAGCGATGGTAGACGCCCGCGATCGTGTCCAGCATGGCGCGGCGGTCCTCGACCTCGGCACCGAAGTAATCACGAAAGCCTTTGGGCGTTTCCGCCTTGGGCCGGGGCTGCTTTTTCTCTTTCGCCATGGAACGTCCCATCCTGCCTGACAAAGCCCGCGTCAAGGCGCGTCTTGCGTCGCGCGGGGTCTAGCGCCTATCTGGCGTTGGAGCAAGCAGCGGAGGCAGCCATGTCCCAACCAAAGCCCGACCCAACATCCGACCGGATCACGGACCTCGAGGAACAGATCGCCCATCTGACCCGCGCGATCGAGGATATGTCCGACGTGCTCGCCCGCCACGACCGCGAGATGGAGCGGGTGACACGCCGCCTCGCCATGCTCATGGAACGCGAAGCCGCGCGCGAGGCGGACATGGGCGGGACCATCCCGCTCGCCGACCAGAAACCGCCGCATTGGTAGGCCAAAGGGGCCGGAAACCGCGTGCCCCTTTCATCTTTCCCCAAATACGCACGATCGGACGCCGCCAATCGCGCACCGCAAACTGATCAGCGAAAGTCTACCAGAGGCGACGCCCGCCGCCCCTCGGCGCGTTCTTTGGCCAGGCGCAGGCGGTCGCGGCGGGTCTGGCCGTAGACCAACATGGTGAAGATCACCGTCCCGCCGACCACGTTCCCCGCGAGCACCGGCAGGAAGAACCGCCCCACCGCATCGACCACCGGCAGGTCCCCGGTGACCACGAGCAACGCCATTTCCACCGACCCGGCGATGATATGGGTGAAATCCCCCGCCGCGATGAGCCATGTGAAGAGGATGACGATGGTCACGCTCGAGGATTTGGCCTGCGGCATCATCCAGACGATGGCGGCGATCAGCACGCCCGCCGGGATACCCCGGGCAAAGCCTTGCGAGGCGGGCATAGACGTCGCGTGATGCGACAACTCGAACAGCGCCGGCATGATCTCGTCCGGCACCGCCCCCGCATACGCGATGAACGTCGACACGGCAAAGGCGCCGACCACATTGGCGAGAAGCACGATCCCCCAGAGCGCGAGGAACGCGCGCACCATGCGCACGCTTGGCTCTTCGAGCAGCGGCAGCACCGTCGTCATCGTGTTCTCGGTAAAGAGCTGCATCCGCCCGGTGATAACGACGAGGAAGCCGAGCGAATAGCCGAGGTTCTCGACGAGATAGGCCCAGGGCGCGTCTGGCAGATAGGTGCGAAAGATCGCCTCGCCAAGCACGGAAAAGGAGATGACGATCCCGGCGGATATACCGGACCACAGGAGCGACATCTTGTTGCGATCCAGTTCCTCTTCGCCGTCGAGCCGGATGATCTCGTAGATCGTGGAAGGCGACAGTTTCGACGCCTCGCGGATCTCTTCTTCCTCTTCCGCCTCGACCAACGCCTCTTCGGCCTCGGTTTTCGTTTCCACCGTCTTGCCCAGCAGATCGTCCTTGGTCATGTCTGAACCCTGTCCCGTTACCCGCAGATAACGACCGATCCGGGGCAAAGGTTCATTTTGCCCGCCGTCTTGTGCGAGGTATGCACATTGTCGGGTCCCGCGCCGGCCCAAACACAGGCTGGAACATTCCCGGCCCGCGTTTCGTTTCCGACACCATTGGCACCGGAAAGACGGACGGAGGACCTCATGGCCGACAAGAAGACACCCCCCACGACGACAGACGCAGGCATCCCCGTTCAAAGCGACGAACATTCCCTGACCATTGGTCCTGACGGCCCGATCGTCCTCAACGACCACTACCTTCTCGAACAGATGGCCAACTTCAACCGGGAGCGTATCCCGGAGCGCCAGCCCCACGCCAAGGGCGGCGGCGCTTTCGGTTACTTCGAGACGACGCAGGACGTATCGAAATACACCAAGGCCGCCGTGTTCCAGAAGGGCGTCAAGACCGACGTGGTCGCGCGGTTTTCCACCGTCGCGGGCGAACGCGGCAGCCCCGACACATGGCGCGACCCGCGCGGGTTTTCGGTCAAGTTCTACACGACCGAGGGCAATTTCGACATGGTGGGCAACAACACGCCCGTGTTCTTCATCCGCGACCCGATGAAGTTCCAGCACTTCATCCGCAGCCAGAAACGCCGCGCCGACAACGACCTGCGCGACCACGACATGCAGTGGGACTTCTGGACCCTCAGCCCGGAGAGTGCCCATCAGGTCGCCTATCTCATGGGCGATCGGGGCATTCCGCGCACATGGCGTGAGATGAACGGCTATTCGTCCCACACCTATTCGCTGGTGAATGACGCGGGCGAGAAGTTCTGGGTCAAGTTCCACTTTCACACCGATCAGGGAGACGGCAACGCCTACCTGAGCCAGGACGAGGCCGACAAACTGGCCGGAAGCGATGGCGACTATCACCGCCGCGACCTCTTTGACCATATCGCGAAGGGCGAGTTCCCCTCCTGGACTCTGTCGTGGCAGATCATGCCGTATGAAGACGCCAAGACCTACCGCATCAACCCCTTCGACCTGACCAAGGTCTGGCCGCATGACGACTACCCGCTGATCGAGGTGGGCAAGCTCACGCTCAACAAGAACCCGACCGATTTCCACACCCAGATCGAACAGGCGGCGTTCGAGCCCAACAACATGGTACCGGGCGTGGGCCTGTCGCCGGACAAGATGCTGCTGGCCCGTGGGTTCAGCTATGCCGACGCCCACCGCGCGCGGCTGGGGGTGAACTACAAGCAGATCCCGGTGAACAGCGCCCAGTCGCCCGTCCACAGCTACTCCAAGGATGGCGAAGGGCGCACGGCGCCCGTTACCGATCCGGTCTATGCGCCCAATTCCTACGGCGGGCCGGCCGCGCAGCCGCATCAGCACGAGGCGGGGCTCTGGCACGCCGACGGCGACATGGTGCGGCAGGCCTATACTCTGCGCGAGGATGACGACGACTTCTCCCAAGCCCATGCGCTCGTTCGCGAGGTGATGGACGACGCGGCGCGGGATCGGCTGGTGGACAACGTCGCGGGCCACCTGTCGGACGGCGTGTCCGAAAAGGTGCTGGTGCGCGCCTTTGACTACTGGAAACAGATCGACGGCGAGGTGGGCGCGGCTATCGAGACCGCCGTGCGCGACAAGATCGGCGGCAAGTCCACGGCGCCGGGTCTGGCCTCCGCCGAGGCTATAGCCAAATCCGATCAAGGCTGACGCGAACCGCGTTGCCTTTCCCCTCCCTGGATGGTCTGTTGCGCGCGACACATTCGGGGAGGACTTCCATGACCATCGCAACCACTCACGTCGGCTCCCTGCCGCGCGGCGACGAATTGTCGAAACTCCTCATCGCCAAGGACCACCACGAGGCCTACGACGAGGCCGAATTCGAGGCGACCGTGGACGACGCCATTCGCGACGCGATCCGCCACCAGCGCGACGCAGGCGTGACCGTGATTTCGGACGGCGAATTGGGCAAGGTCGGCTATTCAACCTACATGCAGGAACGCCTCTCGGGCTTCGGCGGCCACATCGACCGCAAACCGGCCAAGGATCTGGCCGCGCACCCGAATTTGGCGAAAAAGCTGTCGGCCATCATGGGCAGTCAGGAATTCACCCGCGCCTCCTGCATCGGGGAGGTGAAGCTCGTGAACCTGCAACCGGCGCTGGACGATATCCGGCGGTTCAAAGAGGCGCGGGAGGCCGAGGGCGACACCGGCCGCGCCTTCATGAACGCCGCCTCGCCGGGGCTGATCACCGCCTTTCAGGTGAACAAGTACTACCCCTCGCACGAGGCCTATCTGGCCGATCTGGCGGCGGCGATGCGGCCCGAGTATGAGGCCATTCTGGACGCGGGCTTCGACATCCAGTTCGACTGCCCGGACCTCGCCATGTCCGCCCACACCGGCTACCAGGACATGTCACAGGACGAATTCGTGAAGATCGCCGCGGCCAACGTCGAGGCGCTCAATGCCGCGACCGAGGGGCTTCCGGCGGACCGCATGCGCATGCACCTGTGCTGGGGCAACTACGAGGGCCCGCACGACCACGACATTCCGCTTGAGAAGGTCATCGACGTGGTCCTGTCCGCGCGGCCTCAGACGATTTTGTTCGAGAGCGCGAACCCCTGTCATGAGCATGAATGGACGGTGTGGCGCGATGCGGACGTGCCCGACGACAAGATCTTGGCCCCCGGCGTCATCGACACCTGCTCGAACTACGTCGAACACCCGGAGCTGATCCGGCAGCGGCTGGAGCGGTTTGTCGGGATCGTGGGGAAAGACCGGGTCGTGGCGTCCACGGACTGCGGGTTCGGGACGTTCGCCGGGTATGGCAAGATTGACCCGGAGGTGACGTGGAAGAAGCTCACGAATTTGCGGAAGGGGGCGGATTTGGTGGGGTGAGGAGGCCTTGCACCAGCATCATTGGCCCCGCGCCTCCCAAGTCTCGATAAGAAACATCGCCATAGAGCCTGCTAAGTTGACCGCAAGCGCGGCATGCCTTGGCGCTGGTCTTGCTCTTGCTCTGCCGCCCGCGTGAGCATCCCCGATCTTGTTTCGAAGGCCGCCCAAATTCTCTACCACCGTGTTGCAACCTCCAAGAATCTTCTTGAACACCTCTTCCGAATGTTGCGAGGGCGCTAGGTTCATTTGAGAGGACGCGTGGTAATATAACTTGGGCAAATCCCACCCGTCATCGAAACTGACTTTGGCGTCATCCAAAATATGTTTACAAACTTCTTCGAGCAAAGTGCGGGCCGCTGTGATTGCGCCTTCCGGGTCTCTTTCTCGCCGTTCTAGAGACTTACTCCATACTGCACGGACAGCCTGACCGTCATATCTCGCCAAAATTGCGTCGACATGTGCGTCAGCGGGTGCAGGCGAACTTTGGAGAAAATCCAGCAAAGGGACAAACTCTCTCGCAATATACGCTCTTCGAGCAGCGTAGGCACCGTTCCCGGAATGATAGGCTTTCATGTCTTCCCAGACGCCATGACTATTCACGTTATGTCGAATGAACTTGGGAACGTGAGGAAGTATGTCGGGATCACCAATAAGGCTATCTCGCAATAGGCGAAACTCCCAATCTTGCATATCCCCACCGGTCGCCACCGAGGTAATCATACTCTTCAGCGTCAACACTCTATCGTAAAGCTCACGGGCGTCCTCGTTCACCCCCTAAACCTCCTCCACCTGCACAACCCCCGGCAGGCTCTTCAAGGCCCCCTTGATCTGCGGGTTGAGCGGGAACTCGACGCCGAGGTCCATATCCACCTCCCCCGGCAGCGCGGGGTCCATCAGGCACAGCGACACCGGGCCGGGCCTTGCGCCCTTGGCCTGCGCCTTCGCGCTCTCCAGTAGCGAAGCCACCGTCGCCACCACGCCCGCGTTGTTGACGAAGACCTTCAGCGCCATGCCGCCCGTGTCGGCCACCACCGTGTCCACCGGAGCCGCCGACCGGGCCAAGAGTTTCAGCTGTTCGGACTCCATCGTCGCCTCGACGGTCACGACCACGTTGCAGCCGGTTTCAAGATACTGGCGGTTGGCCTCGAGCGTTTCCGAGAACACCGTGATCTCGCAAGCGCCCGTGGGGTCGGTCATGGCGACGAAGGCGAAGCGGTTGCCCTTGGCCGACTTGCGTTCCTGCTTGGCGGCCACGGCCCCGGCGATCTTGGCCACGCACGGCCCGCGCTCGGCCTTTTTCGCCAGTTCTTCAAGCGTCAGCACGCCCTTGCGCTTCAAGGCGGGCATGTAGTCGTCAAGCGGGTGGCCGGACAGATAAAATCCGATCGCCTTGTGCTCCTCGGCCAGACGTTCGTTGGGGAGCCAGTCGGGGGCGTTGGACAGGCGCGGTTCGGGCAGGTCGTCGCCCGCCTCGCCAAAGAGCGACACCTGATTGGACGCCCGCTGTTCGTGGATCGCGGCGGAGTAGCCCACCAGCGCGTCGAGGCTTTCGAACACCCGGCGGCGGTTCCCGTCGAGTTCGTCAAAGGCTCCGGCGCGCGCCAGCATCTCCATCGGGCGCTTGCCGACGCGTTTGAGGTCCACCCGGCGGGCGAGGTCGTAGAGGTTGACGAAAGGCTTATCGGGCCCGCCCGACGTCGCGCCCCGGACTTGATCCGGGGCCTCGCCCCCACCGCGCCGCCCCTCGACGATGAGCTTCATCGCCTCGAGACCCACGTTCTTGAGCGCGCCCAGCGCATAGACGACCCGGCCCTGATCCACGCTGAAGGTGGCCAGCGAGCGGTTCACGCAGGGCGGCACGATCTCGATGCCCAGCCCCCGCCGGACCTCTTCGGCATAGACGCCCAGCTTGTCGGTGAGGTGGATATCGCAGTTCATGACACCGGCCATGAACTCGACCGGGTGATTGGCCTTGAGCCACGCCGTTTGATAGGACACCACCGCATAGGCGGCGGCGTGGGATTTGTTGAAGCCGTAGTTCGCGAATTTCTCGAGAAGGTCGAAAACCTCCGACGCCTTTTTCTTGTCGACGCCGTTCTTGGCCGCGCCTTCCTCGAATTTCGGGCGCTCGGCGTCCATCGCCTCCTTGATCTTCTTCCCCATCGCGCGGCGCAGAAGGTCGGCGCCGCCAAGGGAATACCCGGCCATGACCTGCGCGATCTGCATCACCTGTTCCTGATAGACGATGATGCCTTGGGTTTCGGCAAGGATATGGTCGATGGAGGGATGCACGGATGTGATCTCGCGCAGCCCGTTCTTGACCTCGCAATAGACCGGGATGTTTTCCATCGGACCGGGACGGTAGAGCGCGACGAGCGCCACGATGTCCTCGATGCAGGTCGGTTTCATGCGCCGGAGCGCGTCCATCATGCCCGTGCTTTCCACCTGGAACACGGCGACAGTCTTGGCGGCGGCGTAGAGTTGATAGGTGCGCTCGTCGTCCAGAGGGATCGCGTTGATCTGGTTCTCGGCCCCCTCGGCGGGCACGTAAAGCTGGGTGCCGTCGGGCGCGATGTGCAGGTCACGCCCCTGCCCGGCGATCAGGTCCATCGCGTTCTGGATGACGGTCAGCGTCTTCAGCCCCAGAAAGTCGAACTTCACCAGCCCCGCCTGTTCGACCCATTTCATGTTGAACTGGGTCGCGGGCATGTCCGAGCGCGGGTCCTGATACAAAGGCACCAACGCATCCAAGGGCCGGTCCCCGATCACCACGCCCGCCGCGTGGGTCGAGGCGTTGCGCAGCAAGCCTTCGACCTGCTGGGCGTAGGTGAGCAGCCGGTTCACGACCTCCTCCGCCCGCGCCTCTTCCCGCAGGCGCGGCTCGTCCTTCAGCGCCTGCGCGATGGACACGGGTTTGACGCCCTCGACAGGGATCAGCTTGGACAGCCGATCCACTTGGCCGTAGGGCATTTGCAGCACCCGGCCCACGTCACGCACAGCGGCCTTGGACAGAAGCGCACCGAAGGTGATGATCTGCCCCACCTTGTCGCGCCCGTATTTCTCCTGCACGTAGCGGATCGTTTCCTCGCGCCGGTCCATGCAGAAGTCGATGTCGAAGTCAGGCATGGACACCCGTTCCGGGTTCAGGAAGCGCTCGAAGAGCAGCGAATAGCGCAGCGGGTCAAGGTCGGTGATGGTCAGCGCATAGGCCACGAGGCTGCCCGCACCGGACCCTCGGCCCGGACCCACGGGAATGCCCTGTTCCTTGGACCACTTGATGAAGTCGGCCACGATGAGGAAGTAGCCGGGAAAGCCCATGCCCTCGATGATATCAAGCTCGAAATCGAGACGCTTCTGGTATTCCTCGACCGACACGGCGTGGGGGATCACGGCGAGGCGCGCTTGCAGGCCCTCGTTGGCCTGACGGCGCAGTTCAGCCACCTCGTTCTCGGCGAACTTCGGCAGGATCGGGTCGCGTTTGTAGGTCTTGAAGGCGCAGCGTCGGGCGATTTCGACCGTGTTCTCCAGAGCCTCGGGCAGGTCGGCGAAGAGCGTCGCCATCTCCTGCGGCGACTTGAAGTAATGCTGCGGCGTCAGGCGGCGGCGCGGCTGCTGCTGGTCGACATAGGCGCCCTGGGCGATGCAGATGAGCGCGTCGTGGGCCTCGTAAAGATCGGACTTGGGAAAATAGACGTCATTCGTCGCGACCAGCGGGATGTCCATCGCATAGGCCATTTCGACAAAGCCGCGCTCGGTCTTTTGCTCAGCCTCGGTCGTGCGCCCACCCTCGCCGGGGTGGCGCTGCAATTCGATATAAAGCCGGTCGCCGTAGATTGCGTGAAACCGCTGCATCAGCGCCTCGGCCCGGCCACGGTTGCCGGTCTGGAGCACCATTCCCACGGGGCCAAGCGGTCCGCCGGTCAGACAGATGCACCCTTCAGCGTAGCTTTCCAGCTCCTCGATCGTGACCTGCGGCAGACCGCCGTGCTTGTCGACGTAGAGGCAGGAGTTGAGCTTCATCAGGTTTTCATAGCCCTGCTCGCTCTGCGCCAGCAGGACCACAGGCGCGGGCGCCTTGGGCTGTTCGCCGGGCACGGGCGGCTCATAGGCCACGTCGATCTGGCAACCGACGATGGGTTGCAGCCCCGCACCGCTCGCGGTCACGGAAAATTCGAGCGCCGCGAACATGTTGTTCGTGTCGGTCAATGCGACGGCCGGCATGTCCATGCTTTCGCACAGGCCCGTCAGTTTCTTGACCGGAACGGCGCCCTCGAGAAGCGAGTATTCGGAGTGAACGCGGAGATGAATGAATCGGGGATCGGCAGCCATGCGCCCAAGGTAAGCCCCCCGTCGGCGGGGGCAAGCCAAGACGGCGGCCCTGCGCGAAATCTTGTTGTCCCGACTCGGCGCCGCCGCCCATCTTGGGGAAATAGCCGCGATGGTCCGATCAGACGACCCGCGCCAGAACATCAAGACAGACGAGAGGCAGCATGTCCGCACATCCCCACCCCGGCCCCTTCGGCAGCGCGGGTTTCCATCCCGGTCCGACCTCGGAAATGCGCGTGACACGTTATCTCAAGGCCCCGGTCGGAGACCTGTGGCGGGGTTTCAGCGATGGGGCGACGCTGGTCCACTGGTTCCGGCCAGGCGGGGTCGAGCTTGCGTCGGCGCTGGTGGAACCCCGGCGCGGCGGGCGGTTCGACCTGACCCATGCACGGGCGGGCGCGCGACTCGAGACGATCAATTGCTGCGTGCTGGAGGCCGAGGAGAACCGGCTGTTCGCCGTGACCACGGCGCTCGCGGGCGACTATCGCCCCACCGGGACGCAGGCACCCGCGACGTTGATCGTCGAGTTCCACGAAATCGCATCGGGCACGCGGCTCGAGGCGCGACTCATGCACCCTGAGGCGGCGGTCGCCTCGCCCCTGATCGGTTGGGAAGAGGGTTTGCCGGTTCTGGAGCAGATTTTGGCAGGTTAGGGCGCCTCAGGGGAGCGAAACCTGCCCCGCGGCAAGGGTTTCCTTTCCTGTCAATGACTTATGAAAGGTCCGCGCGGACTGGACACCGACCGGCAACGGCGCGCCCTGCGTTAAGTTAGCCGCGAGACTAACTTTCAATTGACGCGCCGTCGTGGTTGGGTTTAGTTAGCCCCATGACTAACCAAATGAACCTTCTCTTTGCGACCCTTGCCGATCCGACTCGCCGGGCCGTGATCGAACGGCTGGTCGCGGGCGAGGCCCCGATCAAGGAGCTTGCCGCGCCCCATGACATGGCGCTTCCCACCTTCCTGCGCCATGTCGAACGGCTGGAGGAGGCGGGGTTGGTCACGACGCGCAAGGAGGGACGGCAGAGGATCGTCAGCATGACACCCGAAGCCTTTGCGCCCGTGGAGGACTGGCTCACCACCCAGAAACGCATCTGGGAGCGGCGGGCCGGGGCACGAGGAAGCCATGTCCAAAGGAGGACACCATGAGCATCGACCACGACGAATTCACCCTGACCCGCACCATCGCGGCCACGCCCGCCAGCGTGTTTCGCGCCTTTGCCGAAGAGGACCTCAAGCGGCAGTGGTTCGTGACCGAAGGCCCCGGGACGGGCAAATCCGATTACCGGGTGGATTTCCGGGTCGGCGGCGGCGAGCGCGGCACCTTCGAGATCACCGAGGGACCGGGCGCGGGCCTGCACGCCAATGCCACGACCTATTTCGACATTCAGGAAAACGAGCGAATCGCCTATGCCTATTCGATGGCATGGGACGGACGGGTGCATTCGGCCAGTCTGGTGACGGTAGAATTCGCGCCGACCGAGGGCGGAACGCGGCTTACCTATACCGAACGCGGGGCCTATTTCCCACCCTCCGACGGGGCAAAGATGCGTGCAGGCGGTGTCGGTGCGCAACTGGATCAACTCGTCGCGATGATGGAGGACGCATGATGCGCATTGACGAGTTCAACCCGGAGACAGATCTGGAAATCACGCGGGTGATCGGGGCCTCGCCTGCGGTTGTCTGGCGCTGCCTGACCGAGGCGGCGCTTCTCGAACGCTGGTTCTGCCCGGTGCCCTGGCAGGTGCGCGGCGCGGTGATCGAGGCAGAGCCGGGCGGCATCTTTCACACGCCGATGTATGGTCCCGAGGGCGAGGTGCAGGATGAGGGGCCGGGTTGCGTGCTGGTGGCCGAACCCCGGCGCGCGTTTGCCTTTAGCGACGCGATGGGACCGGGGTTTCGACCGCGGGACGGCGGGTTCATGACCGGAGTCTACCTGCTCGAGGCGGTCGAGGCCGGGACGCGGATCGTGGCCCGCGCTCTGCACGGCGACGTGGCGACCAAGGAAAAACACGCGGAAATGGGCTTTGAACTGGGTTGGGGTGCGGCGCTCGACCAGTTGGATGCCTTGGCGCAAGGAATTTGACTTTCCACACAGAACGCTCGCCCCGGGCTTGACCCGAGGCCGTTGTCGCCAACCGCGCCGTCCCGTTTCGTCCAAACGATCAAGTGGCTTATGACCAGCCCAAATTTCCGGCACCCCCCAGAGAAATGCCCAAGCCAGAGGCGGTTTCCCTGAACCATCCAGCCCATTTCGCGGGCGTTTCACCGCCCATTGGGTAGACAGCGCCCAAAATCTCGGCTTTCCTGCTTCGGAACCGGGACTCTCTACGCCGCATCGAGAGTCCGAAATCGGACAAGAGGTAAAGCGGCGGGACAACGGGATGGATATCGCGTTTCTTCTCAATGGAGAGACCGTGTCGCTGACGGGCGTCGATCCGACGACGACCGTGCTGGATTGGCTGCGCGAAGGCCGGGGGCTGACGGGGACCAAGGAAGGCTGCAACGAGGGCGACTGCGGGGCCTGCACCGTGATGGTGACGGATGACACCGGCACACGGGCGCTCAACGGTTGCATCCTGTTCCTGCCCCAGATCAACGGCAAGACGCTGACCACGGTCGAAGGCCTCGCCTCGCCCACGGGCGACATGCACCCGGTGCAGACGGCGATGGTCGAACATCACGGCAGCCAGTGCGGGTTCTGCACGCCAGGCTTCGTCGTGTCCCTTGCCGCCGGGCAAATCGCGGGCGAGACCAATCACGACCGCCAGCTTGCGGGCAATCTGTGCCGCTGCACGGGCTATGCGCCGATCATCCGCGCCGCCGAAAACGCTGCGCGGCGCCCGGTGCCGAAATGGCTGCGCGAGTTGCCGCCGGGTCCCGCAACGGGACCGATGCCCAACGATTTCCAGCCTTCGACCGTGGCGGCGCTCGCCGAACTGCGCATGACCTATCCGCAGGCGACCATCGTCGCCGGGGCGACGGACGTGGGGCTTTGGGTCAACAAGCAGCACCGCGACATCGCCCCGGTGATCTTCGTCTCCCAGATCGAGGAGCTGCGCCGGATCGAGATGGCGCCCTACATGATCCGGGTCGGGGCCGCTGCGAGCGTCGAGGCGCTGCGGCTGGCCATTGCGCCCCTGCATCCGAGCTTCGCCGCCATGCTCGACCGTTTCGCGAGCGCACAGGTCCGCGCTGCCGCGACCGTGGGCGGCAACATCGCCAACGGTTCACCCATCGGGGACACCCCACCCGCGCTCATCGCGCTAGGCGCGACGCTCCAGTTGCGGCGCGGCGACGACATGCGGGAAATGCCGCTCGAGGACTTTTTCCTCGAGTACGGCAAGCAGGATTTGGCGGAGGGCGAGTTCGTCGAGGCCGTAGTGATTCCGCGCGACAGCGGGCCGAACCGGTTCCGGGTCTACAAACTGTCCAAACGCTTCGATCAGGACATTTCCGCCGTGCTCGGTGCATTCAACGTCGGTGTCGAGAATGGCCGCGTGACCTCGGCCCGGATCGCCTTCGGCGGCATGGCGGGCGTGCCCAAGCGCGCCGAGGCGGTCGAGGCCGCGCTCATGTCCAAACCCTGGACGATGGAGACGGTGCGCGAGGCGAAATGGGCCTTTGCGGCGGATTTCAAACCGATGAGCGACATGCGCGCCTCGGCCACCTACCGGCTGGAGACGGCGGCGAACCTGCTGGAACGCTACTTCCTCGACCTCGAGGGGCAGTTGACCAGCGTGCGGGAGGTCCGGGCATGAGCGTCGGCAAACCGCTTCCCCACGACTCGGGCCCGCTCCATGTGACAGGCGCGGCTTATTACATCGACGACGTGCCAGTGCCCGCCAATTGTCTGCATCTGGCCTTTGGCACCTCGCACGTCGCGCGCGGCATCATCACCGCCATGGACCTGTCCGACGTGCGCCAGTCGCCGGGCGTGGTCGCGGTGCTGACCGCCGCCGACCTGCCCCATGTGAACGACATCTCGACCGCCGCCCATGACGAGCCGCTTCTGGCCGAGGGCGAGGTGCGTTACCACATGCAGCCCATCTTCCTCGTCGTGGCCACCTCGCACCGGGCCGCACGGGTCGCCGCCGCGCGGGGCAAGGTCGAGATTGAGGAAAAGACCCCGATCCTCACCATCGACGAGGCGCTCGCGGCCAAGTCCTATTTCGAGGGCGGGCCGATCACCTGGTCACGAGGTGATGTCGCGGCAGCGATGCCCGAGGCGGCCCGGGTTATCGAGGGCGAGATCGAGATCGGCGGTCAGGAGCATTTCTACCTCGAAGGCCAGATCAGCCTCGCCACCCCGCAGGACAACGGGGACATGGTGCTTCTCACCTCGACCCAGCATCCGACCGAAATCCAGCACAAGGTGGCCGAGGCGCTGGCGCTTCCCTTCCACGCGATCCGGGTCGAAACCCGGCGCATGGGCGGCGGTTTCGGCGGCAAGGAGAGCCAGGGCAACGCGCTCGCCATCGCCTGTGCCATCGCGGCGGCGGCGACGGGCCGCCCCTGCAAGATGCGCTATGACCGCGACGACGACATGGCGATCACCGGCAAGCGGCACGACTTCCGCATCGCCTACAAGGCGGGCGTCACGCCCGAGGGCAAGCTCGTCGCGGTCGAGTTCGACCAGTTCGTGCGCTGCGGCTGGTCGGCCGACCTGTCGCTGCCGGTGGCAGACCGCGCGATGCTGCACGCTGACAACGCCTATTTCGTTCCGCATATCCGGATTACCTCCCATCGGCTGAAGACCAACACGGCCAGCGCCACGGCGTTTCGCGGGTTCGGCGGCCCGCAGGGGATCATGGGGATCGAGCGGGTGATGGATCACATCGGCCATACGCTGGGCCGCGATCCGCTCGAAATCCGGCAGATCAACTTCTACAACAAGCGCCGGGTGCAGGAGACGCCCTATGGCCAACCCGTGCGCGGCTTCATACTGCCAGACATGGTCAAGGCGCTGGCCAAGACCGCCGATTACGCCGGACGAAAAGCCGCGATTGCCGAGTGGAACGCGGGCAATGACGTGGTCAAGAAGGGGATTGCGCTGACGCCGGTCAAATTCGGGATCAGCTTCACGCTTACACATCTCAACCAGGCGGGCGCGCTGGTGAACGTCTATGCCGACGGGTCGGTGACGATCAACCACGGTGGGACCGAGATGGGACAGGGGCTGTTCCAGAAGGTCGCGCAGGTGGCGGCGACGGGTTTCGGCATCGGCATGGACCGGGTGCGCATCACCGCGACCGATACGGGCAAGGTGCCCAACACCTCGGCCACGGCGGCAAGCTCGGGATCGGACCTCAACGGCATGGCGGTCGCCAATGCGGTGGACGAGATACGCAGGCGCATGGCGCGGCTCGTGGGTCCGATGGCGGACGTGCGCCCCAAGGCGGTGGAGTTTGCGCGCGGCAAGGTCATCGCGGGCGACAAGGTCTGGCGTTTCGCCGAGGTGGCGCGGATGTGCCACGAAAACCGCGTGAGCCTGTCCTCGACCGGCTTCTACGCGACGCCCGAGATTTCATGGGACCGCACCATCGGCAAGGGCCATCCGTTCTACTACTTTGCCCATGGCGCGGCGATCACCGAAGTGGCCGTCGACCGTCTGACCGGCGAAAACCGCATCCTGCGCGTGGATATCCTGCATGACGTGGGCAAGTCGCTGAACCCCGCGATCGACGTCGGCCAGATCGAGGGCGGCTATGTGCAAGGCGCGGGCTGGCTGACCACGGAAGAGCTGGTCTGGGACCACAAGGGGGTGCTGCGCACCCACGCGCCGTCCACCTACAAGATCCCGGCCTGTTCGGACCGGCCCGAGGTGTTCAACGTCGCGCTCTGGGATGGCGAAAACCACGTGCCGTCGATTTATCGGTCGAAAGCCGTGGGCGAGCCGCCCCTGATGCTCGGCATCTCGGCCTTTCTCGCGCTGTCGGATGCGATCGGCGCCTTTGGCCCGACTGAAAACGGGGCCTACCCCGACCTCGATGCGCCCGCGACGCCCGAGCGTGTGTTTCACGCCGCGCAAAGGATGCTGACGTGAGCCTCGACGCCGTCAGACTGGCTGACCTGATCGCAGCCCATGGCCGCGTCGTGCGGATCGTCGTGGCCGAGGTTCACGGCTCGGCCCCGCGAGAGGTCGGCGCGTCGGTGACGGTCTGGGAGGACGACTTTGGCGCCGGGCAAGAGGGCACCATCGGCGGCGGCACGCTGGAGTTCGAAGCGGTCCATATCGCCCGAAAGATGCTGGCGGACGGTGTGCTGCGCCGGACCCAGACGCTTTCGCTTGGCCCCGATATGGGCCAGTGCTGCGGCGGTCGGGTCAAGCTATTGTGGGAGGCATACGAGGTCGCGCCAACGGGCCGTATTCACGCCCGCGCGACGCTGGATGCCGAGATGCCGCTTGCGGTGTCGCGTTTGCTGGCCGAGGCAAGGAACGGATCTGGGGCGACGGGCCTGCCCCGGCCCGAATTGATCGGCGGCTGGATGATCGAACCCATCCTGACGGCCCGCACGCCGGTCTGGATCTGGGGCGCGGGCCACGTGGGCCGGGCGCTGGTCGCGGCCCTGTCGCCGCTGCCGCAACTTGCCCTCACCTGGCTCGACACCGGACCCGAACGGTTCCCCGACACGATCCCCGCAGGCGTCACCGCCCTGCCCGCCCCCGAGCTTGCACAAGCCATGCGACTTGCCCCCAAAGACGCGCATCACGTGGTGCTGACCTATTCCCATGCCCTCGACCTCGCGCTCTGCGATGCGGGGCTATCCCATGGGTTCACGCGTTTTGGCCTGATCGGGTCGCATACGAAATGGGCACGCTTTCGCTCGCGTTTGCAGCAGGCCGGACATGCGCGCACAGAAATTGAGCGGATTCGCTGCCCCATCGGGGACAAGACGCTTGGGAAACATCCGGCCGTGATTGCGCTGGGGGTGGCCGCGCAAATAGCGTCGGACGTGGCTTTGGGGAGCCGCATGACGGGACAATTGGGGGATCGCGATGAGCACGCCGTATCTGGCGCTTGAGGGGCTGACCAAGGCCTACCCCGGCGTCGTCGCGAACGACAATGTCTCGTTCCAGATCATGCCGGGCGAGGTCCATGCGCTGCTTGGCGAAAACGGCGCGGGCAAATCCACGCTGGTCAAGATGATCTACGGCCTCGTCAAACCCGATCGGGGCGCGATGCGGGTGAACGGCGCCACCTATGAACCCGCGAACCCCCATGCCGCGCGTGGCTCCGGCGTGGCCATGGTGTTCCAGCACTTCTCGCTTTTCGACGCACTCGACGTGGCCGAGAACATCGCGCTGGGCATGGACAACCCGCCAAGGATGCGCGCACTCGCCGCCCGCATCCGCGAGGTGAGCGAAGCCTATGGCCTGCCCCTCGACCCCTCCCGCCGGGTGGGCGATCTGTCGGCGGGCGAACGTCAGCGGGTCGAGATCGTCCGTTGCCTGCTTCAGAACCCCAAGCTCCTCATAATGGACGAACCGACCTCGGTGCTCACCCCGCAGGAAGTGCAGATCCTGTTTGAGACGCTGCGCAAGCTCTCGTCCGAGGGCACCGCGATCCTTTATATCTCCCACAAGCTCGAAGAAATCCGCACGCTCTGCGACCGGGCCACGGTGCTGAGGCTGGGCAAGGTCGTTGGCGCCGCCAACCCGCGCGAGAAATCCGCGCGAGAACTGGCCGAGATGATGGTGGGCACGGTGCTCCACACCCCCTCGCGCGACACCACCGCGCCGGGTGAGGTGCTGCTGACCGTCAACGACCTCACCCTTCCCGCCGCCTCGCAATTCGGTACCACGCTGAAGGGCGTGTCGCTCGAGTTGCGCGCGGGCGAAGTCCTCGGCATCGCCGGTGTCGCGGGCAACGGTCAGGACGAGCTGCTCGGCGCGCTGTCGGGCGAACGGCTGTCGGCGGCGAACGCGGTCACGCTCTCGGGCAAGCCCATCGGGCGATTGGGTCCCAACGCGCGGCGCAGGCTGGGTCTGCTCGCCGCACCCGAGGAACGGCTGGGCCATGCGGCAGCCCCCGAGATGAGCCTGACCGAAAACGCGCTCCTCACCGGCGACATCCGCGAGAAGCTGACCAGGAACGGCTTCGTCGGCTGGTCCAAGGCGCGCGCCTTCGCGAAGAAGATCATCGAGGGCTTCGACGTGCGCACGCCGGGGACCGAAACCGCCGCGGGCGCGCTGTCTGGCGGCAACCTCCAGAAATTCGTGATCGGGCGGGAAATTCTGCAACGGCCCACGGTGCTTGTCGTGAACCAGCCCACATGGGGCGTCGATGCCTCGGCCGCCGCCGCGATCCGGCAGGCGCTCCTCGACCTCGCGGCTGAGGGCGCGGGGCTGATCGTCATTTCGCAGGACCTCGACGAGCTCATGGAGATCTCCGACCGCTTCTCGGCACTGAACGAGGGCCGCCTTGCCCGCGCTGTGCCTGCCAAGGGGCTGACGGTCGACGAGATCGGCCTCATGATGGGCGGCGCGCATGACATGCACGAGGCGCATGCCGAGGACTCCCCCAGAACTGCGCAGGAGGTCCCCGCATGAGCCTGATCCGGCTTGAAAAACGCGCGGCGCCCTCGCGCACGCTCGCGGCCCTCACTCCGGTCATGGCCGTGATCGCCACGATGATCGCGGGCGGGATCATGTTCGCCATCCTCGGCGCGAACCCGCTAGAGGCCATCCGCACGATCTTCTGGGACCCGCTCTTCGATCCGCAGTTCGGCCCCTATTCGCGCCCCCAGCTTCTGGTCAAGGCGGCCCCCCTCATCCTGATCGCGACGGGCCTCGCGCTCGGTTTCAAGGCTGGCATCTGGAACATCGGGGCCGAAGGGCAATACATCATGGGCGCGGTGGTCGGTGCAGGTGCGGGCCTTGCCTTCTACCCGTCCGAAAGTCCGCTCATCTTCCCCTTCATGGTGCTCGCGGGCGGCTTCGGCGGCTGGGCCTGGGCGATGATCCCTGCGATCCTCAAGACGCGCTTCGGCACGAACGAGATCCTCGTGTCACTCATGCTGGTCTACGTGGCCGAGAACATTCTCGCCTCGGTCTCCTCGGGCCTTCTCAGAAACCCCGAGGGCATGGGCTTTCCCGGCTCGCGCAACCTCGCGCGCGACTATCCGGCGGCCTCCAATACCGAGATCATCGCGAACACCGGGATGCACTGGGGCGTCGTCGCCGCCTTGATCGCCGTCATCTTCGCCTATGTGCTCATGACCCGGCACAAGATGGGCTTCGCGATCCGCCTCGCCGGCGAGGCGCCCCGCGCGGCCCGTTTCGCGGGCGTCTCACCCAGCCGGCTCATCATCTTCTGCCTCGGCACCGCGGGCGCGCTTGCCGGTCTCGCGGGCCTTTTCGAGGTCTCGGGCCCCGCGGGCCAGATCTCGATCGACTTCAACTCGGGCTATGGCTTCACAGCGATCATCGTCGCCTTTCTCGGCCGCCTCCACCCCATTGGCATCCTGCTCGCGGGCCTGCTCATGGCGCTGACCTATATCGGCGGCGAGCTTGCGCAACTCATGCTCGGCATGCCCGCCGCCGCGATTCAGCTCTTTCAGGGGATGCTCCTCTTCTTCCTCCTCGCGATGGACGTCTTTGCCAACTACCGCATCCGCATCGGCACGCCGGAGGTGGCGACATGACCCCTGCTTCACTGCTTCAAGAATACTTCGGGGTCCGGGGCAGCGCCCCGGCCCGCCCCCTCCACGAGAAAGACCTCTGATGGACTTCGGCTCGATCAACCCGATCCTCCTCATCGCATCGCTCATGGTGGCCTCGACCCCGATCCTGCTCGCCGCCTTGGGCGAAATGGTCGTGGAAAAGGCAGGCGTCCTCAATCTGGGCGTCGAAGGAATGATGATCACCGGCGCGGTGGTGGGTTTTGCCATCGGGGTCAACACCGGGTCGAGCTGGGCGGGCTTCGCCGTCGCCGCCCTCGCAGGTGCGGCGCTGTCGATGATCTTTGCGATCATCACCCAGGTCCTGCTCTCGAACCAAGTCGCCACGGGCCTTGGCCTCACACTTTTCGGCCTTGGCCTCTCCTCGCTCATCGGCAAGCCCTATGTAGGGATGAAGGCCCCCGGCTTCGCGAAACTGCATATTCCCGGCCTGTCGGAAATACCCTTTGTCGGTCCGGTGCTCTTTCGCCATGACCCGATGGTCTATGTCTCGATCCTCATCGTGGCCGGGGTCTGGTATCTGCTCACCTTCACCCGCGCAGGGCTCATTCTGCGCGCGGTGGGGGAAAACCACAACGCGGCCCATGCGCTGGGTTACAAGGTCAAGACCGTGCGTTTTGCCGCCATCGCCTTTGGCGGCGCCATGGCGGGCCTCGGCGGAGCCTACGTGAGCCTCGTGCGCGTGCCGCAATGGGTCGAGGGCATGACGGCCGGCGCGGGTTGGATCGCGCTCGCCATCGTCGTCTTTGCAAGCTGGCGTCCGTGGCGCATCCTTCTGGGCGCCTACCTCTTCGGGGGCATCACGGTCCTGCAACTCAACCTTCAGGCCGCCGGGTCTTCCATCCCGGTCGAGTATCTGTCGATGTCGCCCTATGTCATCACGATCCTTGTCCTTGTCATCATCTCGATCCGCGGCAACCATGGTGCGCCGGGGTCGCTCGGGCGGGTGTTCCATGCTTCCCACTGAACCAGCGACACAGACCAGGGGCAGCTTCGGGGGGAGCCGTGCAGCGACAGGAAGTTCTAGCCATTCTCGACGGGACGCACCCGCGACTGGGGCGCTCGGTCGCCTTTGCGTTGGACGGGCTGATCGTGCTTTCAGCCCTCGCCATCGCGGTAGAAACCGTGCCGGGGCTGCCGCGCGGCTGGCAGTTTACGCTGCAGGTCCTCGAGGACGTAATCATCTTTGTCTTTGCGTCAGAATACATGGTCCGGCTGCTGTCAGCCCCACGCAAGCGCGACTATGCGCTGAGTTTCTGGGGGATCATCGACCTGCTCGCGTGGCTGCCCGCGTTGCTTCTCTTCCTCCCCGCCACACAAGCGATCCGGGTGCTCCGGCTCGTGCGGCTTCTCAGGCTCATCAAGCTCTTCGACACCGCGCCTGCGCTCCATCGCCTCGCCACCGCCTTTGGCCGGGTGCGTGCGGAGCTGGTCGTCTGGGGCGTGCTCTCGGCGCTCCTGCTCTACGTGGCGGCGGTCGGCATCTACGTTTTCGAGAACCCCGCGCAGCCCGAGGTCTTTTCCTCGATCCCCGCCGCGCTTTGGTGGTCGGTGGTGAGCTTTACCACGGTCGGATATGGCGACATGTTCCCGATCACGCCGGGCGGGAGGATCATGACGACCTTCATGCTCTTCATCGGGCTGGGGATCTTTGCCGTCCCCGCCGCGATCGTCACCACGGCGCTTCTGGAAGCCGAGACCAACGTCCGTCCCCGCAGCAGGGACCGGCGCAGCGATGCGGACGATAGCCGTGACGAAACCTGAACCCACAACCAACAACCAACTGGGAGACTGACATGAAACTTGTCACCACACTTCTCGCCGGGGCCGCCTTTGGCCTCGCCTTCGCGACCGCCGCCGTCGCGCAGGACAAGACCAAGGTCGGCTTCATCTACGTGGGCCCGGTGGGCGACGGCGGATGGACCTATGAACACGACCAGGGCCGTCTCGCGCTCGAGGAAGAATTCGGCGACATGGTCGAAACCGTGTACCAGGAGAACGTCCCGGAAGGTGCCGACGCGGAACGCGCGATCACCCAGATGGCGCTGTCGGGCGCCGACCTTATCTTCACCACATCCTTCGGCTTCATGGACCCGACCATCGCGGTGGCCGAAAAATTCCCGGACGTGAAGTTCGAGCACGCCACCGGCTACAAGACCGCCGACAACGTGGGCGTCTACTCGGCCCGCTTCTACGAAGGCCGCGCGGTGCAGGGCACCATCGCCGGGCATCTGACGGAATCCAACATCGTGGGCTACATCGGCTCGTTCCCGATTCCCGAGGTCATCCGTGGCATCAACTCGGCCTATATTCACGCCAAGAAGGTGAACCCCGACGTCCAGTTCAAGATCGTCTGGGCCTACACCTGGTTCGACCCGGCGAAAGAGGCTGACGCGGCCAAGGCGCTCATTGAACAGGGCGCGGACGTGATCCTCCAACACACCGACTCGACGGCCCCGCAGGCCGCGGCGCAGGAGGCGGGGAACGTCTATACCTTCGGTCAGGCTTCGGACATGATCGAATACGCCCCCATGCCGCGCGTCTCCTCGATCATCGACAACTGGGCGCCCTACTACATCGCCCGCACCAAGGCCGTGATGGACGGCACCTGGGAAAGCGACAACACCTGGGACGGCATCGGTGCCGGCATGGTCGGCATCGGCGAGATCACCGACGCGGTGCCTGCCGAAGTAAAGGAGGAAGCCCTCGCGCTCAAAGACGCGATCGCATCGGGCGAATACCACCCCTTCACCGGCCCGCTCAACAAGCAGGACGGAAGCACGTGGCTCGCCGAAGGTGAAACCGCCGACGACGGCACGCTCGCCGGTATGGATTTCTACGTCGAAGGCATCGAAGGCGATATTCCGAACTGATCGGGTTCGGCATCTGAGATCGGGAAGGCCCTGCGGTTTGCGGGGCCTTTTCGGTTTGGGGCAGGACGGTGCGCATGAATGCGCACCCTACGGACATCGGGCCTGATCCGGGGGGCTCGCCCGCTTATTGTTAACGCTAACATTTCATGCAATAGACCGTGCATGACTCAGCCTTCGCTTCTCCCCGGCATCGCGCTTCGCCTTGCGGCGACGTTCCTCATGACCGCCATGTCGGCGGCGGTCCATGCCGCAGCGGTCGAGGGCGTGCCGGTCGGGCAGATCATGGTCTGGCGCTCGCTCGTGGCGCTCGTCCCGATCCTGATCTACATGGCGGCGCGCTCGGAACTGCCTGTGGCCCTCACGACCAAGCGTCCCGGCCTGCACGTCACCCGGTCGCTCTTTGGCGCGTTCTCCATGGCTTGTTCGTTCTTGTCGCTCGCGTATCTGCCCGTCGCAAACGCGCAGGCACTGGCCTATCTCGCCCCGGTGCTCACCCTGCCGCTGGCCGCGTGGCTGCTTGGCGAACGCCTCGGGCGCGGGGTCCCCGTGGCGGTGGGGCTGGGCTTTGCCGGGGTCGTCGCCTTGCTTTGGGCTGCGCTCGACAGGCATGGCCTTCGTCCGGGTCCATACCAAGCGGATGACGGTCACCGAACGCGCCTCGACCATCGCGTTCTATTTCGCGTTGGTCTCGGGCGTGGCGGGGCTTGCCACCCTGCCCTTCGGCTGGGCCACGCTCACCGGCGCCCAGATGCTCTGGCTCGGGGCTGCCGGTCTGATCGGCGGCCTCGGCCACATCGCATCGAACGAAGCCGTCGCCCGCGCGCCCGTCGCCCGTCTCGCGCCCTATGACTACACCGGGATGCTTTGGGCCATCGGTTTTGACCTCGTGCTCTTTGCAACGCTGCCTGGCCCCTTGGGATGGGTCGGCGTCGCGGCGATCACCGGGGCCGCGTTGATCGTGACTCGCCCCGCGCGCCCGTGGCCGTGACGGGGAGGCCAGCCGTCGACCAGAATACCGGATTGGGTGCCGATGCGACATGTCGCAGAACCGTCACAGGCGGGCGTCGAGGTCCGGGACGGCACTCTCGTTTCTTGAAACACGGAGAGCGCGACGGTAAGCGGACCCGGAGTAGCCAGACTAATCCTTAGTTAGCCAAGAAATTCTACTGAGGATGACATATGCGCTACCCATCACTGGCGGTTTCCGCCATCGCACTGCTTTCTGCAAGTCACGCCTACGGTCAAGCTGCTGAACCCTTCGTCCTCGGGACGATCGTGCTGGGTTCGGACGCGACATCGGCAGAAACCCGGTCCCCAAGCCCCGCGCCCACAGCGCAACCCGTGCCGGTGGCCACGCCGGTCGCAGACCCCGAAACCGTGGATGTCGAACTTGTCGGGCCGACTGACCCGCAAATGGCGGCTGGCGGTCAGGCAACCGCCGGGGGTCTGAGCAACGAAGACCTGACCCGGATCAGCCCTGGGGACCTACAGGACGTGTTTCGCAGCCAGCCGACCATCCAGGTCGGCAGTTCCCTTCCGGTGTCGCAGAAGATCTACGTGAACGGGGTCGAAGAGAACAACCTCAACGTTACCATCGACGGCGCGCGCCAGAATAACCGGATTTTCCACCACACCGCGACCACCTATATCGACCCCGAGCTTCTGCGGGCCGTCAGCGTCGAGCCGGGCGTCGCGCCTGCCGATGCCGGTCCGGGCGCCATGGCAGGGGCCATCGCTTTTGAGACGAAGGATGTGGGTGACCTTCTGGAAGCGGGCCGGACCTTCGGCGGCCGCGTCTCGACCGAGTTCGACACGGGTGGCAACACCTCCACCAGCAGCCTCGCGCTTTATGGGCGCGCCGGGATCGTGGAATACCTCGTGTTCGGCAAATATGCTCGCGGCGGCAACCGTCAGGACGCCAGCGGCGCGAATATCATCGGCTCGGGCACGGCCCTGACCAGCGGTCTTGCCAAGGTGGCGCTGAACCTGAACGACGGCAGCCGCATCGAAGCCTCTTACGAGCAGGTCCGCGATGACGCGGAGCGCCCCAACCGTGCCGATTTCGGCGGCATGGTCCGTGGCGGAGTCCTGGATACGGGGACCCGACAATACGCGCTGTCGCGTCAGAACGCGGTCGTCACCTATACCGGCAGCGGGACCAACCCGATGTGGAACCCGACACTGCAACTGGCCTATAACTCGACGAACCTCTACACGGCGCCCTTCACGGGCCGGACCGACGCCTATCGCGGGATCGCGACCAGCCTGACGGGCAAGGCGCAAAACGAGTTCGCCCTGTCCGACGGCACGATCACGGCCGGTGTCGATTTCTACCGCGACGTCACCGACATCACCGGTGAAGGATCTGCCGTCTATTTCGCCGAGGAAAGCGCCTGGAACCTGGGCGCCTACGTGCAGGGCCGGTTCAACGTGACCGACCGGTTCCGCGTCTCGG